>UQIY01000014.1 GCA_900541195.1 uncultured Collinsella sp. | reverse complement strand
GAGTTCGAGGTCTCCAAGCTTATCGGTAGCCCCCCGGGTTACGTGGGCCACGACGAGGGCGGTCAGCTCACCAAGGCCGTTCGTCGTCACCCGTACTCGGTCGTGCTGTTCGATGAGATCGAGAAGGCGCACCCCGATATCTTCAACATTCTGCTGCAGGTGCTGGAGGAGGGCCGCCTGACCGATAGCCAGGGCAAGACGGTTGATTTCCGTAACACCGTGATCATCATGACATCCAACGTGGGCGCCCGCGAGATCGCGCAGGATGCGAGCGTGGGCTTTGGCACCACCGGCGAGCGGGGTCTCACGTCGAGTGAGATCCGCGGCCGTGCGATGGGCGAGCTCAAGCGCCTGTTCCGCCCCGAGCTGCTCAACCGTATCGACGACATCGTGGTGTTCCAGAAGCTTTCGGGCGAGAACCTGACCAAGATCGCGCACCTGCTGGTGGACGACCTGCGTCAGCGCCTGATTGCCAACGGCATGAACATCAAGCTCACCGATGCGGCCTACGACAAGATCGTGGCCGAGGGCACCGACCTCACCAACGGTGCGCGTCCGCTGCGTCGTGCCATCCAAAAGCTCATCGAGGATCCGCTGTCCGAGGAGCTGCTGGCCGGCGAGTGGGGTGAGGGCGATACCGTCCTGTGCGATGTGGCCGACGGCAAGTTTGTCTTTAGCCATGGCACGGGTGAGATTCCGGCACCGCGTCCGGCGGGCACGCTCGGTGGCGATACCGCCCCGGCGGCACCGCACACTGGCAGCGCCGCGCCTGTGAGCAGTGGCGTGAGCTCGGGTCCCGGCGGCATGATGCAAGCCGGTTCCGGCGCGCTGTAGGGATTAACATAGCTTTGCGAAGGGGCACTCCTGTCGGGGCGCCCCTTTTTATGAGTAAATGGTGCTATACTCGAAATACAAATATGTATAGCAGAAGGAGCTAGCATGCCTATATCGGTACTCGACTCACGGCCGGTCCAGATGAATGTACGCATGGATCGCCAACTCAAAGAGGCTGGGGACGCCGTGCTGGCGCATATCGGCATGACGCCGTCTCAAGCGGTGCGGACACTTTGGGAATATCTGGTCGTCAACGGATGCATGCCCTCGAGATCGGGGATTGCGGTACCGAGCTCTAACGTGCCAGCGACTGCGTCGGTGGAATCAAGGGTTACGCAAGGCAGCCACATCGTGCGCGATGCGTGCCTCAAATATGGCATCCCTGTTCCCGACCTCTTGGGTGACTACGATGACCTCTATGAGGAAGCAATGGCGGAGCGCTATCCCGAGTGGGTGGAGCTATGAGTGCAGACGGCATTCTCAAGTTGCTCATCGACACCAACGTATGGATGGATTACTTTTCTGGAAGGTCGGACCGGACAGCGGATGTTGTCCGTCTATTCGAGATTGCCGATGTCTCGGAGCAGATTGCCCTGTTTGCCTCGTCTCTTTCGGTCAAAGATGTCTCGTATCTTGTCTCGGCGGCGATTAAGAGGGAGTGCCGAAGGAAGAATGGTTCGCTGAGCGATAACGCCATTGCGGCGGCGGACGAAACGGCCTGGGCATGCGTTCGGCAGATGCGCGAGCTCGCCCTCATCGCGCCGGTCGGTGCAGACGAGGTCTTCGACTCCTTTGTGTTCAAGTATCATCACAATGACTTTGAGGATGACCTGATGCTGGGCGTTGCCAATCGCATCGACGTCGATTACGTCGTGACGGAGGACAAAAATCTCATTAAGTATACCAATGGTGTATGCATAAACGTTGATCAGGCGTTGAGGTTGGTTGAAGGGTCCAGCGTCCCTTCGGCGCGGCCCGTCTAACATGCTTTATCTTGATAAAGTGGTGTTTCCCCGCCGTTAGCCGATGATGCGAGGGCGCTCGGCGTTTTCGACTGGTTTATGCACGCAAAGTCTGGGAATATACAAGTCGCATGTCTTACTGTCTAACCAGTTGCGCCAAGGAGGCACCATGGACTACAAGATTACCGGCTACGAGCCCGCCCAGCTGTTCCATTTCTTTGAGGAGGTCAGCGCGATCCCCCGTGGGTCTGGCAACGAGAAGGGCATCAGCGATTTCCTGGTCGCGTTTGCCAAGGAGCGCGGCCTCGACGTGTACCAGGACGAGGTCTACAACGTCATCATTCGCAAGCCCGCATCTGCCGGTGCCGAGAATGCCCCGACCGTAATGCTGCAGGGCCATATCGACATGGTGTGTGACAAGTTGGGCTCCGTCGAGCACGACTTTACGACCGATGGTATCGACCTGGTCGTCAAGGATGGTGTCCTTACCGCCAACGGCACCACCCTGGGTGCCGACAACGGCATTGCCGTCGCGCTTATGCTTACCGTGCTCAACGATGATTCGATTGTCCATCCCGCCCTCGAGTGCGTATTCACCACCGACGAGGAGACCGGCCTGGTCGGCGCCGAGACGCTCGACAAGTCCCAGATTAGTGCCCGCACCATGATTAACCTTGACTCCGAGGAAGAGGGCGTTGCCACCGTCAGCTGCGCCGGCGGCGTCGTCGTTACCTACACCTGCCCCATCGTGCGCGAGCACAAGACCGGTAGTACCCTCACGCTCGACATCTCCGGCCTGCTGGGCGGTCACTCCGGCAGCGATATCAACCTGGAGCGCGGCAACGGCAACCTCATCATGGCCCGCATCATCGACCGCCTGATGGTCGCTGGCGAGCCCGCCATCGTCAGCTTTAACGGCGGCACTAAGGACAACGCCATCAACCGTGAGTGCAAGGCTGTTCTGGTCTACGCCGACCACGCTGCCGCCGAGGTCGCGGCCCAGATTGCAAAGGGCATCATCGCCGACGTCACTGCCGAGCTCGAGGTCTTCGACCCCGGCTTTACTTGCACCGTCGAGATTGCCGATGACGCCGAGGTCGAGGCCATGGACCAGAAGTCCGCGCTTGCCCTCATCCGCGCCCTGCGTCTTGCCCCTAACGGCGTGATTCGCCGCAACGTCGCCACCGACGGTTCTGTCGAGGTTTCCTCCAACATCGGTGTGGTTGCCACTTCTGACGACGAGGTCAAGATCATGCTGTCCCCGCGCTCCTCGATCACCTCGCTGCAGAACGAGTTCAAGGACCGCCTGCAGACGCTTGCCGATGTCCTGGGCTTCGACGCCAAGTTTGAGTTCGAGTATCCCGGCTGGAGCTATGCCGAGCATTCGCCGGTCCGCGACGTCTTTGTCGAGAGCTATCGCGAGCTCTTTGGCTCCGAGCTGCGCATCGAGTCCATTCACGCCGGCCTTGAGTGCGGCCTGTTTGCCGAGGCCCTGCACGGCCTGGACGCCATCGCCGTGGGCCCGACGCTCTCCGATGTCCACACTCCGGACGAGAGCATGGAGCTTGCTTCTGCCGAGCGCTTCTACGAGCTGCTCATCGACGTCCTCAAGCGCCTCGCTGCGTAAAGGTTGCGCTAGCAGCAGTTCGAGCCACGTGCTAGCGGATTGCAAATGACATTACGAGAGGGGACATCCGAGCTTTTGCGACGGGTGTCCCCTCTCTTTTGTTTGATAATTGCGAAATTAAGGCCACCTAGTCCATTTCTGCCTTGATGAGGTCGAGGGTGCGCTGGCAGTTTTCGCGGACGGGGCCGAGCATATGCTCGCGCAGGTCCGCCATGCCGGGCAGATCGGCGTATTCGTCCATGACCTCTTCCATGCAAATGGGCACTTCGTAGGCGAGGTCCATCATGGTCGCAAAGCAAAACTTCTCGGATAGCCCGGCATCGGTAAGCGCCGCCTCCAGCACGGGGTCGCCCATACCGTGGTATCGGCGGATAGCGCCTGGACCGATGCGCCCCACACGATTTTCGCCGCCAACGCTCATGGCAAGGCGCGCCCGGCGGCGCATGCGCTCATACGCCAAGCCCGATGCGACATCGTACATACGAGCCATCATGGCTGCGCCGTCGTTTCCAAGGAGCAGGGAATAGTTTTTCGCATGCGCATCCGGTGCGCCGGTGATGGCGTTAAAGAACAGTATCTGCGTAAACAGATACAGGTTAAGTTGATGGTGGCTCGTATTTACGAGGAGCTCTTGAATGTCGCGGGTGGTCGGGCCGCCGTCTGCTGTGTACTTTTGGGCAGGCATCACCCCAAGTGCCTGACAGAGGTCTTCTTGATGTAGGCGCCTGATCATTCCGTCTTCGACTTTCACGCGGTCATAGCGCTCAACAATGAGGGCAGGTTCGTCCTCAAACATACGATATTCGACGTTTGCCGTTGCGATACCGGCGCGCTGGGCGCTTTTCATGCAGACAAACTCATTGAGAGCCTCGAGTTTAAATCCGATAACGCCATTTTTGAAAATATGCGTTGTGGGCGAGGAGCCCATGCATTCGCACCAGCGGCCGTTTATGAACGCGAGCGCGAACTTGCCCTGGTTGCCTCCAAGTGACCAACTTTCATCTAGACCCATCCACGATGCATCGCGGTCATCTCTGATCGACTTGAGACGGAGAGCAATTTCGTGGTCGTCTATAGGGCGGTAGTCGCCAGCGCGATGCAGGACGGCGTCGGCATCTTCTTCGGCACAAAACTGCACTCCGCCCGGACAGTCGAGTCCGATATGGCTGAGCAACGCAACGGGATTGTTGGGCCTAACGTTGAATTCGGCGGCAATCGCTTTTCGTTGGTCCTCGCTGTCGGGTAGAAGGCCAAACAAGTACGGATTCATGACCTGTTGGCCGTATGTGCGATTTGATACGGGTATGTTGGTCGATAGGGTTGGCCCGTCATAGTCATGATCGTAGGTAAAGCTGATAAGACCGTTCTCATCTTGCGTGAGCGTTCCCGCAGGTACGCCGCAAATAATGGTCCGAAGTGATGTTCTGGCCATTGGCTATTTCCCTTCGGGCTTGGTTTGGTTAGATGCGTTTGCGGCAATCGAGACTCCGAGATTGGACATGGCGAAATCGGCGAAGGCCCTGTCGTAGAGCTCGGACGTAAAGGGGACATCTGCGAGAGCCGGAACGGCTGCGCTGCGACGGTTGCGATGGTGAAAACGTTGAGCGTGATGGCGCCTGGGGGTACTACGAGGTTGCAAATCAGCATGCGGGGCGTCGACTGGTTGCTCGTTTTTCGATTCGTCGATATCCCCTTGAGCGGCGAGCGCCAGTCCAAGAGCACCGAAAACTGCCAGCAGCTTGTCGAGCCGAATGCCGATGGCGTCTCCTAGCTCGAGCGATGCGAGCAGACGCTCCGAAACACCGGCCTTTTTGGCGAGGGCGGCACGGGTGAGACCCTGAGTCTCGCGTGCCTGACGCACGTAGATGCCAGCTTGGCGCGGTGTGGTGATGGGAAGGATATCCACGGCGATCTCCTAACGTGCAGACTTTTGCATATCAGTATGACATGCAAAAGTCTGCATGAAAAGGCCTCATGCAAAACTCTGCATGAGGCCTTGTGCTGGCGTTGAGTTTTGAGCGATTGTGTTTGGCGTTACAGCGCCAAAATCCCCAGATGCTCAAGCAAAATCTTAAGCCCAATAAGGATGAGCACGACGCCGCCCACGATGGTGGCGGGTTTTTCGTAGCGCTCGCCAAAGGTGTGGCCGATCGCTACGCCGGCGACGGAGAAGATAAACGTTGTGACTCCGATAAGCGATACAGCGGGAACGATGTCAACCGAGAGCGCAGCAAATGAGATGTCCACGGCCAGGGCGTCGATTGAGGTGGCGATAGCCAGAATCAGGTACTCACCCAGGTTAATCTTTTCGGCATCCTTGCCGTCGCTCTCGTCCTCATCCTCGTCTTCGGTAAAGGCCTCCCACAGCATTTTGCCGCCGATAAAGGCCAAAAGGATAAAGGCGATCCAATGGTCGATGGGTCCGATGATGCTCATGAATTGACTGCCGAGCGCCCATCCGATTACGGGCATGCCGGCCTGGAAGCCGCCAAAGAACAGGCCGAGCACCACGGCGACCTTAAGGTTGATCTTCTTCATGCCAAGGCCCTTGCAGATGGATACGGCAAAGGCGTCCATCGAAAGGCCGATAGCGAGCAACACAAGCTCTGCGAGTCCCATAGTCTGGCTCCCTCTCTGCGGGCGGGCCCGCGTGTACCTCTTGGGGGAGTAACAAAAAAGACCCGTGGCGTACGCGTTGTGCGCACAGCCACGAGTCTCGTTCATTAAGGCAAGCCAGACCGCATCGGCCAGTGTGTTGACTTGCCGCGCCACCGGAGGCGAACCCGGTCACGCGACTACTCCCTCATTTATGCGAATCCCGATGCTACCACACAAGCAGCTCATTTGGATTGGGGCTCTCAGCTGTGTTCGCTCATTCTGTAAGCATCGGATTTTGCGGGCGTCACAGGGGCAAACCGTGAGAAACTTATTGACGTTTATGGAGCGTATACGATGGGAGCGATGCCTTGGATAAGAACGAGCTGCAAAAGCGTATGGAACAGGCCATTCGCCTGACGGCACCTGGCCAGCCGATCCGCACCGCCCTCGACATGATCATTGCCGGTCACCTGGGTGCCCTTATCTGCGTCGGCGACACCGAAAACGTGCTCGCTGCCGGTAACGACGGCTTCCCGCTCAACATTTCGTTTACCTCGAACCGCCTGTTCGAGCTTTCCAAGATGGACGGTGCCATCGTTATCGATGGCGACCTCACCCAGATCCTGCGCGCCAACTTCCACCTCAATCCCGATCCCTCGCTTGCCACGAGTGAGACGGGCATGCGTCACCGTACTGCCGCTCGCATGTCGGTGCTCACCGACGCCATCGTGATCTCGGTTTCGGCTCGTCGCGCCGTCGTTAACGTGTACGTTCACGGCAAGAGCTACGAGATCCAGCCTGTCACCACCATCATGAGCTCGGTCAACCAGCTCGTCGCCACGCTCCAGACCACCCGTCAGTCGCTCGACCGCTCCCTGCTGCGTCTGACGGCCCTCGAGCTCGATGACTACGTTACGCTCGCCGACATCACCGGCATTTTCTCGAGCTTCGAGATCATGCAGCAGGCAAAGACTGAGCTTAAGGATTGCATTGTCAAGCTGGGCAACCAGGGCAAGCTCGTGCAGATGCAGCTCGAGCAGCTCGCCGGCTCCAGCATGGATACCGAGTACGACTTGATGATCCGCGACTACGCAAGCGATTCCTCTGAGGCCAACGCCGAGAAGATTCGCGCCGAGCTTGCCCGTATGACGCCCAAGGACCTGTCCGACCCACAGCATGTGGCGGCAGTTCTGGGTTATGACGACCTGGACGAGGATTCCGTCATGACGCCGCTGGGCCTGCGCACGCTTTCGCGCGTGTCCGTCGTGCGCGACGGCGTGGCCGAGAAGATTGTCGACGAGTACGGCTCGCTGCAGGAGCTCATGGACGACATCAGCGAGGATCCGGAGCGTCTGGGCGACTTTGGCGTCAACAACCCTGCCATTCTTGCGGACTCCCTGTACCGCATGAAGGGCACCAAACAGGGGAACGCATAATGGCGCCCGTATGCGCCGTGGTCGTTGCCGGTGGCAGCGGTCAGCGCTTTGGTAACCCCGGTGGCAAGCAGCTCGTCAATGTAGCGGGCCGTCCGCTTATGAGCTGGTCCATCCGCGCATTTGACCGTAGCGATAAGGTTGGCCACATCGTCGTGGTTTGTCCTGCCGAGCGTCGTGCCGAGATGTGCCGCCTGGCCATCGACCCGTTTGACTATGACACGCCCATCAGCTTTGCCGATGCCGGCGATACCCGTCAGGATTCCACCCGTGCCGGCGTGCATGCGGTTCCGGCGGGCTTTGAATACGTCGCCATTCACGATGGCGCTCGTCCGCTCATTACGACCGAGGCCATCGACCACGCTATCGACGTGCTCGTGAGCGACCGTGCTCTCGACGGTGTCGTGTGTGGTCAGCCCGCGATCGACACGCTCAAGATCGTCGATGGCGACAACATCGTCGAGACGCCGCCGCGTGAGCTCTACTGGGCAGCGCAGACGCCGCAGATCTTTAGCGTCGATGCTATGAAGCGCGCCCACGCTGCAGCCATTGCTGAGGGCTTTATCGGCACCGATGATTCGTCGCTGGTCGAGCGCATGGGTGGGCGCGTCCGCTGCGTCCAGAGCCCGCGCGATAACCTTAAGGTGACGGTGCCCGAGGACCTGCGTCCCGTAACCGCGATTCTGCTTGGCCGCATGGCCGAGGGAGAGGACCTTCCCCATGTTCAGTAACCTGCGCATTGGCCATGGCTACGACGTTCACCGTCTGGTGGAGGGGCGTCGATGTATCATCGGCGGTGTCGACATTCCCTACGAGCGCGGCCTGCTGGGCCACTCGGATGCCGATGTGCTCGCGCACGCCTTGGCCGACGCTATTCTGGGCGCCTGCCGCGGGGGAGACATCGGCAAGCTATTCCCCGATACCGACCCCGCCTATGAGGGTGCCGATTCGATGGTGCTGCTCGCTCGCGTGATGGACTATGCGCGCGAGCTGGGCTTCGAGTTTGTCGATGCCGATTGCACCATTGCCTGTCAGCAACCCAAGATCACCCCGCACCGCGATGCCATGCGCGCCAACCTTGCCCATGCCCTGGGCGTTGACGTCGAAAACGTGGGCGTCGCCGCCACTACGACCGAAAAGCTCGGTTGGGAAGGCCGGGGCGAGGGAATCGGCGCCTGGGCCGTCTGCCTGCTACAGAAAACCGTTAAGGAGTAACGAATGCGTATCTACAATAGCGCTACCCATAAAAAGGAAGAGTTCCAGCCCATCGAGTCCGGCAAGGTCCGCATGTACGTGTGCGGCCCCACGGTCTACGACAACATCCACATCGGCAACGCCCGCACGTTCATCAGCTTTGACGTGATTCGCCGCTGGCTCATCGCGAGCGGCTACGAGGTCACGTTCGCCCAGAACCTCACCGATGTCGACGACAAGATCATCAAGCGCGCCAACGAGCAGGGCCGTACGGCCGCCGAGGTCGCGACGGAGTTCTCCGACAAGTTCATCGGCGTCATGCGCGCCGCCAACGTGCTCGATCCCGATGTGCGCCCCCGCGCCACCAAGGAGATCGGCCCCATGATCGCCATGATCAAGACGCTCATCGAGCAGGGCCATGCTTACGCCGCCGATAACGGCGACGTGTACTTTGCCGTGCGCAGCGATCCCAACTATGGCCAGGTCTCGGGCCGCAACATCGATGACCTTATGGTTGGTGCGCGTATCGAGGAGAACGAGGACAAGAACGACCCGCTCGACTTTGCCCTGTGGAAGGCCGCCAAGCCCGGCGAGCCCAGCTGGCCGAGCCCCTGGGGCGAGGGCCGTCCCGGTTGGCACACTGAGTGCGCCGCCATGGTGCACCGCTACCTGGGCACTCCGATCGATATTCACGGCGGCGGCTCCGACCTTGCCTTCCCGCATCACGAGAACGAGTGCGCCCAAGCCACCTGCGCCTGGCACCAGGGTTTCTCCAACACCTGGATGCACACGGGCATGCTGCTGGTCGACGGCGAGAAGATGTCCAAGTCGCTCGGTAACTTCTTTACGCTGGCCGAGGTGCTCGAGCAGCACTCTGCCGCGGCCCTGCGCCTGTTGATGCTGCAGACGAGCTATCGCTCGCCGCTCGACTTCTCCTGGGAGCGCCTGGAGGGTGCCGAGAATTCGCTCACGCGTATTGCCGGTACGGTCGAGAACCTTCGTTGGGCTGCGAACCATGCGACGGCCGATGCCGATGCGGCTGCCGCCGAGGCGTTTGCCGCCAAGGCCGCCGAGACCCGCGCCGCCTTTAAGGAGTGCATGGACGACGACTTTAACACCGCCGGTGCCATGGGTGTCGTCTTTGGCTTTGTGACCGAGTGCAACCAGTACCTGGAGCAGGCGGGCGATGCTGCCGACAAGGCCGCAGTCCTGGCTGCCGCCGATACGCTGGCCGAGCTGCTCGATACGTTTGGCGTTGAGCTTCCCGAGCCCAAGGTCGAGTTGCCGCTGGGCCTGCTGGGCGTTGCCGCCGGTTTGGTTGCCTACACGGGCGACGACGTGGATGAGGCCGCTGCTAAGATTCTCGAGGCTCGTGCCGAGGCTCGTGCCGCCAAGAACTGGGATCTGGCAGATGCCATCCGCGATCAGCTCAAGGACCTGGGCCTGACGATTGAAGATACGGCCGCCGGCACTCGTATCAAATCTCTCTAATCCCCGCGGGTTTCCCAAGCACCCGACCTTGCCGTTCAAACCGTCGCTCGCGTACTCAAGTACGCGTCGCTCCTCTTTCACGGCAATCTCGGGCACTTGGAAAACCCGTACCGACCGCTTGAGCTATTCGTCTTAAGCGGTCGCTTCTTTTGTCCTGTTTGAAAAGTATTTAAAGGAGGCCGTCCTATGGCCGACAATCGCAAACGTGCGCCTCGTGGCGGCAAGCAGGCCGCTTCTGGCTCGCGTCCGATTCACCGCAACGATCGCGCTGCCGCTCCCAAGGGCCAGCGCGATCGTACCCAGGCTGCACGTCCGCAGCGCGAGCGTGGCCGCGACGCTGTCCAGGCTCCCAAGGGTGAGTTTATCGAAGGCCGTCGTGCTGCCGCCGAGGCGCTGCGCACCGGTTTTCCCATCAAGTGCGCGCTCATTGCCGAGGGCGGGGAGCGCGATGCCGCCCTGTCGCGTCTGGTCGATGACCTCAACGCCGCGGGCGTCCGCATTAAGTATGTGCCGCGCGCGCAGCTCGACGCACTGTCGAGCCATGGCGCTCATCAGGGCATCGCACTCGAGGTTGGCAACTTCCCCTATGCCGATGTCGCCGATATCCTCGACCGCGCGGGCGACGGTCCGGCGCTCGTCATCGTGCTCGACCATGTGACCGACGACGGTAACTTTGGCGCCATTGTGCGTTCCGCCGAGGTCGTGGGCGCCGCGGGCGTCATCGTTGCCAACAAACGTGCCGCCGGCGTGACCGTGGGCAGCTACAAGACCTCTGCCGGTGCCGTCATGCACCTGCCTATCGCGCAGGTGCCCAACATCGCCCGTGCGCTCGACGACCTCAAGGCCGCTGGCTTTTGGGTGGGCGGTGCCTCCGAGCACGCCGAAGGCAGTTGCTGGGATGCTCCCTTCGAGGGTCGCGTGGCGCTCGTCATGGGCTCCGAGGGCGACGGCATCTCGCGCCTGGTGCTCGAGAAATGCGACTTTTTGACCAAGCTTCCCCAGCGTGGCATGACCGAGAGCCTCAACGTTGCCCAGGCAACGACGGCCCTGTGCTTTGAGTGGCTGCGTCGCAACGCTGGCGAGCTCATGGGGGAGGAGTAGCGCATGTCCAAAAAGAACCGTGCCAAGTCCAAGGCCAAGCGCTTTGGCGAGGGCTCGGCCAAGCCGATTGTTTCGGCCGCGACCTATGGCGTGGGCGGCAATGCGTTTGCGCAGGCCATCGCCGATCCGGTCTCGACGGTGCACTCCAATAAGCCCGAGCTGCTGGTGGTCGACGGCTACAACGTGATCCACTGCACGCCGCGCTACGAAAAGCTCGTCTACGACCATTCCGACGATCCATACTCCAGCGACGTTCACGATATGGCGCGCACCGCCCTCATCAACGACGTTGCCGCGTTTGCCCAGGGCCGCTACGAGGCCGTAATCGTGTTTGACGGTGCGGGCAATATCTCCAGCGAGCGCCCCAACCTGCCGGCCCGCGGCGTGCGCATCGAGTTTTCGCCGACGGGCGTCTCTGCCGATACCGTGGTGCAAAAGCTCTGCATCGAGGCACGCGAGGAAGGCCGCGCGTGCTCCGTGGTATCGAGTGACGGCACAATCCAAGCCGTCGTCATGGGCAAGGGCGTTACGCGCATCTCGAGCCGTATGCTGGTGGACGAGATCAAACAGATCGATAACGACGTTCACGAGGCCGAGGAGGCCCCGCAGATCAAGATGACCCTGGGCAGCCGTCTAAGCCCCGAGGCCCTGGCAAAGCTCAAGGCCCTCCGCGGGAGGTAGGGGAGTTGGCGGGGCGATGCTGTCTCGCTAACTCCATTCAGCGATGTCGATCATTCTTTTGAGGCGCCACGTTAGCGCCTCTTTTAGATAAGGCAGCCTTGCCGTGAGCGCGTCGTTTCTGGACAGAATCTCGATTGCCTCGTCAACGAAGCCTTCGAGTTTGTCCCCGTCAAACCAGCCCATGTCCTCGACGAGCAACATTTGTTTGGCGGGACTTGAATGAAATTGTGCGCTGGTAAAACTGTGCTCTCCCGCCCTAAGCTCCTCTAGCGATATGTTGCACCAGAGTGATGAGCCCGAATCGAAGATGGGGGCAGGTCTGCAGGCTTGCGTGTTGACGTTTCGCACAAGGCCAAAGTTACGCCAATGGCGGTCATAGTTGGCGATGATGTCGTCGCATACGATCATGCGGTCAAGGGCATCCTTGACGCCTGTCACCCCGAGCTCCTCGCAGTTTGCTACATATCGCTCGTAGTCGGTTAGCCGTTCATCTGCGTTCGCGTGCTGGTTTACATAGAACGCAGGGACATACTCTTCTTCATCAGTTAAGAAGACATCGCATATGCTCAGGGCGGAAGTGCCCGTGCCCTCGAGCGAGTAAGGCACATAATCGCAGGCGTTTAGGATGCGACGGTGAAGTGCAGTCGCCACCAGCTCGTTATAAGGTTCCTGGTTCAGGTGCGCTCCTGCCTTATGCAGAATTCGACGCTCGCCCTCGCACGTCCAGTACTTTTGAAGATTGCCGTCCGAGGTGTTATCGGGCTTTGCGGCAGCCGCTTTTCCCTCTGGGGCAAAGGGTGCAATGGACAGTGAGACGTCATCAAAGGCGTTATTGAAGAAGTTAATATCTTCCCACGCGAGACCGGAACCCTGGGGTCTAATCCAATACTGGTCGGATAGGGAGAGGCCGAGATTTCGCTGGACGAGTTCATCGGGAACATCGACTGCGGCTTCTGCAAGCAGGGAGGCTAGCCCAATGCGCGCGAGCGGGATACCGCGTCCTCGCCACCAAGTGCGGAAGGAGTCGAGCGATATGGGGCTATTGGGGCCAAATACTCCAATAGGGGCATGGACGTAATCGATGTTGGCGCCGATGTGGGTAAAGTCTTTTCGCGATGTGCTGTAGACCAGCTGAGCGACTTCGTGCGTGCGATTCATGAGGGTGAACGCGATCTCGCTCTTACCGTGGCCGCGACGGGGGCGTCCCCCCGTTTTGGTCACGGAGCGGAGTCGCGTGTCGACGCTGTCTTTGTCGATGAGCCATACACCGGAAGCCTTGCGGGCCTCAAGTGCTCCGTTTTTTATGAGCTCCTGCACCCTGCGCGGAGTGATGCCGAGCAGCTCGGCGGCTTCCTTGGTAGTAAGCATCGCGAAACCCTTCGCCAGAACGAATAGTTTTATATATAGCAATTGTAATTAAAACTATTCGTTCTGACGAATGGTTTTGAGATGTGGTCGGTCGAAGGGTCTGTTGCGTCCCGTCCGCAATTCCTTTATTCTTAACAGGCTTCGCGCGAAAGCGCCAAGTGTGCCAGTGTGGCGCAACGGTAGCGCAACTGATTTGTAATCAGTGGGTTGCAGGTTCGATTCCTGTCACTGGCTCCATGAGAGTTTCGGGCTCTGTTCCCTTGTGGGACAGGGCCCGTTTCTATTTATGTCTATAAGTCAGCGGGTATGGCGCCAACCAAGCTTCAGGTTTGTCTCGATCTGTAACACGAAGGGGCGGAAAACCGTTCTTACTGTTACAGATCGAGATGGAAGGTTGAGGATCTGTCCATTTGTTTCAATCTGTAACAGTTAGGAGGAAATAACCTGCCTAGTTGTTACAGATTGAGACAATGCAGGGGGCTAACCATTTTGGCTGGTGCTGCGCAAAAGAATCTGGTTGATGTTAGAGAAAAAGCCCCGCCTATTTGGGTGGGGCTAACAGACCTGCTCGTCTACCCCCTACGACGTCGTAACTGTAACCATTGTCATCGGGGAGGGGATCGTCGCCTGGGTTTAACAGATAGTCTTCTTCGGATTCATAAATGTTGGTTACGGAGATACTGTTCTTGTAACCACATTCAGTGCAAACCCACGTGTACTTGTGATCGTCAAAACTTGGCTGATTGCTGAGATGGGCGTTGCAACGATCGCATCACCAATCAACATCGGGAAATCTATCGCTCATATCTACACCCCTTTATCGCCAGTTGATATGAGCGATAAAAAATTACTTGTCGAGCCTGATGAGTGCCTGTTCAACGTTGCTCGTCATGTTGTTTTGCTGCGATGCGGCAAGATGGCAGGAAGTGCGAACCACACAGGTGCCAACAACCTTGTGCGAACCGGGGTCTAAGATCGAATTGCCGTCAAAGCTGCTCAAGTACTCATCGCGTTTTTTGGCATCTTTGACGTTTGCGTACACCTCGACGGCTCCGCCGGCATCGCATCCGCCGTCCACGACGGGGGTGTAATCTCCGCTAAGATACACGTCGGAAGAGTCGACCAAATCGGAATTAAAGTAGACGCATGCGGTGTAACCGCCCTGTTTGCCCAACTTATTATTTGGATCGTTGCCCTCCGAAACAGCTTCCAGTGCCGTGATGTTGGCAATGCCCGTGAGCCGTTGCAGGATGAATTGCTCTGAGGGGTTGGTCACCTGCTTGAGCTGGTCGATGCTGTCTTGAAGGTTGGATTTGGCGGTGGAAAGATCGCCGATGACGGAATCGTATTTTCCCATCTTGTCGATCTTCTTTGCCATAGTGTTTATCTCGTCGGTATTACCTGGCATTGCGGGGATATCTTCTTTGGCGGCCTGAGCTTGGGCTACCGCATTGGTCGCGGAATCAGACGTCGACGAATCATAGGGCTTATCCTTCGATTTGTTCAGTTCCTGAAGCTCTTTGATTGCGGCGTCTAAGTCATCATTGCGGCTTTGAAGTCCGTCGGCAGCGGTGTTGAAGGCCTCAACCGCTGCATTGTGCGGTATCTGGTAATTGACGTACCAGTACGCTCCGATAGCAACGATTAAGACCGCGACGACAGAGACGATGGCTGTCCTTTTCTTTTTGTCCATAATGAGTGCTCTCCTTTCCCGATATGAAAATGCTAGCGCTTTCTGGCTATTCCGCAGATGCCATGGCTTTCTATTCGGTAAACGGATTCCTCTCTTGCTGCGACATCAGTCGAATAACTGCGCGCTTGAACTGAGGCCGCCCGAAATGACGGTGGATGCGATGGGGGTGGCGAGGCAGTGCGTGACCGAGTGAGTCTACTTGCACATATGGGTATGGTGGACGAATGGTAAGACTAAGCTGGCGAAAAGCGAACCTGGTGCTCCTTGTCGGATTGGATCGTGCCGATTTCATTAGGCATCACACGGCAAATTATCGGTAGAACACGTCGAATTCAATTGTGTGAATGCGTGCGTTGTCGGGACCGGCGTCAATCGTAGAATGTTCGGCGTCGCTCACTTCTGCCCAGACTTTATGGCCGCCGTTGATCCTATCGACGATTTTCATGACGGCTGCCTCTTCTTCTGCCGTCGCGCTCCAGAGGATGTCGCAGAGTTTTTTCGCCGTCTTCAGAGATGGCGTCGAGCCAAGCAGCATCCTTTGGAATGTCGGGGTCTTGTTCGAATCGAAGGATGGCTCCAGGTTTAAGCGCTTCGCGCTGGACTTCTACCTCATCTGGTTCGTACATCCAATCGGTGCCTTCAAATTCCTTTTCCCAAAGGTATCCGTATCCGATTGTTTTCACGCTTACAATGTACGTTTTGCCAGAAGAGAGGCCGATGGCTGTTTTCGGCTTAATAAAGAATGCTCCGAAAGCTGAGGCCGCGAAAACCGTAAATCCGCGTCGAGTTAATTCAAGTTCTTCTAAGTTGCCCATTTGGATCTCCTTCTTTAAGAGCGGGCTGTTCGTTATTGAGAAAAATAGACGTTCGTGGGGATATAAAACTGCAGCCAATTCCCTCTGCTCAATGACGTTGGAAGCTCTAATACAATCGATGCGCTAATACCAATCTGGCTTTGAATATTGAAGGTAGACATGAACACGGAGCACTCCTCGATTCGCTCACTGCACTCACCGATTAATAGACGTTTCGCTGTTACGTTTTACGCTGCAAGAATTAAACTGCTTGCTTAGGTGTTAGAGGCATTCGGCATAGACATGAGAAGCCGCGCCAAGTGCCTGGTGCTTCTTGAAAGTCGTGGCCGATCCGGAAAGCGGAATGGCGAAAGGAATAGTTGGATGGCTGTAAATCTTAAAAACGTCAAAGATACGGTGAACCTTGCGGCGGAGGTCCTGGGTGCTGCGGCCGCCGTCATTGAGGGTGCAAAGCAGCTCGGTGTCGATGTTGATGCCGTCGGCGGTGCCGTAAAGGATGCGGCGGGCGGTGCTGCTAACGGCGCTCGTGTCGTTGCCGATGGTATTGGTAAGGGGTTCGGCGCGGCGGCCGATGGCGTCGGCGCGGCAGTTGGCGCACTGGGCGGTGCTGCGAAAGCGTTTCAGGATTCAAGAGAAGCTGCCGAGGCTCGCAAGAAGATCAACGCTGCAAGGCAATCGATTTTTGAAGGAGCGTCGACGGTGATGCCCCTACACAAGTTTGTCTGTCAGCAGGACAAAGCTGCCGATGCTGCGTTTAACGGTTTCGATATGCCCGGCTGTTACCTTATCGCAAAGTATCAAAAGGGCGACCACGATAAGAACTACAGCGATTACCTGGGTATTTACGTTGGTTCGAGCGAGCACATGTCGGAGGATATCGTATCCACGCCCACGCGCCAGGGCGATCCGGACGTTTATGCCGACTACAAGTACCATCAAAATGTGATGCTGTTTGTGTTCCCCTGCGAGCTGAAAGACCTCGAAGAGCGTCGTGATCTTCTTCTGCGCTCGTTTGATGGCAAGAGGCTCTACAACGACGCTGATGCCTCCCTTAGCCGATGGGGCGACAGATGAAGTCCTATAACCTTGATACCATTCAGAAAGTTCCCCTGCGCGAGGTGTGGCCGCATGAGGCCCACGACTTCACCAAATGGCTGGCCGAGGAGCAGAACCTCGCAACCCTCGGGATGGCGGTCGGAATCGAGCTCGAGCTCATAGAGACGGAGTCCTCGGTCGGATCGTTCAACGTGGACATCTACGCGCAGGAGTCCGGTACGGGCCGCAAGGTGATCATCGAGAACCAGCTCGAGGACACCAACCACGACCACCTCGGCAAGGTGATCACGTACGCCGCCGGCAAGGGCGCCGAGGTCGTCATCTGGGTCGTGGCTCGTGCCCGCGACGAGCACCGCCAGGCCATCGAGTGGCTCAACCAGCACACCGACAGCGACTTCGGGTTCTTCCTAGTCGAGGTCGAGCTCTGGAAGATCGGGGACTCCCTGCCTGCCCCGCGCTTCAACGTGGTCGAGCAGCCGAACGAGTGGACCAAGACCGTGAGGCTCTCCGAGGGGCTCAGCGAGACCGAAAAGGTCAAGCTGGCGTACTGGACGGCCTACCGCGAGGTGGCGGACGGCCATCCGGAGTTCCTCAAGGAGTTCAGCCCGCAGAAGCCCAGCAAGGACCATTGGTCGACGCTCCGCCTGGGGGTCTCGGCATACCATCTCGCCCTGCTCATCGATACGCACAAAGGCCGCACGGGCATCGAGCTGTACGTGGACGACGACAAGGAGATCGGGCACCGCGCCATCGCCAACAGCGGGGTCTTCGAGGAGCGCCTCGGGCTGACGGCGGCACCCTTCGATGCGAAAAAGGCCTCGGGACTGCGCTTCTACAAGGCGGGCCACCCCATCAAGGGCCACCAGGACGCATGGCCGACGTACATCGAGGAGCAGCTCGGATGGGCCATCGAGATGAAAAAGATAATCGCGGAGATTGGGCTCTAGGGCAAGTGCGAAGCCGATCGTCGGGCCTTGTAGATACAGTCGCTCAGAGTATTGAGACAAAACTAGATAGAGGGATGCCCCCAACCTATGAATGGCACTTTCTTTAGACTACGTCGTAACAATTATTGGTGGGTGCAGCTCTGAATGTCTCAATCTGTAACGCTGGGGCATTTGCTTCAACCTGTTACAGATCAAGATGGAAGGATGCAGATGGATCAATTGTCTTAATCTGTAACAGGTAGGGGAGGAAAACCGTTCTTACTGTTACAGATTTAGATAACGAGGGAGGCCGGCGGCGAATCGTCTTGATCTGTAACATCTGGACCAATAATCAGCGTCTTGCTGTTACAAAACAAGACAAAAGCGGCGAGGCACCTGACCGTCCTGTTTAAGCGTGGATTTTCCCACGCTCGATTTCAAACGGGAGAAAATCAACTCTCGTACCTATATGTAGGTACGAATAAGCCGATCTCGAAGATGCGGCAAGGCACGTTCACTCCACTACGCAAAAGTGTTACCTCGGGAAACGTCACCTCAGTATCCAAAACCACCGTCCTTCATATCCAAACTCAACAAAACCGCATGTCACAGCTATATAGATACGCCCGGCACCGTGTATCTATAGGTTTTCGTTGACAGCCCCCAAGGTTGCATCGTATTATCTTTTTCGTTCGCGGGGGCGGCGGTCCAAAAGACCAAAGGACCTGCGGATACTTGAACGATTGGGAGTTTGCCCGAGTGGTTAATGGGGACGGGCTGTAAACCCGTTGGCTCTGCCTACATAGGTTCGAATCCTATAGCTCCCACCCGTCAAGTGCCTGTATAGCTCAGTCGGTAGAGCACTTCGTTGGTAACGAAGAGGTCACCAGTTCAAGTCTGGTTGCAGGCTCCATCCGGCGGTGTAGCTCAGTTGGTTAGAGCACACGGTTCATACCCGTGGCGTCACTGGTTCGAATCCAGTCACCGCTACCATAGGTAACACGGTGGCTTCTCAATAGTATGTTGAGAGGCCACTATGGTATAAAGGCAAAGTCCCGTCCGGGGACGACCTGTTTAGAGGAGGGCTTTATGGCCAAAGAGAAGTTTGAGCGCACTAAGCCGCATGTTAACATCGGCACCATTGGTCACGTCGACCACGGCAAGACCACGCTGACCGCTGCCATCACCAAGGTTCTCTCCGAGACCGAGGGCTGCAAGGCTGACTTCACTGCGTTCGAGAACATCGACAAGGCTCCGGAGGAGCGCGAGCGCGGCATCACGATCTCCGTCTCCCACGTTGAGTACGAGACCGCTGCCCGTCACTACGCTCACGTTGACTGCCCGGGCCACGCTGACTACGTCAAGAACATGATCTCCGGTGCTGCTCAGATGGACGGCGCTATCCTGGTCATCGCCGCTACCGACGGCCCCATGGCTCAGACCCGCGAGCACATCCTGCTCGCCCGTCAGGTCGGCGTTCCCTACATCGTCGTCTTCCTGAACAAGTGCGACATGGTCGACGATGACGAGCTCATCGACCTCGTCGAGATGGAGACCCGTGAGCTCCTCTCCGAGTACGATTTCCCCGGCGACGACATCCCCGTCATCCGTGGCTCCGCTCTGGGCGCTCTCGAGGGCGACGCCAAGTGGATGGACGCCATTCGCGAGCTCATGAAGGCCGTCGACGAGTACATCCCGACGCCTGCTCGTAACAACGACCTCCCGTTCCTGATGGCCGTTGAGGACGTTATGACCATCTCCGGCCGTGGTACCGTTGCTACTGGCCGTGTCGAGCGCGGTGAGCTCAAGCTCAACGAGCCCGTCGAGATCGTCGGCATCAAGGATACCCAGAACACCGTCGTTACCGGTATCGAGATGTTCCGTAAGTCCATGGACTTCTGCGAGGCTGGCGACAACGTCGGTCTGCTGCTCCGCGGCATCAAGCGTGAGGACATCGAGCGCGGCCAGGTTCTCTGCAAGCCCGGTTCGGTTACCCCGCACACCAAGTTCACCGGTGAGATCTACGTTCTGACCAAGGAGGAGGGCGGCCGTCACACCCCGTTCTTCGATGGTTATCGTCCTCAGTTCTACTTCCGTACCACCGACGTTACCGGTACGGTCAAGCTCCCCGAGGGCACCGAGATGGCTATGCCTGGTGACCACATCACCATCGAGGGCGACCTCATCCACCCGATCGCCATGGAGGAGGGCCTGCGCTTCGCTATCCGCGAGGGTGGCCACACCGTCGGTTCGGGCATCGTCTCCACGATCATTGAGTAAATTAGCTCTTTGATATAGCTGACTTAGAGAACCCGGCACTTATATGGGTGCCGGGTTCTTTTCTGCAATGGATATTGAGCCGTTGCTGGTGTCGAGAGGATCGATAATGGTCCTGGATGCACCGTCGATTAGCTCTCGATGGCTTCATTGATGTGTTCCAAATATGAATGGATCCACCGAGAACCAATTGACTCGAGGTTTTCATTGACAGCACTTACGTGGAGCTGATAAAGTAACAACTCGTGCCCGTACGGGGCGGAAATGAAAGGTTCAGGATACATGCGTACTCTAGTTACTCTTGCGTGCACTGAGTGCAAGCGCCGCAACTATACGACCACCAAGAACAAGTCGACCATGCCTGATCGTATGGAGATCAAGAAGTATTGCCCCTGGTGCCGTCACCACACGCTGCACAAAGAGACTCGCTAGTCTCTAGTCACATACGCCAGTAGTTCAATTGGTAGAGCATCGGTCTCCAAAACCGAGTGTTGAGGGTTCGAGTCCTTCCTGGCGTGCCAGTCATTATTCCGTAAGTTCCCACTTGGGGGCTTACGGTTTACTCATGTATAAGCGCATTGCGCGGAGGTAACCCAAATGGCCAACAAGAAGAACAAGAAGAAGGCTCAGCAGCCGGCACCTGCCAACAAAGCTGCCGCCAACTCCAAGGTTGAGGCCAAGAAGGCCGTTGCCAAGAAGAACGAGAAGGCTGCGAAGTCCAAGAAGAACGAGAAGCCTGGTTTCTTCGCCCGCACCAAGAAGTATTTCGCTTCGGTCAAGTCCGAGATGAAGCGTGTCACGTGGCCCGATAAGAAGGAGCTCGTGAACTACTCGGTTGTTGTTTGCGCTTCTCTGATCGTCGTCGGCGTCGTCATCGCTCTGCTCGATGCTGGCTTTGGCGAGGCTCTTGCTCTGTTCTCTGGATTGAGGGGCTAAACCATGTCTAAGCGTTGGTACGTCGTTCACACTTACTCTGGATACGAGAACCGCGTTAAGTCCGATCTCGAGCATCGCATCGAGACTATGGGCATGCAGGACCGTATCTTTGATATCGAGATTCCTATGGAGCGCGTCACCGAGATTAAAGAGGGTGGCAAGCGTGAGACCAAGGATTCCAAGATCTTCCCGGGTTATGTCCTGGTCCGCATGGAGATGGATGACGATGCTTGGACGTGTGTTCGTAACACGCCTGGCGTCACCGGTTTCCTAGGCGGCAACGGCAAGCCCGCTCCGCTTTCCCGCGACGAGTACAACAAGATGACTCGTCGTCCCGGTAAGGGCGATTCGCCCAAGCGCACCTCGGTTGATATTGAGGTCGGTACGTCCGTCCGCGTCACCGATGGCCCGCTTACCGACTTTGATGGCAAGGTCTCCGAGGTTAACACCGAGGCTGGCAAGCTCAAGGTCACGCTGATGATCTTTGGCCGCGAGACGCCGGTCGAGCTCGACTTTAACCAGGTCGCTGTCATCGCTTAAGTTTTCGTCCGTTCGCGCGAGCGTGCTTCTTCTGTGACTGCTCATCTCAGGAGTGCTTCTAACACGTGCGTGCTTACGATATAGCAAGTACTTCACACTCGTGATTCGAAAGGAATGACCATGGCTGAGAAGAAGGTTGCCAACGTCATTAAGCTCCAGATTCCTGCTGGTGCAGCTAACCCCGCTCCTCCCGTCGGCCCCGCCCTGGGCGCTGCTGGCGTGAACATCATGCAGTTCTGCCAGGCCTTTAACGCCGAGACGCAGGACAAGAAGGGCGACATTATCCCCGTTGAGATTTCTGTCTACGAGGATAAGTCCTTCTCCTTCATCACCAAGACCCCGCCGGCGGCTCACCTCATCAAGAAGGAGCTGAACCTTAAGTCTGGTTCCGCTAAGCCCCAGGCCGACAAGGTTGGTCAGCTCTCCCAGGAGCAGCTCACCAAGATCGCCGAGATCAAGATGCCGGACCTCAATGCCAACGACATTGACGCCGCCAAGAAAATCATCGCCGGTACCGCCCGTTCCATGGGCGTCACCATCGCTGAGTAGCGATTTCTTATGGTAACGACGGGTGACCCGACCGGGGCGCCCGTTAAATGTGTGCAATAGGGCACACGATACGATGTGGGAGGGCTCACGCCCGTTTAACCACAGGAGGTAATGCATATGGCTAAGCATGGTAAGAGCTATAACGCCGCTGCCGAGAAGATTGACCGCGCCACGCTCTACACCCCCCTTCAGGCTGCCAAGCTCATCAAGGAGCTCGACACCGCCAAGTTCGACGAGACCGTCGAGGCCCACTTCCGTCTGGGCATCGATACTCGTAAGGCTGACCAGAACATCCGCGGTTCCATCTCCCTGCCCCACGGCACCGGCAAGACCGTTCGTGTTGCCGTCTTCGCCGAGGGCGAGAAGGCCCGCGAGGCCGAGGCTGCCGGCGCCGACATCATCGGTTCCGACGAGCTCGTCGCCCAGATCCAGAAGGGCGAGATCAACTTCGACGCCGCTATCGCTACGCCGAACATGATGGCCAAGGTTGGCCGCATCGGTAAGATCCTTGGTCCCCGTGGCCTCATGCCGAACCCCAAGCTCGGCACCGTGACCATGGACGTCGCCAAGATGGTCTCCGAGCTCAAGGCCGGCCGCGTTGAGTACCGCGCCGACCGTTACGGCATCTGCCACGTGCCCCTGGGCAAGAAGTCCTTCTCTGAGCAGCAGCTCGTCGAGAACTACGCTGCCCTGTACACCGAGATCCTGCGCGTCAAGCCCTCTTCTGCTAAGGGCAAGTACGTCAAGTCCATCTCCGTGTCTTCCACCATGGGCCCTGGCGTCAAGGTCGATCCCGCTGTCCAGCGTGACTTCCTGGCTGAGTAACTGCTAGTTACTGCCTGAGTACAGCAAGCATTGCTAAAGAAACCCGGTTCTGCCTTGTGCAGGACCGGGTTTCTTGCTATCGCGTCAAAAGCACCACAAAGGGGACAGTGTCCCCTTTATGGTGGTTACCAGGGTGTTCTGGCTGTTGAAGACTCGATGGCTTCGTGGCGTTTGAGCTCGCGGCGCATGGTTTGTGAGTTGAGCCAAGCTGCTTGCCAGCCGCGGATGGGGTAGTGCGTCTGGTCGAGCTCAAACTGCGTATAGCCGCAGGCGTTGATGATCGTCGTTCCACACACATGCTGCCGCTCGCGCTGAAAATCGTAGCCGTAGCTTTGGTGCACATGCCCGTGCACCATGTAGTCGGGATTCCAGGATTCGAGTGCTGTGTTAAAGCACTCGAACCCTCGATGCGGCAGATCGTCCAGATCACCCATACCGGCGGCGGGTGCATGGGTAAGCAGAATGTCGCACCCGCCGACCATCCTAACCTTACGCGACAGCTTACGCATGCGCTTGGACATCTCGCGTTCGGTGTACATGTTGGCGCCGTCGCGATAACGCATGGACCCGCCAAGGCCCGCAATGCGAATCCCTCGGTACGTGTACACGCTGTCTTCCACGCAGATACATCCGCCCGGTGCATGACGTGCGTAGCGGTCATCGTGATTGCCGCGCACGTAGATGAGCGGTTTGTTGATGACCGTAACCAAAAACTCAAGATAGTCCGGGTCCAGATCGCCGGCGGACAAAATCAGGTCGACTCCCTCAAAGCGTTCCTTGCGAAAGCACTCCCAAAGGCATCGTTCTTCGGTATCGGCTATGGCAAGGATTTTCATAGGGCAGGGACTTTCGGCTCATCGTCGAGCTGCGGAATGGTGCCCACCACGTTGTCCGCCAGCCAATTCATCTCGACAATCTGCGTGCTCGGCAGCGGAGGGAAGCCTTCGATCTGTACCACGCCGTTCTGGCTGTGGAGCTCGCCGCCAAAGGGGTTGATGGATCCCTCAACAATGCCATTGCGGAGGAGCTGAACAAGCTTGCGCGTCTGATAAGGCAGGCCCGGAGCGTAGCGAATGTCGATAACGCCTGAGCTCATGCCGTACCAGTAGTTGACGGCGCGCACTTGGTTGTCATCGCTGGTCTCGTCCCACGTACCGTGCAGAAGGCTGCGAACGATGAGCTCGTAGTAACGGCCCCAGTTCCATACCGGCATGGCGATGCCGGAAACCTTGCCATCGACCAGGCGGTGGAGTCCGTAGGCCGTTGGGTCTTCGAGCGACTTTGACATGTCAGCGCCGGTCATGACGCTCACGCCTTCGCGGTACATGGCCTCGACAAGACCACCTGCAGGCACATCGCCCCAGGTGAGGATTACCTGCGCGCGTGGGTCGAGCAGCGAGGCGCCAATCGCAAAGGCGTTGATCTCGCTGAGTGCGCCCGAGGCGAATACCGACGCGTGGTAACCGATGCGGTGGTTGTCCGCCATGCTGGCGGCAAGGGCGCCCAGGAGAAACTTGGCCTCGTACATCTTGCCAAAGTACGAACGGACGCTTTGATGGGGAAGGCCGATAGAGCAGTTGAGGAACCGAACCTGGGGATACTCAACGGCAGCCCTGAGCGTGTATTCCATCAGGCGGTGCGAGGTCGAGAAGATGACGTTTGCTCCATGTTTGACAGCCGTTTCCACGGCGGCGTAGAACACATCCGGATCGTGACAGTCCTCGAACGCCTCAGTGCGCACGATACCGCCAAAGTGCTCATCGAGATACTGGCGCCCTTGGTCGTGCAGGCTGTCCCAGCTCGACGTCGCACAGGGGAACTCATGGATAAAGGCGATGCGCAGGGGGTTGGCCACCGAGTAGACGGTCTTGCCCATAAAGAAGTTGAGCACACCGGAGGTGGACTTGGCGGGCGACTCTTCCTCGTCGACGCTCGGTGCTTCGACAAGATCGACCTTGTCCTCGTCATTTTTGCCGGCGATGACCAGCTCGCGCCAAATCTTGCACAGGCGGTTTACAACGATATCCGTCGGCGTATCCAGCAGGCGGTCCTGGTTGTACACATTGAGGTACACGAGCATGGCGTCGGCAGGCGTAATGTCCAGGTGGTCGCCGCCTGCGCGAAGGTAGGCGCGCTTAAAGAGCAGGAAGGTGTGGCGCAGGTAGTCGACCTTTTTCTGCGGCCATTTTTCGATAAGGTTCTGACCGAGCATCTTGGCGAGCGTCTCGTAGCTTCCCTCACGCGAGAACTCGATCTCGTATAGGGGGCAGACGCGCCAAAACGCGCAGAACTCGCCGTACAGGCGGCTTTCGACGGAATCCCATGTGCCGGGGTAGAGACGGGTGACCTTGGCCGAAACCGTCGGGGCGTCCAGGAATTTGAGGACACTGACGCGTTTGTTGCCTTCCTGGACATAGAACCGATGCATGAACTCGGTGACGATGATGGGGTCGCGATAACCCTCGGTTACCTGGATGTCGTAGAGGTTGGACCACTTGCGGGCGAACTCGGTGCCAAACGGCAGTAGGGGCATAAAGTTGCATGAAAAGGCGGACTGACGGCCCTTGGTAACCGTACCGACGACCATTTCGAGCGGAATGTCTCTCAGGCCGACATTCTCTCGCTGGCCTAAGGGGAGCTGGGCAACCAAGCTATCGAGGTCCGTGAGGTACGGATACTCGCTTTGACTAATGGCGCGTCGACGTCCTTGCTCGCCGCGCTTGCGTGCTTGACGGTAGGCCTCTTCCATGATGTTGCTCCCTTAGTCGTTTAAACAACTATATGAACCATGGTACCACGAATGAAAACCACAACAAAGGTGCCTGTCCCCTTTGTGGTGGTTTAGGCAATGATGGGGGCGATGGCGCGGATGCAGGCGTCGGCAGCGGTGAAAGTGGTGCTGTCGTCGCTGACGATAAAGATGATCTTGCCCTTAATGCCAAAGTCGCCGATCTCGCTAAAGAGCACATACGGCTCCTTGTCAAAGCCCGAGATGGGAAGCACGGCGGCCTTGGTGGCGCTGGTCAGCTCGTCTGCCAGCGCGTCGAGCGAGGCCCACTTGGACGTGTCCTTTACGGCAACGGGCACAGCCACGCGCCCAAAGGGCATCAAATGCACGAGCGTGTTCTTGGAGATGTTGGAGTTGGGGACGATGATGGTCTGCCCGCAGGCATCTTCGATGGTCGTGTGGCGCCAGGTGATGTCCTGGACCACGCCCGACACGCCGCCGACCTCGATATTGTCGCCAGGCTTAATGATGCCCGTAAACGTAACCTGCATGCCGCCAATAAGGTTTGACAGCGTGTCCTGAAAGCCGAGCGAGATGGCGATGCCGCCGACGCCAAGAGCGGCGACGAGCGCGTTTGCGTTAATGCCAAAGCAGTTGTCGAGGATAAAGCTGCCGCCAATCATCCAGATGACGGCGCGCGCGATGTTGATGAAGATACTTGATGCCGGAAGCGGGTTATCGTCACGGTTAAGCAGATGGTTCAGGGTCTTGGATACGACCTCGGCGGCGACGGCGGTGCCTATCGCCAAGATGACGGCCCAGATGATGTTGTGGACCCACCGTTGCTCAAAGAAATGAAGAATCGGCTCAAACAATTCCATGTAGGGAAAACCTCCTAATGATCGTCCAACCATGATACCCACCAAGAAGCCCGTCCGATCAAATTCGGACGGGCTTCTGTGCTCGATATAAGGTTTACGCGGTGGGGCTGCAAGGCCCGGCGGTGTAGCTTAGCGTCGACGCTTCCAGATAATGCCGAGAATGATGACGATGATGCCGCCGATAAGGCACGCGCCAACTACTGCCAGCGTGCGGTCTCCCGTTGCGGCGAGCTTACCGGTCGTCTTCTTGGTGATGACCTTCGTGGTCGTCGTGTCCGTCTTAGGCGAGGGCTTAGGCGTCGGGGCCGGTGTGGGCGTGGGGTCCACGGCAGCGGAGCCAAAGCTGATGGTGCCCGCGAGCGAGGCCATCTTGCTCTCCCAGCTGTTCTGCCCGATCAGCGCCCTTAGGGCTGACTCGCAGGCACCCCACTCGGTGTGTTTGGTGGCGTTTGCGAAGGTGGGGAAGTCGGTCGTGTTGGTAATGATGTAGTTGTTGGTGGCGACGGTATAGGTCTTGACGGGGTCGAGCGTGCTGCCGTCTTTGGTGAGTGTGGCACTCACAATGCGCTTGCCTTCGGGCTGCGTCCAATCAATCGTCACGTTGATGCCGCCAAAGGAGAGAACGCTGCCAGAGTCATCGCGCCACTTGTACTTGTCTTGCGCCTCCTGCTCGGTGTGACCGGCCGCCACGTAGGCTTGCTGAAGCTCGTAGCTGTGATTGCACTCGTCGCTGATTTGTAGCGAGTGCTCGAGCGCTGCGAGGAAGTCCGCGCCGGTCATGGTCCAGGTCTCCACGGTGTTGCCGTAGGGCGAGATGGCGATGACGTTGCCGGCGGTCACGTTGCCCGCCGCGATGCCGCCGCGGATGCCGCCAGCGTTTTCGATAGCGAAGTCCGCGCCCGTCAGGGCAAGATAGGAGCCGCAAATCACGTGGCCGATGGTCTGGGCCTTGGTGGTGTCGCCCTCCTTGCTGGGGCGGAAATCGGTGGTGCGCACCATTTCCCAACCATGCGTGCCTGCGACGTCCTCGCCGTAGAAATAGTTGGTGGTGGATGTGCCGAGCACCTTGTTCGATTCGTTTTCAAAGGCCTCGTCGAGCGGCTTGATCTTGTTGCGGACGGCTTCAAGGTGGCTTTGGTAGTCGGAGCCCTTGTCGGGGTCTGCCAAAAGGTCGTTGACGTTCTTGGCGGTGTAGAGCTTCTCGTCGCTGCCGTCTGCAGGGACCGTGACCGTGTCATCGTCGGTCGTCTCGGTGCCATTCGTGTCGTACTTGTACGGAATGGAAAGCAGCCCCACCTCGGCAAAGGCGCTGCCTGCCTCAACAACGTGGATCGTCTTGCCGTCGGCTCCCGTCACCTTCTCGTTAAGGTTGATGTGCTCGTGGCCTGCGATAAGGGCATCGACGCCACGGAGTCGCGTGGCAAAGGTCTTGGCGTCGAGCGTGTGCGCGATACACGCAACAACATCGCAGCCCTCCTTGCGCAGCTGCTCTGCCTCGGCATTGATGGCGTTCGCGGCACCCGAGAACGACGTACCCGCGACCAGGTCCGCGCGCAGCGAGGAACCTAGCGACTCATCCATGGCACCCACGACGCCGACCTTGATTTTGTAGTCGAATGTGGAGTGATCTTCGCTATCCTCCCAGGTGCGATCGAGCGTCTTCGTGATGCTCGAGCTCCATACGCCGCTCGTAGACTTCGCGTTCGCGCAGAGCATGGCGAAGGGCGTGCCGGTGGTGCTGTAGCCGGTCATGGTGCGGAGTTTGTCCGCACCGTAGCTCCAGTCGTGGTTGCCTGGCGTGGTCGCGTCGTAGCCGTCGGCGTAGAAGGTGTCCATGAGCTCGGCGATGCTCTTGCCCTCGCTCATGGTGGCGAAGGACTGTCCGTGGAAGGTGTCGCCCGCATCGAGCAAAAGATCGGGGACGCTGCTTTGGGCGCTATAGAGAACCGCCAGTCCGTCAAAGCCCACAGTGCCGGTGCCCTTGCTTGCGTTGTAGCTGTACTTGTAGCTGCCGTGGATATCGTTGGTGTGCATGACGGCCACGGAGCCGTCAATAGCGGCGGGCAGGTTTCCCGCGAAAGCGAGGCTTGGGGTGCCTGCGAGCGCGCCGGCAAACAACGCGGCGGCCAACGCAAAGCGGGGGAGTCTTTTCATGGCAGTTTCCTTAGTCCTTAGCCAGAATGTCTGGTTGAATATCGGATTATCGACATAATATGCGAAAACCGCCGCAAGGGCGTCTGTCCCTTTGCGGCGGTTTTGACGTTTGCGCAGATAAAACCTACCAAAATAAACCTGTCCCTTTTTGGCAGGTTTTAGCTCAGCAGCATGCGGTCGTTGGCGAGCTCGCCTCCCGAGACCTCCTCGAACTTCTGCAGCAGGTCGGCTACGGTGAGCGACTTCTTCTCATCGCCCGCCACGTCGTAGATCACGTGGCCTTCGTGCATCATGATCAGACGGTTGCCCAGACGGATGGCGTCGTTCATGTTGTGCGTGACCATGAGCGTGGTCAGGTGGTTCTCGTCGACGATCTCCTCGGTCAGGTTAAGCACCTTAGAGGCCGTCTTGGGGTCGAGGGCCGCGGTGTGCTCGTCGAGCAGCAGCAGGCGCGGCCTGGTGAGCGTGGCCATCAGCAGGGTGAGTGCCTGGCGCTGGCCACCCGAGAGCAGGCCGACCTTGGCGTTGAGACGCGTGTCCAGACCAAGGTCCAGGCGCTTGAGCAGCTCAACGTACTCATCTTTCTCGGCCTTGGTGACGCCCCACGAAAGGCCGCGACGCTGGCCGCGACGCTTGGCGAGGGCCAAGTTCTCGGCAATCTGCATGTCGGCAGCGGTGCCGCGCATGGGGTCCTGAAACACGCGGCCCAGGTACTTGGCGCGCTGCGACTCGCTCAGGCGCGAGATGTCGGTGCCGTCGAGCTCAATAACGCCCGAATCGAGCGGGTACACGCCGGCGATCATGTTGAGCAGCGTGGACTTGCCGGCGCCGTTGCCGCCGATCACGGTTACAAAGTCGCCGTCATTCAGGGTGAGGTCGACGCCGGTGAGCGCGCGCTTCTCGGTGACGGTGCCCTTGTTAAAGGTCTTCTTGACGTGCGAGAGCTTAAGCATCTGCCTCATCCCCCTTCGTGTAGGAGCTGCGGAGCTTATAGCGCTCCCAAACCACAGGCACGCACAGGGCCACAGCGACAATTACGGCGGAGAGCAGCTTCATGTCGTTGGCGTCCATGCCCAACTGCAGCACGATGGCGCGGATAAGGAAGTACACCACGGAGCCAAAGACGGCGGAGGCAAGACGGACGCTAAACTGCGTGAGGCCGCCGGGCAGCAGACGGCCGAGCACCTCGCCGATAACAATGGCGGCAAGACCGATAACGATGGCACCGGTGCCCATACCAATGTCGGCATACTTTTGGCTCTGGCAGATGAGTGCGCCCGAAAGGCCGATGAGGGCGTTGGAGAGCACGAGGGCGATCATCTTGGTGGAGTTGGTGTTGACGCCCAGAGCGCGGATCATGTACTCGTTGTTGCCGGTGGCTCGCAGCGCCGAGCCGATCTCGGTGCCAAAGAACCAATACAGGATGGCAACGATAGCCACGGCGAGCAGGATGCCCAAGATGATGGCGACGGTGGACTGCGGCAGACCGGTCATATTGCTGACGGCGGAGAACACGGTGCCCTTGGCAAGAATGGGCGTATTGGACTTGCCCATGATGCGCAGGTTGATGGACCACAGGCTGATCTGGGTGAGGATTCCGGCGAGGATCGCAGGAATCTCAAAGACGGTGGTCAAAATGCCCGTGACGGCGCCCGCGATGGCGCCGGCGCACATACCGGCCAGCACGGCGAACAGCGGGTCGACGTTGTTATTGACGATGAGCACAGCGCAGACGCAGCCGCCGAGGGCAAAGCTGCCGTCGCAGGTCATATCGGGAATGTCGAGCAGGCGGAACGTGATAAACACGCCAAGCACCATAATGCCCCAGAGGACGCCCTGCGAAACGGCGCCCTGCAATGCAATGAGCATGCTTCATACCTCCTAGGATAGGGTGGACACGTGATTCACCATAATAGCGGTAACAATGCATAGAAGAGTTACGGACAGACGTTTTGTTTTACCTGAAACAAGCAGGGCGGACGCCGGTCTACAGCGCCCGCCCCTGTGGCTCAGATATTGAATAACGCGGCTAAAGCGCGAGCACGGGCTCTAGACGCATGCCGCGTATGGCATTACGCGTCCAGGGCGGAAAGGTCGATGCCCAGGGCCTCGGCCATTTCGTCGTTCTTGACGACGACCAGGTCCTTGCTCGAGAGGTGCTTGATCGGCATATCCTCGGGCTTGGCCTCGCCCTTCAGGATCTTAACGGCCATCTCGCCCGCGGCGTAGCCCAGGTCCTCATAGTTGATGGAGAGGGTGAACAGGCCGCCGGCCATGCACATACCCTCCTCGCCAGTCACGAAGGGAAGCTTGTTTTCCTTGCAGATCTGGCCGACCTGCGAGGCACCCGCGGCGATGGTGTTGTCGGTGGGGGAGTACAGCGCGTCGACCTTGCCCACGGCAGACTCGACGACGGACTGAATCTCGTTGGAGCTCGAGACGGTGAAGTCAGTGTACTCGAGGCCCAGCTTGTCGAGCTCCTTCTTGGCGGCCTTGATCTGGACGTCGGAGTTGGACTCGGCGGTGCAGTAGAGCAGGCCGACCTTTTTAACGTCGGGCAGGACCTTCTGCATCATCTCGAGCTGCTCGGCGACCGGGGTGAGGTCGGAAGCGCCCGTGACGTTGGTGCCGGGCTTGTCGTTGTCCTGGACCAGGCCGGAGGCGGCGTAGTCGGTGATGGCGCAGCCCACGATGGGGATATCGGCCGTGGCGCCGGCGGCAGCCTGCGCGGCGGGCGTGGCGATGGCATAAATCAGGTTGACGTTGTCGCCCACAAACTTGTCGGCAATGGACTTACACGTGGACTGGTCGTTCTGGGCGTTCTTCTGGTCGATCTTGACCTTAAGGCCGCTCTCCTTGATGGCCTTGACAAAGCCGTCGTTGGCGGCATCGAGTGCGGAATGCTCGGTGAGTTGCAGAACGCCGATGGTGTAGTCGGAACCGGCGGCAGCAGAGCCGGAACCAGAGTTGCCGCCGCATCCGGCGAGCGGGGCGAGCGCGAGCAGGCCGGCGGAGACCAGAAGGCTCCTGCGACTGATGGTGATGTCCTTCATATCATTACCCCCAGTATAAAAATGGCTGGAAACACTGCACTGGGACAAAGTGCAAGTGGAACTATAGTAGCGCTGATGTCCATTTTTACAACAGCCTGGCGGGTTTTTTAATACAGAATCGGATGGGCGGTACGGGTAGTCGAATGGGCGGCGGAGGGTCTTATGCGGCGGAGGAGGCGTCGTCCTCCTCGTCGAGGGCGGCGAAGAGCTTCTTGCCGTCGAGGAGACGTGTGGTGACGTTTCTCATGCGGCCAATCTCTACGGTGCGCAGCGTGTCATCGGCACCTCGGGCGTCATAGACCGTTCCCAGCAAATACGAGATGCCATCGCGCTGCCTGATGGCAAAGGGGCGGAGTGTCATCCGTGCTACTTCGGTTTCGCCACGTGCCGTGACGCTCGAAATATCAAAACTCACCGTGGTTCCATGGTCGATGGCCTGCTCGACGAGCTCGCACGTGTCGATGCGCTTGATGGGCGTGCGTGTTGCCTTGGTAGCCTTGCTGCCTGCGCTCGGAACGGGTTCGGGTGTATCGAGGTAGCCGCGAACGTCGGCACTCGCCATGGCAACTAAGTGCTGCGCCATGCTCTTGCGGATAGCGATGGGCGTGGAGCGGTTGCGCATGACCATACCGTGGAGCCGGATGATCTCTTCATCGGTGAGCGGGCGGGTAAGAAGTTTGTAGCCCACGCCGCGTTTGTACTCAATTTCGTATCCGGCATGGCGAAGCGCGGAGATGGCGGTGTAGATGCTGCGCCGCGCCGCCGAGATGGGCATGCGGGCGGGGTCGTCGGGATGGGAGAGGCGCCGGATCAACTCATCGGAAAGCATGGCCTTGTCCTCGCCGGTGTTTTCGCTTAATAGTTGCAGGATGCGAACGGCGCGATAGGCTGCCATCGAGGCGGCGCCTCTAGTCGTGGTGTCGTAGGTTTCAACAGCGGCTTCGGTCATGGTGCCCACGTCCTTTCCGTTTTGGGTGACGACGGTATGGAGCCTAGGACGTGGGGCTTTCCCAGGGGCGCAGGGCGCTCTGGGCGGTCGGTAGTCGTCGGCAAACGGCGGGTCGAGTTTTCAACAGCCCTGCTCAACTGACCAAAAACTTGCCAAAAGCTTGACGGATGCTGTTGAAAAAAAGCGTCTCTCGACCGATGTCGAGAGGCGCTTGTGCGATGAGCGTTGGCGTGTGGCGACGCGAGCTAGCGTCCGACGATTAGAAGTCGGCGTTGCCCACGGTGCGCGGGTGCGGCAGGACGTCGCGGATGTTGCCCACGCCGGTCAGATACATGACCAAGCGCTCGAAGCCCAGACCGTAGCCGGCGTGCTTGCAGGAACCGTAGCGGCGCAGGTCAAGGTAGTACTTGTACTGCTCGGGATTCATGCCCAGGTCCTTGATGCGGGCCTCGAGCAGATCCAGGCGCTCCTCGCGCTGGGAGCCACCGATGATCTCGCCGATGCCCGGAACCAGGCAGTCGGCGGCGGCGACGGTCTTGCCGTCCTCGTTCATGCGCATGTAGAAGGCCTTGATCTCGGCCGGGTAGTCGGTTACGAAGGTCGGGCGCTTAAAGTGCTCCTCGGTCAGGAAGCGCTCGTGCTCGGTCTGCAGGTCGATGCCCCAGCTCACGGGGTAGTCAAACTTGTGACCGGCGGCGACGGCCTGCTCCAGGATCTCGACGGCCTCGGTGTAGGTAACGCGGGCGAAGTCGGAGTTGGCGACATGGTCTAGGCGTTCGAGCAGACCCTTGTCCACAAACTTGTTGAGCATATTGAGCTCGTCGGGGCAGGTGGCCATGACGTCCTTGAGGACATACTTGAGCATGGCCTCAGCGTTATCCATGTAGTCGTTAAGGTCGGCAAAGGCCATCTCGGGCTCGATCATCCAAAACTCGGCGGCGTGGCGCGTGGTGTTGGAGTTTTCGGCGCGGAAGGTGGGGCCAAAGGTGTACACGTCGCCAAAGGCCATGGCAAAGTTCTCGGCATTGAGCTGGCCGGACACGGTGAGGCTTGCATGCTTGCCAAAGAAGTCCTGGCTCCAGTCGACCTCGCCGGACTCGGTGAGGGGCGGATTTTTGGGGTCGAGCGTGGTCACGCGGAACATCTCGCCGGCGCCCTCGCAGTCACTCGTGGTGATGATGGGGGTGTTGACGTAGACAAAGCCCTGCTCCTGGAAGAAGCGGTGGATGGCGGCAGCCGCGACAGAGCGGATGCGGAACACGGCGCGGAACAGGTTGGTGCGCGGGCGCAGGTGCTGCTGGGTGCGCAGGAACTCGACGGTTGCGCGCTTCTTCTGCAGCGGGTAATCCGGGGCGCTCGTGCCCTCGACCTCGATGGAAGTGGCAGAAAGCTCGAAAGGCTGGGGCGCATCGGGGGTCAGCTTGACGGTGCCGGTGCAAATGAGTGCGGCCGAGACGTTTTGATGGGCGATCTCGTCGTAGTTGTCGAGTGCCTCGCGGTTCATGACGACCTGCAGGTCGCGGAAGCAACTGCCGTCGTTGAGCGTAACAAAGCCAAAGTTCTTCATGTCGCGGACGGACTTGACCCAGCCGGCGACGGTGACGGTTTGGCCGCCGAGCGACTCGGCATCGGCATAGAGCTGCGCGATTTTGGTGCGGTTCACGTATCCTCCCATAACGGTTGAATGATAGTTATCCATACAGTTCGATATTCTAGCAGCTCGGCTCATTTGAGCTATACAGATAAAGCATTGGCGGGATGGTTTTTCAAACGAAAAGCGCCCGCGGCCAAATGGTCGCGGGCGCTTGACGAGGTGCCTTTTGGCTGTGTGGCGTGGGGCCTGGCTACTTGGTCTTGGCAACCAGCAGCGGGTCGCCCAGCTTGACGAGCGGGTTGCCGCCGATAAGCGTTCCAGACTCGCCGACATGGTCGATGCTCTTAAGACGATCGAGCTCGGAGACGATGACGGTCACGATGTCCTCGTGACCAGCGGCCTTAATGGCCTCGCGGTCGAAGCTGATGAGCGGCTGGCCTGCCTTGACCACATCGCCCATCTCGACAAAGCGGGCAAAACCCTTGCCGTTCATTTCCACGGTGCCCAGGCCAACATGGATGAACACGCGAAGACCGTCCTCGGTGATCATGCCAATGGAGTGGTTGGTGACAGTGGTGGCGCCGATGCGGCCGTTGGCGGGCGCATAGATGGTGCCGGTAATGGGCTCGATGCCATAGCCCTGGCCAAGCATGCCCGAGGCGATCGTCTCGTCGGGAACCTCGTCCAGGTTGACGAGCACGCCGTTGACGGGGGCATAGATGACGCCTTCGCGGGTGGCGAAGCTTGCTGCGGGCGGAACGGACGCCTCGCCGGTCGAGGTGAAGGTGGACTTAAGCGAATCGAGCAGACCCATAGTTGCCTCCAACTTAAATAGGCGCATATCGCGCGTTTGGTTTGCCGGAAACGTTTCACATGTGTTTCGCGGCTTGGTCAACGCCCCTATTCTACGCTGCTCAACGATACCTCTGAACTGGGATTATGTGATATATCAGTTGAAGGGAAACTTATTGCCGGAGTGTTTCTACGCCACGGGTTCAAGTGGGGTACGCTTGAAGGCGAAAAACAAGGGCGCATAATTTGCGCGAAGGGAGCACATATGATTGTCGAGAACCATGCGCTGTGGGGCGAGGAGCCGACCGAGGATTATCCGGCGACGTTTACGTATTTGGGTGCCGAGCCGTTGCCCGATAAACCGAATGGCCGCCGCCCCGCGGTGATTATCTGTGGCGGAGGCGGGTTTACACATATCGCTCCGCACGAGCAGGACCCGGTGGCGTTTGCATTTTTGGATCACGGTTACCAGGCCTTTGTGCTCAACTATGTCACGAGCTCTACGGGTGACGTGAGCTTTCCGCACCCCCAGGCAGATCTTGCCAAGATGGTCGCCACGGTGCGCGCCAACGCCGACGAGTGGCATGTCGATCCTAAGCGCGTGTGCGTCGTGGGATTCTCGGCGGGCGGCATGATCTGTGCCTCGCTGGCAACGCAGTGGAAGACCGGCCCCTTCGCGGCACTTGCCGGGGCACGTCCGGACGACATTCGTCCCGATGCCGTGGTGCTGGGCTATCCGCTGCTCGACTTTGCCTATGTGCGCGACATGCAGACGCGCGATCCGCGCATTGACTTGCGCGTGCCCAAGACGGGCGGCAAGACGGGGCGCGATTTGCTCAACGACTACCTGTCGATGGTGACGGGTGGCGAGGCAACTGACGAGCATTTGGCCGATATCTGCCCCACCACGCATGTTTCGCGTCAGATGCCGCCGACCTTTGTGTGGGGCGTGTCCGACGACAAGACGGCGCCGATCGCGCAGGTCTACCCGTTTGCGCAGCGCATGGCCGAGGAGGGCGTTGCATGCGAGATGCACGTCTTCGACCAGGGTGGTCACGGCCTTTCGCTCGGCAACGCCAACACCGCGGTCGACAACGAGGACAAGCAGGTTTCCGTCCGTCCCTGGATCCGCCTGGCCTTCCGCTTCCTCGAGCGCCATCTGTAAGAGTCCCGGCATCCAAGCCCTTCAATAACTTGCGGTGAAATAGTTCCTATCTGGGGCATCAACCAGCCCATCCAGGAACTATTCCACCGCAACTTCGTTTTTGATGCCCCGTCCGGAAACTGCGCCCCAGTTTTGCCTTTCAAGGTGGGACGCAGTTTCCCATAGGGCCTCGACTGGGAAAGCGCGTCCCGTTTCGAGCGGGGATTCCGGGATGCATTTTCCGTAAGAGGCCTGTTTGGGAAACCATATCCCGTTTCGAGCCGGAATTCTGGGATGTAGTTTCCCCGAGAGGCCTCATCGGGAAACTATGGCCCTGAACTCTCCTGCCTGTCCCCATCGCACCGATCTGTCGATTGAACGTCGTTTTGTGTTCGCGCTATCATGCATGGTTACAATTGGTTAGCCATGGCAAACGGTTAGCCATGGTGAACATAAATACAACGCCCTGTGGGCGCCGGGGGAGGAACACGGACGTGAAGCTCGATACACTCGAGATTGGAAAGGACGCCGTTGTCGCATCGGTGGCATCGGACGATCAGGCACTCCGACAGCATATTTTGGACATGGGTCTAACGCCGGGCACCGAAGTCACCATGATGAAGTACGCCCCCATGGGCGATCCGCTCGAGATTCGCCTGCGTGGCTACGAGTTGACGCTGCGCAAGGATGATGCCGCACGCATTGAGCTCGTGGATGTGCACGACACCGATACCGGTCCGCGCGCCAACGCCGCAATCGGAACGACGGAGCATCCGGCACTCGGCGAGGGGATGTATTCGCCCCGTGCGGCAAAAACGGCCGTGCCCGAGGGCGCACCGCTGCATTTTGCCCTCGCCGGCAACCAAAACTGCGGTAAGACCACGCTGTTCAACCAGCTTACGGGCTCCAACCAGCACGTCGGTAACTTTCCTGGCGTGACGGTCGACCGCAAGGACGGCACCATCCGTAACCATCCCGAGGCAAGCGTTACCGATCTGCCCGGCATTTACTCCCTGTCGCCGTACACGGGCGAAGAGATCGTCAGCCGCCAATTCATCTTGGACGAAAACCCCGACGCCATCATCGACATCATCGACGCCACCAACATCGAACGTAACCTGTACCTGACGCTGCAGCTTATGGAGCTCGACCGCCCCATGGTCATCGCGCTCAACATGATGGACGAGGTGACGGCCAACGGCGGCGCCGTGGACGTCAACCTGCTCGAGAGCCTGTTGGGCGTGCCCGTTGTTCCCATTAGCGCTGCCCGCAACGAGGGTATCGGCGAGCTGGTGGATCATGCCTTGCACGTGGCGCGGTTCCGCGAGCGCCCCGGTCGCCTGGACTTCTGTGCGCCCGATGGATCGGACGGCGGCGCACTGCATCGCTGCATCCACGGCATTGCCAACCTGATCGAGGACCATGCCGTGACGGCGCACATCCCGGTGCGCTTTGCGGCGACCAAGCTGGTTGAGGGCGACGAGCTGGTGACCGAGGCGCTTCACCTGGATCGCAACGAGCTCGACGCTATCGAGCACATCATTACCCAGATGGAGGGCGAGGCCGGCACCGACCGCCTGTCCGCGCTGGCCGATATGCGCTTTAGCTTTATCGGCGACGTGTGCGGGCGCTGCGTCGTCAAACCGCACGAAAGCCGCGAGCACGTGCGCTCCGTCAAGATCGACCGCATCCTGACGGGTCGCTACACGGCCATTCCGGCGTTCCTGGTGATCATGGGCCTCGTCTTTTGGCTGACGTTTGGCGTGATCGGCGCGGCGTTGCAGGGACTCATGGAGGACGGTATCGCTGCTATCATCGCCTCGGCCGATGCGGGCCTCAAGGCGTTCGGCACCAACGACGTGGTGCGCTCGCTGGCTGTCGACGGCGTGCTTACGGGCGTGGGCAGTGTGCTGACCTTCCTGCCGATTATCGTCGTGCTCTTCTTGTTCCTCTCCATTCTGGAAGACTCGGGCTACATGGCGCGCGTCGCCTTTGTCATGGATAAGGTGCTGCGTCGTTTTGGCCTGTCGGGCCGCAGCTTTGTACCCATGCTCGTCGGGTTTGGCTGCACCGTGCCGGCTATCATGTCGACCCGTACGCTCCCATCCGAGCACGACCGCAAGATGACGGTCATGCTCACGCCGTTCATGAGCTGCTCGGCCAAGTTGCCGGTCTATGGTCTGCTGTGCGGGGCGTTTTTCCCACAGGCGACGGTTCCCGCCATGGTCTCGCTCTATCTGATCGGCATTGCGGTTGGCTGTATCGCGGCTTTGGTACTCAACCGCACGGCATTTAAGGGCGACCCGGTGCCGTTTATCATGGAGCTGCCCAATTACCGCCTGCCGAGCGTCAAGACGACGGTGATGCTGGCATGGGATAAGGCCAAAGACTTTATTACCAGGGCCTTTACCATTATCTTTGCCGCTACCGTGGTCATCTGGTTCCTTCAGACGTTCGACATCCGCTTTAATGTGGTCGCCGATCAGTCGCAGAGTCTGCTTGCGGGTCTCGGCAGCATCATTGCGCCGGCGCTGACGCCGCTTGGGTTTGGCGACTGGCGTGCATCCACGGCGCTCGTCACCGGACTTATCGCCAAGGAGAGTGTCATCTCGACCCTCACGGTGCTTTTGGGCGCGACCTCGCCCGCGGCACTGTCGACCATGTTTTCGCCGTTCACTGCCTATGTGTTCCTGGTCTTTACGCTGCTGTACCCGCCCTGTGTGGCAGCCATCGGCGCCGTCAAGAGCGAGCTGGGCGCGCGCTACGCCGTTGCCGTGTTCGCGTTTCAAGTGACGGTCGCCTGGATCGTGGCGTTTGTCGTGCATTCGGCGGGCATATTGCTGGGGTTGGCTTAGTTATGTATTGACGGCGCAACCTCTGTGTATTGAGTTGATTGCGGTCCCGCATCTGTACTGACGGATGCGGGGCCGTTGCTATATAATCGCCCACCGCCCAAGACAATCGGAGAGGTTTCCTACATGACTCAGGCAAGACAAGATGGCATCTCACTCAAGCAGTGGCTCCCGCTTATTGGGCTCGCCTGTTGCGCGTTCGTATTCAACACGTCGGAGTTCATGCCCATCGGTCTTCTGACTGATATTGCCGCATCGTTCTCGCTCACGGAGGCCCAAGCAGGCATCATGATCTCGGTCTACGCCTGGGGCGTCATGCTGCTGTCGCTGCCGCTCATGGTGTTCGCTTCGCGCTTTGAGTTCAAGCGGATGCTGCTGGGCGTGCTGGCCGTGTTTTCGCTGGGCCAGTTTCTGTCCGCTGTGGCGCCGACTTATCCCATCCTGGTCTGTGCGCGCCTGGTGGTCGCTTGCGCACATGCCGTGTTCTGGTCGGTCGCTTCGATTATGGCCTCGCGCCTGGTCGACACGCGCCACGGGGCGCTCGCCATCAGCATGATCGCTACGGGCTCGTCCATCGCGCAGATCTTTGGTCTGCCCCTCGGTCGCGCTATTGGCTTGGCCGTGGGCTGGCGCATGACGTTTGCCGTGGTCGGGGTCCTCTCGGCCATCGCGGTCGTCTACCAGGCGACCGTGTTCCCGGCCATGCCGGCGGGCGAGCGCTTTACCGTCAAACAGTTGCCCGAGCTGCTCAAGAACCCGCTCCTGATCGCGCTCTACGCAGTCACGGTCTTCATGGCGACCGGCTATTACGCAAGCTACAGCTATATCGAGCCCTTCCTGGCGCAGGTCGCGCACGTCGATGCGGGCGCCATTACCATGACGCTGACGGCGTTTGGCTGCTCTGGTTTGCTCGGAAGCTGGCTGTTTGGCCGCCTGTTCGATGGGCATCGCTTCCCGTTCTTGGCTATCACGCTCTCCGGCGTGCCGGTGGCCCTGCTGCTCATGGGGCCGGCCGCATCGTCGCTCGTGACAGTGCTTGCCGTCTGCGCACTGTGGGGTTGCTGCGCCACGGCCTTTAACGTGGCGTTTCAGGCCGAGCTCATCAAGCACACGCCGGCAGATTCGTCGGCCGTCGCCATGTCAATCTTCTCGGGCCTGTTCAACCTCGGTATCGGTACGGGCACCGCGATCGGTGGCGCCGTGGTTTCGGGCCCCGGTATCGCCTGGATCGGCTGCGCAGGTGGCGCAATCGCCGTCGTGGGCGTCATCCTCGCTATCACGATACTATTCCCGGCCATACGCCGCGCCAAGCCCGTCGCCTAATCACGTCCCCTCATCAGTTGCGGTGGAATAGTTCCTGTTTAAGGCTTCTGAAGGCCCAAGCAGGAACTATTCCACCGCAACTTATTTTGGGGAAGAGGATACAAGCCGGGCATACAATGGATGTCGTTGTGTTGAGCTTACCGGGAGGTTGCTATGTGGGCATACGAGACGACGTTCTATCAGATCTATCCGCTGGGCTTCTGTGGAGCTCCGCGCGAGAATGCCGCGCCCGTTGCCGAGGATGAGCTCGCCCAGGCTGCCAGCGTCGCGCCCAACCCCGATGCGCCCATCATGAAAATCGCCCAATGGGCCGACTACCTGCAAGAGCTCGGTATTGGCGCTGTGCTGATCAACCCGCCGCTCGAGTCTGATAGCCACGGCTATGATACGCGCAGCCTGCGCCATATCGACCGCCGCCTGGGTGGGGATGCCGATTTTGCCGCCGTATGCGAGACGCTGCACGCCCGTGGCATCCGCGTGGTGCTCGATGCCGTCTTCAACCACGTCGGTCGCGGCTTTTGGGCCTTCCGTGATGTGCGGGAGCGCAAGTGGGACTCGCCCTACAAGGACTGGTTCCACATTAGCTTTGATGGCGACTCCTGCTATGGTGACGGCTTTTGGTACGAGGGTTGGGAAGGCCATTTTGAGCTTGTGAAGCTCAACCTGCAAAATCCCGCTGTGGTCGATTACCTGCTTGAGTCCGTGCGCCGCTGGGCCGAAGTCTTTGGCGTCGACGGTCTGCGCCTGGACGTCGCCTATATGCTCGATCGCGATTTTATGCGCCGCCTGCATACTTTTACCCGTGAGCTCAAGTCCGACTTTGTGCTGATTGGTGAGACGCTCCACGGCGACTACAACCAGATCGTCAACGACGAGATGCTCGACTCCTGCACCAACTACGAGTGTTACAAGGGCCTTTACTCCAGCTTTAATTCGGTCAACATGTTCGAGATTGCCCATTCGTTGCATCGCCAGTTTGGCGGCGATCCGTGGTGCATCTACCGCGGCAAACACCTGCTGTCGTTTGTCGACAACCACGATGTGCCGCGCCTGGCGAGCATCCTTACCGACAAGTCTTGCCTACGCCCCGCCTATGGCATGCTGTTTGGCATGCCAGGCATTCCGTGCGTCTATTACGGTAGCGAGTGGGGAATTGCTGGCGAAAAGGGCGGCCCCGATGGCGACTGGGCGCTGCGACCTGCGCTCGATGAGCCTGCGCCCAACGAGCTGACGGCCTTCATCAAGCAGCTCACGCACCTGCGCTCGACCGACGACGCGGCGGCCCGTGCTCTCAACTACGGTGCCTATCGCAACGTGGTGATCCAGAACAAGCAGCTGCTGTTCGAGCGCGCCTGCGACGACGCGACGGTGCTTGTGGCGGTCAATGCCGTGAACGAGCCCTATACCTTTGGAGCCGGCGAACTCAACGGCTCCTTCGTCGACCTACTTGCCGACGATGCTCCCACGGTCGAGCCGACGGGTACCCTTGAGCTTGCACCCTACGAGGTGCGCTATCTGCTGAGGGCCTAGCTCGTGGCCGCGCCGGACGAGGGCTATCAACATATTGAGCATGGGTTTGAACCCGTGTTTGACGAGCACTCGCGCGTTTTGGTGCTCGGGTCGTTTCCCTCGGTGCTTTCGCGTGCCAATGCCTTTTATTACGGTAACCCTCAGAATCGCTTTTGGCGCGTGATGGCCGCATGCCTCGGTGTGCCCGTGCCGCCCAACGAGGGCGACCCTTTGGCAAGCGGTGAGCCTGCGACGCTCGACGCCTCGATTGTCGCCAAGCGCTCCATGCTGCTGAACGGCGGCGTGGCCCTGTGGGACGTGATCGAGAGCTGTGACATTAAGGGCTCGAGTGACGCGAGCATTCGCAACGTTGTGCCGGTACATGTCGAGCGCATTGCCGGCGCAGCTCCCATTGAGCAGGTGATATGCAACGGTGGTACAGCTGGTCGGCTCTACAAGCGCTATCTACAAGAACGCACCGGGCTGCCGGCCATCGTTCTGCCGTCGACAAGTCCCGCCAATGCGGCATGGCGCCTGGAACGCCTTGTCGAGCGCTGGCGCGAGGCCGTTGACTGGGGCGCTCTGTAATTTAGATATCTGATTGGGCGCGGGTGCCGAGGCGTTTCATGATGGCATGCCAGATTGGTGCGGGCAGCGCGGGCTTGACGCGCACCATACCGTCGGCATCGACGCTACCGGCATTGCCACCGCCAAGCAGCTGCGCATGCTCAATGGAGCAGCCCATGCGCACAGCGCCCACAAGCTTATCCATCGCTTCCGAAAATGGTCGGCGCATGAGGCCCATGCGTGGGGAATGGCGAAGCGCTGCGATGCCGCTGCCGGCACAGACGACAACGCCGTCGCACCATGGCAGGTCACGTAGAATACATGCTCGGTACAGGCGGTCGAGGACTTCGTCCGCCTGCTTGGTGTTTTTGGACAGGGCTTGGACGATGACATAGACGCGCGCGTCTGTATTCTTAAGGCGATCGAGTATCTGCTCGACAGCGATCATAGCCTCATCATCAAATGCATCATCAACAGCGAGCACCATGCCATCGACTGCACCGGCATCATCCGCCTCCAAATCGACCGGGCGGGGGAGCGCGGTGCCGGAAAGCCGGGCATAGGCCGCGATGGCATCCTGCAGGTCCCAGAGCAAAAACTCAAGATCGGCGCTATTGGGAATGCTGATATACGCAATGGTCTGCAACGTTTTTGGTACATCGCCGCGCGCGATCGTCTCCATGCCGCCTCCTTTCCGGTTGGTTTCCGTTTAGGTTACACCGTCTGACGGCGCCCCGCCGCGCTATCCTAGTGCAACCCTTACGAAAGGAATGCCATGCGTCTGCCCATGAATACCTCGCTTGCCACGCTTAAGCCCTCCGGCATCCGTCGGATTAACGCGCTCGCTGCCCAGCACCCAGGGTGCATCGCGCTTGCGCTTGGCGAGCCCGATTTTCCCACGCCCGATGTGATTAGCGCCGAGGTGACCGCCGCGCTGGGCCGCGGCGACACGCACTATCCGCCCAACAACGGTCGCCCCGCCCTGCGCGAGGCGCTGTCTGCCTACATGGGGAACGCGGGCCTGGCGTTTTCGGCCGACGAGGTCATCCTGACCGACGGCGCGACCGAGGCCCTGTCGGCAGCATCCATGGCTATGCTCAACCCCGGCGACGAGGTCATCATCCCCACGCCGGCCTTTGGCCTATACGAGAACATCGTCGTGGCCAACCACGCCAAAGCGGTCTTTTTGGATACGGAGCCTGCGCAATTCCAGATTGACGAAGACGCACTTCGTGCCTGCGTAACGCCGGCGACCAAGGCTATCGTCATCTGCTCGCCCAACAATCCTACGGGATGCATCCTCGACGCGTCATCGCTCGACGCCGTGGCACACGTGGCGGAGCAGGCGGGCATCTACGTGGTCTGCGACGACGTATATAACCGCCTGGTCTACGTGGACGGCTACGAGCGATTTGCCCAGCGCCACCCGGAGCTGCGCGAGCAGACGGTCGTTATCGAGAGCTTCTCCAAGCCCTGGGCCATGACCGGCTGGCGCTTGGGCTGGCTCGCAGCCGCAGCCCCCGTCATCGCCGAGATCGCAAAGGCCCACCAATACTTAGTATCGAGTGCCGTCTCCTTTGAGATGGACGCCGCAGCGCGAGCCCTGACCGTCGACCCAACCCCCATGCTCAAAGTCTACCGAGCCCGTCGCGAACGCGTGCTCGCAGCCTTAGACGCCATGGGCCTCGACGTAGTGGAACCGGCAGGAGCCTTCTACGCCTTCCCCAGCATCAAACAATACGGCCTAACGAGCGAAGACTTCTGCATCAAAGCCATCAAAGAGGCCAACGTAGCCCTAGTCCCGGGAGACTGCTTCGGCACCGAAGGCCACATCCGCCTAAGCTACTGCGTCTCCGACAAAGACCTAGACGAAGGCCTAAATCGCCTGTCCACCTTCATTTCAACCTTGTAGCCATCGGGGACGCAACACATCAGCCCACCGACATAAGGGTTATGCGTGGGGCGCGCCGGTCAACGGAAAACCGGGCTGCCCCAAAGTCACCGCAGGCCGCGCCGCCGAAGGCCGGGCGCAAGGTTTTCGTAGATTCCGCACGAGCCGGAAAGCACTTAATGTGCTTTCCGAGCGAGCC
>UQIY01000013.1 GCA_900541195.1 uncultured Collinsella sp. | reverse complement strand
CGCGATTGGCGAAAATGCGTTGGTGGAAATGGTGAAAATTATATTGACGCTAACAGGACGCTGTTCACCTACCTCGACCCCGCCCTGGCCAAGGCCGGCCCGCTGCCGTCGACCAACAACATGATCGAGGGAGGGGTGAACTCGCAGCTGAGGGCCGTCCTGCGCAACCACCGGGGGCTGACGTCGGTCAAGCGCGTGAAGGCGGTGTTCTGGTGGTGCCACGCGCACTCGGGGGACGCGAGGACGGCGCGCGAGAAGCTCGCCACGATGCCGACCGATGCGGACATCGACTTCCTGTTCAGCGTCTACTCCGCCTCGCCGTCGCGTGACGATGGAGGGCCGGAATGGGGCGACAGAGCCGTGTGGGAGGACCTCCACCACAGGGACCCGTACCCGTTCTGGCTGGATTAATGGATGGAAACGGATGTTCTATCGGGACACACATTTTGTCCTATAAGCCTAAACTGCTTGTATTTTTGTCTACAAAACTGTATACAAAAATAGATTCCGAGAACCAGCGCTCGACATTATGCCAATCGATAGGAGGCGCTATGGACGCTAAGCAGCTCGAAAAGATGATGGGGTTTGCCCCCGGAGAGTTGGAGAAAGCCGCGGAGGCATACGAAAAAGATGAGTGGCCGAAGGGTCGCACCATCAAGCTGGGAAGGCCGTCGATCTCCGATGAGCCAAGCGTTGTTTTATCGGCACGTGTGGGTGAGTCTGTTCTTGATGCGTTTGACGCAAAAGCAAAGCGCCATGGGCAAACACGCACGGAGCGACTCAGAGAGCTCATCACGCTCGATGCAATGATTGCCTAGACTCCACTCCCCCGCCGACCCAAACATGTACGCCAGCATCCAAAGTCGACATTTTTCGACATCTTTGGATGTTGGCGTACAGTTTTTGTATGGGTTCGGCACGGGTAGTCGTTGGGGACGTTCTTAAATGACCAGTCGTTAAAGAACGTCACCAACGACTAACTAGCCGTGGAAGCGGGCTATGGGTGCAAGTGGCTGCTCGCGAAAGACGCGCTCGACGGCGGCGCGGTATTCGTCGACCTTTTTAGTCTTGCGTACGAGCTTGTGAACGGTAGCGGGATCGGCGAAGGCGCATTTGGCGTAGAACCACCACTCCTTCATACGAAAGACCGCGTTGCCGCCAATCTCTTCTGCATAGGCCGCAAACAGCGTGTCGTGGAAACGCTGCAGCTCAGCATCCGTGGCAGCAGGACCGCCGTTGACCATACGAGCCAGAGCGGGGTTCGCGAGCAGGCCGCGCCCCAGCATCACATGGCGTGTGCCGGGATAGGCCTCCACCAGCGCATCCATGTCCTCTAAATCAAAAATGTCGCCGTTATAGGCAACCGGAAACGGCGCGCGCTCCAGTGTTTCGCCATAAAACTCCTTGCGCGGCGAGCCCGTATAGCGGTCCTTTTGTACGCGCGGATGCACGATTAGCTCTGCCAGCGGCATGCGACAGTACAGGTCAAGCACGCGCTCGTATTCGTCGTCACTCTCCAGCCCCAGCCTGGTTTTTACCGACACCGGCAACGGCGAACGTTCGCACACATCGCTCAAGAACACTTCGAGCTCGTCCAAGTGGCGCAAAAAGCCCGAGCCCTTGCCCTTGGCGACAACCGTCCCCGAGGGGCAACCCAAGTTGAGATTGACCTCGCGATAGCCCATGTCGGCGAGCACCTGTGCCGCCCACACAAACTCATCCGCGTTCTTGGACATGAGCTGAGGCACTACGTTGAGCCCCTGGTTATTGGCAGGATCGATCTCCTTAAACGCCTTGCCGCCAAAGCGGTTTCCCACCCGCGGCGGCGGCAAAAACGGCGTGTAATAACAATCGAGCGCACCGAAGCACTCCGCATGCACGCGACGGAACACATGCCCGGAAATTCCCTCCATGGGGGCCAACGATAGAATCATCAACATCTACTCTCAAATCAATGCGGCAAAGGGACTGCCCCTTTGTCACAAGCATTATGCCTTGTGCTTCAGATGATTCACAAGGCAGAGGTAGTTGCTTGACGATAATCACCCTTCCATCCGTCGCCTCACGCAACGAAGGTGAATGCTTTTCCGCGAAGTGAACGGGTGAAATCGGACCCCCGAAGCATCGACACTTTTGGAGAGCCATTTCCTACGGTTTTATCGCTCAAATCCTGCGGTTTTAGCGTCGAAAAACGTGGGTGCTTCAGGGGTCCAAATTAGGTCGTTCACTTCTCGGGAAACCATTCACCTTCGATTTGCTGTTTGCGGGCATCGGCAGCGGCTTCATGCTCCAAAAGACGACGTTCACGATCAAACGATCACCAACAGCGCGCTGTTGACCGCTATGTATGAACAACAGACATCCTCCACTCATCTATACTCAAGAGCGTGTGCGCATCGCCCCCGAAAAACGATGAGAGTCGAGGCCCCATGCAGCAGCTCACCGAGCAAGAAAAGAAACGCATCCAGCGGTACTGCACATACCCCAAAATCGCAGCGACCGCACTCGTCATGTCGTTCGTAGCATGCCTGTTGATGTTGCCGCTCCAAATGGTCAACGATATCGCGTTCCACCAAAAGGAATTCCAACCCGCGGGCATATATACCGCCATCGCACTCACCGTAATCGAACTCGCCATCTTTTGCTATTGCGCTCTTGCGCCGCGCTTTGGAATGCAGGGCAAACAGTGGAAGGAACTGCAGAGCAGGCTTGCGGTGGCCCAGACCAACAAGGACCATTCCGCGGAGGTCGCCGGCGTGCTTGCCACGCAAGCTGCCGGCCGCCTGCTCAAGAACAGCGATAACGATCTCGCGCGCAACCTGGGCGGTGCCGCCGAGGTTGCCAGCGCCGTAGGGGCAGTCGCCACGGCGGCAGACGTGCTGGCCGAGACCTCGAGCAATGCCGAGGCCATGGCAAACGCATACGGCGTGACGATTCCAAACGTCAATAAGCAGATCATAGCTCTCGCAGTGTTGCCCGCCATTGTGCTGCTTGGCGTCTACATCCCGCAGCTTGTCCAGGGAAATAACGAGCTTCAGACAAGAAAGGCTGCAGCCGCCGAGCAGCTCGCCATCGCGCAAGATGCCCTGGAGCCCGTGTGCGAACGCGTCGCGGCAGACGACCCATACGAGTCGTATCACGACTACGGCTATCGTATTATCGGCTATCTGCGCGATAATGACCTCGGCGCTCAAGCAGCCTATGTCTACCTTTCTTTCGATGCAGATGGCATGCTCACGGACGTCGCTTACACCAATCAGATCGACCCCGAGGCAAGCCTTGCAGACAACCTCGCCCGCACCGAGCAGGATATCGCGACGCTCTGCGCCCCGCTCAACGGGTTGGACATTTCCGTTGCCACGCCTGACCTCCTCGCGCCATGTAGCCTGTCGGATGAGTTTAAGCAGGCATTTTTGGCCGGATCCTTATACGAGGAGATCAGCATCAAGACGGAGGACGAATCCATCAAGTCGTACTACGCCTTTGACACCGAGCCCAAGGAAGAGTTCGACGAATACACCCATCCGGAAATTAGGCTCATGCTCTCTGCAAAGAAGAGCTAGAAGCTTGCGTTCTGATTTCCGCTCGCAAACGCCGTCTATATCTCGAGGTCTAATACTTTCCCCAGAAGTGAATGGCTGTATTTGGACCCCCGAAGCATCGACATTTTCAGACGCCAAAACCGCAGGATTTGACTGGCAAAACCGCAGGAAATTACATCTCAAAAGTGTCGATGCTTCGGGGGTCCATTTTGACTCGTTCACTTCTCGGAAAAGTATTAGACCCTGATTTCGCGAGGGTCTCGATGTGACAAAGGACCGTCCCTTGTCACATTATTCGGAGCGCAAGGCCTCCACGGGATCCTTCCTGGACGCGCTGCGGGCGGGCAGCAGGCCGGCAACAACCGTCAGCAGCACCGAAATCGCGATGAGCACCAGCGCATCCTGCACGGGCAGGCTCATCAGGTTGGGGACCTGTTTGGCCGCAAGCGCCCAGGCATTGACCGGAAAACTCACGAGCACCACGACGACAATGGCAAAGACACCGGCGATGAGGCCTTCGATAAAGGTCTCGGCATTGAATACGTTGGCCACGTTGCGCTTCGACGCGCCGATCGCACGCAGGATGCCAATCTCCTTTTTGCGCTCCAGCACGCTGATGTAGGTGATGATGCCGATCATGATGGAGCTCACCACCAGGCTGATACTCACGAATGCGATGAGCACCAAGCTGATGGTGTTCACGATGTCGGTCACCGAACCCATGATGATGCCCATGTAGTCGGTGTACGAAATTGCCCGATCATCATGGCCAGCGGCTTTGACCTGCTTGTTGTACGCATCGATGTGATCGAGTACGCGCTCCTTGGCCTCAAAGTCGCGCGGGAAAATCTTAACCGAGATGGGGTCCGCCTCATCCGCATAGCCCAACGTGGTCAGATTGTTGTCGTAGGTGAGCTTCGACGCCTTGGCATAGCTCATCATGAGCGAACTCAGATCCTCGGCGTCCATGTTGAAATGGATGGCACGAGCAAAGGCACTCGCATCCACGTGCATGGCGCTCGCCAGGTTGGCAAAACTCGAAGACATCTGTGTCGCCATCTGGTCCATGAGCCCTGCCGCGCCCGCCTTGAGCTGGTACGATACCGTCGATGCTATCTGCTCGCTGATCGCCTTCATCACCTGATCCATAGCCTGTTGCAGATACGGAGCCAGCTGCTTTTGCACATAGTCGGTCATCGCCTGTTGCAGGCGCTCGGCCAGGGCATCGCCACCGAGTGCCTTGAGCTGAGCCAGGATTTGCTGCGCCGTGGCATCGCTCTCAAGATACGTCGAAAATGCAGCAGCAAGCTTTGAGGCATCCTTAAGTTCTTCGGGCGTCAGCGCCTTAAACTGATCAGACTGCAAAAAGCCCTCAAACAGTTGGTTGGCAAGCGTTCCCACCTGCTGCATTTGCTCGGGCGTGAGCTCCAGACCGTCAAAGACGCCCGAGAAATCTGGGGTTGGCGCTTTGGCGATGATGTCACTAAAGTCGATATCCTCCCCAACGCCCGAAAGGTCAATGTCCAGCCCGGACAAGTCAAGACCAGACAGGTCCATACCGCCGGCCGCACCCGAGAGCGCAGATGTATCGAACGAAAACGCACTCTTCAGCGCCGCCTCGTCCACACTAAACATGCTGCCCAGATCCACGCCTTGCTTGGCCTCGCCTTGCAGTTCATCGAAAGACTTGCCCGTAAAGACATCCGTCTCGGGGTGGGCAAGCTGCTCCTGCACAATCTGCGAATCGGCGGCGCGCTCCATAAGCTGGCGAGTCAGCGCATGCGTATAGGCAATGCCCGGAGACAACGCACTCGCGTTGGCTGTCTCGTTAGGTCGCACCACGCCCACAATGTGCACGTCAATACCGTCGGCAACCTTGGCAGCCATAAAGTCGGCGTCGTCAGACATGTCGGTCCACATGCCGGTCTCTTCGTTTTTGCGATAGGCATCGGCCGGCGACAGCACCTTAAACGTCGTGGACAACGCATCATCATAGGTAAAGTCGGAGCCGGTCTCGGGCGTCTCGATCTTACCGTCGGCCGTCATGGCACTGTTTACCAGATCGTTGAGCTCATCGATATCCAGCGCACCGATGCTGTAGAGCGTATAGTCGCCCACCGTACCGCGGCTCGAAAGCACCATCACGGCTTCGTTTGCGGTCGTGGGCCAATGACCGGCGACGACATCGTACTGGCTGTCGAGCAGGCTCTGGTCTTCAATCATCTCGTTAAAGACCGAGGTTCCCATGGATTCCATGCTCACCGTTGCCGCCGAGCTCGCGCCTCCGCTCATGGCCTCGGTCATGGCGTTGGGCACCAGCCGGACAGGCTTCTCATCGCCCTTGCCGGCACGATAGACAACCGGCGATACACCGTAGCCATACTGGATGGCGTTGACCTCTTTGTCGATACCATCGCCGCCGTCGTCAAGCCATGCCTTAAAGCTTGTCATGTCGTTGGACTTAACGCTCGCAAACATATCCTTTACGGCCGTGACCACGGGAATCTTATCGGTTCCCTGAGCCTTGCCGTCGGTACCGTCGTCGGACGAATCCTCGCCGTTGGACGCCTCGTCATCCGTGGCCCCCTGTCCGCCCATCATGGACGACAGGTCGTAATCCTGCTTGGAAATGGTGAGCGGGTAGCTCGAGAGCGTATCCTCCTCGACCTTTTTGATGTAGCCGTTTACGCCGTTGGACAGCGCCAGAATCGCCGCGATGCCGATAATGCCAATCGAGCCCGCAAAAGCAGTCATGGCCGTGCGGCCTTTTTTGGTCATGAGGTTGCGGGCAGAAAGCCCCAGCGCCGTCACAAAGCTCATCGAGGTTTTGCGCGTAGGCTTTGCCTCGCGGCGCGTGGCGTCAGCGACATCGAAAGGATCGGAATCGTCGGTGATCTTGCCGTCCGCCAGGTTGACGATGCGCGTGGCGTATTGGTACGCCAGCTCGGGATTATGCGTGACCATAATAACCAGACGGTCGCGCGCCACGTCCTTGAGCAAGTCCATGACCTGCACGGACGTTGTGGAATCCAAGGCGCCGGTCGGCTCGTCTGCCAGCACAATCTCGGGATCGTTAATCAGGGCGCGGGCGATGGCCACGCGCTGCATCTGTCCGCCCGATAGCTGGCTCGGGCGCTTGTTAACGTGCTCGCCCAAGCCGACTTTCTCCAACGCCTCGCGCGCACGCTGGCGGCGCTCGGCATGCCCCACGCCCGTGAGCGTGAGCGCCAGCTCCACGTTTTCCAAAATGGTCTGATGCGGAATGAGGTTATAGCTTTGGAACACAAAGCCGATGCGGTTGTTGCGATAGGCATCCCAATCGCGGTCACGGAAGTCCTTGGTCGAAATACCGTCAATCAACAGGTCACCGGAATCAAAGTGGTCCAGCCCACCGATAACGTTGAGCATTGTGGTTTTGCCCGAGCCCGAGGGACCCAGAATGGCCACGAACTCGTTATCGCGAAAAGCCAGGCTCACGTTATCGAGCGCCACCTGCGTAAACGACTGTGTGACGTACCTTTTGCAAATACCTTTGAGCTCCAACATGGACGGCAACCTCTCCCACGCGGACGCACTTGCCCGCTCTCCCCCGCCGTTCGTATTCGACGCGTTTGTCCTACTCTATCCCCATTTTTTGCCGGAGCCAGTGAGGAATGTAGGGAACCGCGCCAAAAAACGAACGGGACGACGCCCAAAAGAAGAGGTCCCGAGCGGGACCTCTGTATGGTGGAGATTATCTTGAAAGGCAGCGGACTACTCCGCACAGCGGCGCGCGATCCTCGCCATGCTTTACGCGTTTTCTACTGCTCGCTATTCGCAATCGCCTGGTCGATAAGCTTGTCGAGCGCTGCGCGCTGCTCAGCGGAGCTGATGGCTCCCACGATTGGATCCCCTACGATGTTGCCATTCTGATCGATGACATACGTTGTCGGGAACGAGAACAAATTTGACGTAAACTTACCGGCCTCGCTATCCGACTTGAACCAGATGTTCTTATATGTCACGCCCTTCTTGCTCAGCACGTCCTTGGCATCTGCAATCTCGCCCTTGTTGCCATCGAGCGTAAAGGAATTGACACCCACGACCTGGCCGCCCTTCTTGGCAAGCTCCTGATTCAGTTTCTCAAGATCGCCCAGCTCGCCCACGCACGGCTTGCAAGTGGTAAACCAGAAGTTCATGACGGTGACCTTGTTCTTGGAGAACAACTCGTCGCTGCTCACGTCGTTGCCGTCCAGGTCCTTGCCTGTAAAGCTGGGGAACTTTGTCGCCTCGCTCGAAGCATCGGCGCCAGCCGTCATGCCCGCGGTCGAAGCGTCGACACTCTCGCCCGCGCTCGGGGTGTTTCCACAGCCGGGAAACTTCTTTTCCAGGCTCTCGAGCTTGTCCTCAATCTCCTTGATCTGCTGCGCGCCCGCCTTGAGCGTCTTGAGTTCATCCGCCGTAAACTCATCTTTGGCGCCGTCGATGGTCTTGAGCAGGAAATCGCCGTAATTGCTGCCGTCCTCAATCATTGTCGACTCTTTATTTGCTGCATTGAACACCTTTTCCCACAGCGCATTATCGCTCGAAAGGATATCGTTCTCTTTTTGCATGAGCTTCGCATACAGCTCGGCGGCCTCGTCGGCGTTAGCCGGCTCTTGCGCAATGAGCTCCGCGATCTTAGGATCGGAGCCCGTAGGTTCGCTCGCGTTGCTGCCGGGCGCCGAACACGCCACAAGACACAAGGCCAGCACCGGCACCATAAACAGAGCCGCAATCTTAGAAAGCTTCATGGTCATTCCTCCGTTTTGTCGAAGCTTGTTTTTCTTTTTATCGGCGGTCAGGGGGAGCTTTTCTGCCGACACATCCAGGCCATAGCGATAGCTGATGGCATCGACGGGACAGGCCCCAATGCACTTTCCGCACCGGATACATTCGGCATGATTGGGCGCGCGGGTCACGTCAACGTCCATCTGACAAACCTTTGAACACTTGCCGCACGAGACGCATTTGCATGCGTCGACCCGTATCCCCAGCAAGGACACCTTATTCATGAGCGCATAGAATGCGCCGAGCGGGCAAATCCATTTGCAGAAGGGGCGATAAAACAAAACGCTCAGCACCACCACGGCAATGAGAACGAAAAGTTTCCAGGTAAAGAGCTGCCCCAGCGCAGATCGAATGCCGGCGTTGGCAATGGCCAGCGGAATGGCGCCCTCGAGCACGCCCTGCGGACAGACGTATTTGCAAAAGAACGGATCGCCCATCCCCACATCGTTGACCACCAGCACAGGCAGCAATACCACAGCAAACAGCAGCACAACGTATTTGATATACGTAAGCGCCTTGAGCCTTTTTGTCGAAAGCTTTTTGCCGGGGATCTTGTGAAGCAGTTCCTGCAGCCAGCCAAACGGGCACAGAAAGCCGCATACAAAGCGTCCCAGCAGCACGCCGAGCAAAATGAGCGTACCGGTGACATAGTAAGAAAAGTTGAACTTAGATGAACCCACCACCGATTGGAACGACCCGATGGGACATGCACCCGATGCCGCGGGGCATGAATAGCAGTTAAGCCCAGGTACGCAGACTGTTTTTCCCGCACCCTGATAGATGCTGCCTTTGGCAAAGTTTGGCAGGTGAATGTTGGTGACGAGCGTCGCCGCCGCTTGAATGAATCCGCGAAATCGGGCTAAAACATGCGACGCAGTGTTTTCTCTTTTATCCAATTCCGATACACTCCAAGCACAGCCTAATCGCTTTGGCCAGCACGGCATCCGCCTCGCCACGCATAACGCCAAAGCACACCATGGCAATTCCGACGATCAACAAAGCGACCTGTACCACGGGTTTTACCGCTTTGAACAACCTGACCACTCCTTTCGTTACGCGACCATTGGACCATATCGACTATAAAATCCGTGTTAAGCGCGATTTGAAATGTGCAAGGAGACTGTTATGCGTATTTTAATCGTCGAAGACGAGCGGGCGCTGTGTGACGCAATCGCACGCAGCTTGCGAAACTTGGCATACAGCGTCGACTGCTGTCACGACGGACAGGAAGCGCTCGACCTACTGGACGTTGAGGCCTTCGACCTCGTGGTACTCGACCTCAACCTTCCCCGTATCGACGGCATGACCGTACTCAAGGAACTTAGGAAAACTGACTGCGAGACTAAGGTACTGATTCTGTCCGCACGCGGCGAAGTATCCGATAAAGTCGCCGGACTCGATGCCGGCGCCAACGATTACCTCACCAAGCCGTTTCATCTGGACGAACTTGCGGCAAGGATCCGCAGCCTTACCCTCAGGCGCTTCGCACAAAGCGACATAGTACTAACCTGCGGAAAGCTCCGCTTTGACGCCAAGGCGCGCATCGCCTCCGTGGACAGCGAGGCTTTATCTCTTACGCGCAAGGAAACGGGAACCTTGGAATACCTGATGCTTAATCAGGGGCGTCCGGTAAGCCAAGAGGAGCTTATCGAGCACGTTTGGGATAGCAGCGTGAACAGCTTTAGCAACGCAATCCGCGTTCACATCTCGTCACTCCGCAAAAAGCTACGCAGCGCTTTGGGATACGACCCGATTCGCAATCGGATTGGAGAGGGCTACGTTATGGAGGATGGAGAATGAAAGGGCTTTCGCTGCAATGGCGCATAACGATTATGACGGCACTGCTCACGTGTGCGGCATGCGTGCTGACGAACTGCCTGGTCGGCTATACGGGCATGCGCTACATGGACGCCATCGGCAATGACATCTCGGCCCTTAACGCAACCGGCGAAGACTCGCCCCAGGCGTTCGACCCAACGAAGGGGAGCCTCAATGACGAGGTCACGATTGTCGTAAACGACGCACAGGAGTCTTTTGGCACGACAGCCTGGTACATCACGGCTGGAGTCACACTCCTTGGCGGCGCGCTGGCATACTTTGTGAGCGGCCGTGCACTCAAACCGCTACGGGCTTTCGCAGCCCAGGTTGAGCGCGTGCAGCCTGACAACCTAAGCGAAATCAGACTCAATGAAGATGTGCCCACCGAGCTACAACGATGCAGCGCCTCTTTCAACGACATGATCGCCCGTCTTGGCGAAGGGTTCTCTGCACAGCGTCAGTTTACCGGCAACGCCGCACACGAGCTGCGCACCCCGCTCGCCCTTATGCAAGCACAGATTGAACTATTCATCTCCGAGCACTCCGGTTTGCAAGCCGAAACAGCCGAGCTGCTCGGCCTGCTACAAGAACAAACTGAGCGCATGTCTCGAATGACCAAGGTATTGCTCGAAATGAGTGAGCTCCGCAGCGTTCCTTGCGAGGACGATGTCGAACTTGGCCCCTTGTCCGAAGAGGTCCTCACCGACCTTGCGCCACTTGCCGAAAATAAGGGCATAGCCCTCAATTGTGCTGGAGACGCTTTAGTAATCGGGAGCGACACGCTCCTCTATCGGCTGGTGTTTAACCTGGTCGAAAATGCCATCCGTTACAGCCGCTCCGGCTCGACTGTCAACGTCTCCATCTGCGACAACGACAGCCACGTGTTCCTGCGAGTCGAGGACCAGGGCCCGGGAATACCCAAGCAGTACCGTGAGAGCATCTTCCAACCGTTCTTTCGCCTGGATAAATCCCGCAGCAGGGCATACGGCGGCGCAGGACTCGGACTAGCGCTCGTTTGGGAGATTGCAGCGCTTCACGGTGGCACGGTAGAGGTCGAAGCAAGTTCCGAGAACGGGACCGTGATGCTCGTGACCCTCTCAAAGGGGGCCACCACGTGATCCGACTGTCCAGGAGTCCCACTCGACATTGTGAAACGCGTCCCAAAACTTGGACATGAGAAATGGGAAACAGTTCGCATCTATGCCGAGGACGAAGTCCTGGCGGGGATTCAGGATGCGCAGAGGAAGCTTGCGGCAGAAAACCCCGACAGAGTCGTGACCGTCGGCGGCAACTGTATGGTGTCGCCTGCCCTCTTCGATTACCTGCACGGGAAATACGAGAACATTGGAATCGTCTGGATCTATGCGCATCCGGATGTATCCACGCTGAATGATGGCTACCCCAACGCTCACGCCATGGTACTTGGCAGCCTTTTGGGAGAAAGTCATCCTGGTCTTCGGCGGCGAATAATGCGAATGTCCGCAGGCAGACTCCAACCTGTGCGCGGAGAAGCTGGGCGACGCAAACAAGATTCCTCGACTCGAGCATGGAGATGAATCCGTCTATCAGTCTCATCGCATACTCAGAGGAGGATGCCAGATATAGATCCCATTGGGTAAAGTCGCCGTTCATGAAGGGAATCACTGCATTGCGCTCGGCGACTCTCAAGGCACTCAGGCTTTGTTCTATTTTCTCAGCTTCTTGTTTGAACTGTTCGCTATCCAAAATGCCCCCAAATGCCGGCTTCTCAACAAATCAAAAAAGCAAGAGAGACAGAGATTAGGTTCCTGCTCCACTGAACCCGCGCTTCCAGTCGAGACACTCCTCCTCGAAGATCTCCCCAGAGTCCCGTCTCTCGCGCCCCTCACGGAACTGTCCATATCAGTGTAGCCAATCCAAGCACGGCCCCACCGCACGGCCCAGTCGTTTCCGGTCCTGCGTGGCCCCGTGAAGGCGGAAGGGCGTGGCTGTCGTCATCGCGTTCCTTTCTCCTCGTACCTTTTTGGGCATGCGTCACGGGCCCCCGCGCGGCGCTGAGAGCGAATCGGCGCAGGCTTGGGGCCAGTTGCGTAGAGGTTGAGGTTCGGGTTTCGCCGGCTTATGCAGCTTGGCGGGCAGAGCGCCCGGGCTCGCTGCGCCTAGGGCGCGGCGGGATCCGCGACGCCGGAGGTGTCGATCTCGCCCAGATTGGCGAGCTGGCTGATGAACGGGATACTCTCGTGTTCGTCCACCTCGACGCCGCCGAGCACGATGGTGCTGTAGCGCGTGTCGACTTGGGTTGTGAACACGGCCGGGTCGAAACCCGAAGCGATAAAGCCAATGCCCGCGAGGACAACACCCGCGGCAACGAGCCCGCCCGCCACGGCGAGGTAGATCTTCTTCGCACTGGTCATGGTACTCACTCCTTTCTACGCCGCGAGATGCGCGGCAGCGCCGCCCTTCTCGCCCTTACCCTTCCAGAAGGGCGAGGCGGCCTTCCTCGCCCAGAGCGCCGAGAGGCGCGCAATTTGTTTTGAGGCGGCCCAAGCGCCAGCACCAACGAAGAGCGCCACGCCGACGAGGCCGAGCCCCACGCCCACCGAGGCGAGGGCGTACGGGAAGTGGCCGATGATGACGCCGCTTACGGCAAGCAGGAGCCCAACTACGCCCACGCCCCCGAGTGCCACCGCGACGATCCACACGCAGAGCGCCAGCACCCAGATGCAGATATAGACCGTGACGGCCACGGCGGCGAAGGCGGCGAGCAGCGGCACCCACACCGGGGAGCCCACGATGGCCAGCACCCACAGCAGCGCGGTGCTGCGCCGGCGCGTCCTCGCGATCGCGCGCGGCACGGCGGGCAGGTCGTCGAGCGTGGCCTCCGCCACCTCGCCGGGCGTGCCCATGGCGGCCACGGCCTCCTCCTCGCTCATACCGTCCTCCATGCGGTCGGCGATGGCCTCCGCATAGAACGCCTTGGTCTCCTCCACCTGCTCGGCCGGCAGGCAGGCGAGCAGCTCGCCCAACCGGCCCAGAAACTCATCGCGCGTCATGGTGCGCCTCCTCAACGTATGCGTAAATCTCCCGTACGGACGGCCACTCGGCCAGGAACTCCTCGATGCGCGCTCGCCCGTCGTCCGTGATGCGGTAGTACCGGCGCAGCCGCCCGTTGTGCTCGGCGGAGCGCGCCGTGATGCACCCGGCCTTCTCCAGGCGCTTGAGCAGCGGGTAGAGCGTCGACTCCGTGAGCCCCATGCTCGCCGGTACGTCCTTCACGACCTGGTAGCCGTAGGACTCCTCGCCGGAGACGGCCGCGAGCACGCAGGCCTCCAGGAAGCCGCGCTTCATCTGTGCCTCCATCCGCACACCTCCTCTCGTCATATACTATGCTATACACACTATACGATGCAAGGTATTAGACGTCAACTCTCATCGCGAAGATTCTCCGGCCCCTGCGCGCTGCGAACGTGATATCGCGGGGCGGTTGGCATTATGCATGAAACGTCAAGTAACGCTCTTTTGATCCACTTCCACTCGGCCCCATATGCCTTGTACAACACCCCCCTTCAACCTTGGGTTCAAGGGAGCCGCTAGGCTGGGCGTGCCGGACGGTAAGGTCCTGGACGCGATGGTGGACTTCTCCGATGCCATAGGGGTCATGGGTCTACGCCGATGAAGGCCCACGCACGCGGCAGGGCTCGCCCGTCACCGCTGGTCGCCGGACGGTCCCCACGCTCCGCTCGCCAACGCGCAGGCGACAGCAGCAGTCCAGCGCTAGCTGGAGACGCCGGAATGCCCAGAAGATGCGTTTCCCATCACTGCGACAGAGCTTTTTGCAGGGGTGGCAATTTTTCCTAATATCGAGGTCAGCTTGGCTTCGGTAGCCACCTTGAGAGCATCGCCAATAGACTCTTCCTTTATGCGTTCGGCATAATCGTAGGCAATACCCAAAAATTCCAGTCCCGAGCAACAGGAGTACAATTGCTGCATTGTTGCCACCTGATGGGAGATGGAAGATGGACTGCGATGGCTACCCGCGCATTCCCATGCCGTTGATGTGCACCGCTTTTGTGTCAGGGCAGATCGACGCTGCGGTTGCAGGCATTTCCGACCCCGATTCACGCACCATCGCCACGGCAGAAGCGCTGTACTTTCGCGGACAGGCCACGCTCGCCGCCGAGACAGCACGCCCCTATCTTGACGCCACCGACCCCGCACTGCGCTATTCCGCATGCTTTATCTGCGGATATGCCAGTCTGTCGCTCAACCGTATCGCCGACGCCCGCCGGTGCCTTGCTGGTATCCTCGATACGCCAACTGACGAGGAATCGCCTGCCGTCCACGCCATGCACATCCTGTTTGCCTCCGCCGCGAGCGTCCTGCTGCACTTGCCTTCCCCGTATTCCGCCGAAGAGTTTTATCCGCTTGCGGCGCATCTGCCCGAAGGCCTGCGCCTGTTCGCCAGCTACGTGATGGCGCACGCCTTGTATCTGCGCGGCGAATACGGCCGCAGCCTGGGCATGGTGGAAAATGCCCTGATCATGAAACAGGGAAGCTATCCCATCTCGGAACTGTTCCTGCACCTGGCGGCTTCCATGGCATGCATGAGCCTCAAGGACATCGACGCCGCAAAGGCACATTTCGGAGCCGCTTGGGACATTGCGCGCCCCGACGGCCTTATCGAGCTCATTGGCGAGCACCACGGCCTTTTGCAGGGGCTCATCGAGGCGTGCCTAAAATCGCAATACCCCGACGATTTCGCCCGCATCATCGAGATCACGTATCGATTCAGCTACGGTTGGCGGCGCATCCACAACCCCGATTCGGGCGAGGACGTGGCCGACGATCTAACGACCACGGAGTTCACCATGGCCATGCTCGCCTGCCGCGGATGGACCAACGCCGAAATCGCACGCCACATGGATGTATCGCCGGGCACCGTTAAAAACCGCCTATCCGGCGTATACGCAAAGCTTGGCATCGGCACGCGCGCCGAGCTGGTCGCTCATATGTTGCGTTAGCGACCGGGCTGCCAAGCGCATCGAACGCGTTCCGGGGACCTGGCGCTTTCGCGCGCTCAAATTGGACATTTTGGCCATCGAACGGCACTACCGTGACAGGATGCCTTCTCGCAAAATTGGATTATTTCCACCGATACCTGCGGGATGGGAGCCAAAGATGCTTGATCGCCGTTCGTTACTTGTTGCCGGAGCGTCCTCGCTGGCGAGCATTATGTTGCCGCGCGTGCCGGGAAGCGCAAACGCCTTCATACTGCCGTTCGCCCCCACCGAGGCATACGCCGATGAAGATGATCCCTTCAAGGTCTTGGTGCTCTCGCGCACCATGTTTGGTGTGGTCGTAGTCGACGTCGCCAACAAGAATACGCCCATCACGGGTGCCCAGGTCACGCTCACATCGCGCTATGCCGCAGGCAAGCAGCTCACCGCCACGACCGATGACGAAGGCACGGCCATCTTTGAGATCGCACCGCTTTCGGAAGGCTACGTGGACGAGACAACGCTTCTCGACGTGTACGACTTTAACGGCGGCATCTCCATTAGCATGGCAGGCTACCGCGATGTCGAGATTCCCCTCGCGCGCATCCAGGGTGGCACCGCCATAACCGCGCCCACGCGTCCGCTTTCCGACGGCGAGCCGTACTTCCGCCAGCTCACATTCGACGAATGGGACATCCAGTACGCCGACGCTACGTTCATGGCATTGCCGAAGGACGACACGGCAAACGACCAACCCAACACGCACACCTTTACCGTGCAGGCGCATCTGCCACAGGGTGGACAGGCAACGCTGCGCATCAACAAAGTGACGCCCGCCGCGGGCAGCTCATCCGAAACCGTCACGCAGATCGGCCAAGTCAAGGCCAGCGCACCGGGCGCGGATAATCTGGCGACGTTCACGCTCGAAGACAAGTTCCTCGATGCAGCGTCAAACCTTCTGGAGGAAGGATGCAAGTTGCGCTTTGCGCTCGACTATCAGGGCAAAACCTATACACTCTCCTCCCCCATGGCCGTTGTCACCGCGCCGGCCGCAAAGGCGGAATCGGGCTCGACCACCATCATTCCCACCACTATGGACCAAGAGATCACTCCGTTTGATTTCCCAGCGGCGTTTCCCGGCATCGGCGGCAACAAGTTCACCTGCTGGATGCCCTCGTTCCCCATTCTGTTCGATTTCTCGTTTGCCGGGTACGTACTGTTTGGCGGAGGATACAAGCCGGTCGGCTACATGAACGATTCGGGTAACCCTGATCCAGAGTACTGGAAGAAGTCACCGCGCGAGTCGGGTGCCAAGCAGGCAAACCGTTACCTCGACGAAATGGAGGGGAAGTGGAATCAATATAAGAGTATGAGTGCCGGTTCGGGTACCGATCCAAGAAACACCAAGCTCCTTCGCCACCATTGCACGCCGCTGTTCACGATGGACATCGCCACACAGCTGTACGGCTCGCTCGCCTACGATTGGGCGGGCAAAACCTGGGGCGACAACAACGACCCCGCATACGGCAATATTAAGGCACTCTTCCAAGTAAGAACCGACCTCAATTGGACCGAGCAGTTTACCCTAGGACCGGTGCCGTTTTTCTTAAACGTCAACCCCTGGGTGCTGGCAAAACTGGCGCTCGCCGTGGGCGCCCACACGCACGGCAGCGGCGCGGCGTTTTTCAAGAACATTTCGCTCGACTATTCCAATACGTCGGGATCGTTCACCATCCAGATCGGGCTTGCTGTCACCTTTGGCGCCGGCGTTGCAGGCGTCGCCTCGTCTGCCGTGCGCGGCGCCGCATCCCTCACGCTGTTCATTGGGTACGAGAAGGCAGATGGACACCAGCTTCCGCGACTGCTCGTAGGTGCAGACGTCGATGTCGATGTGATACTCCAGTTTGTAATGTTCAAGTGGACCACCAAGGCTTGGTCGGGGTCGTGGCCCACACTCCTCGATTCGTGGAATATGTCGGTGAACAATGGCAACCAGTATGTGCTCCAGCGCTCTGAGCTCGCATTGGGTGGAGATACGCCTTACACGCTGGATGCCCGCTTCGGCACGCCCGGCAACATCGAGGCGGGCGGCGTGCCGCAATTTATCGCATCGGCCACCATCGTCACCAACGCCGAGCTGCTCGCACGCGCCGAGGTTAAGGCCACTGCCGTAAACGCCGCGCCTGTCGTGCGCGATTGGGATCAAGCGGTCACGTGCATTGAGCTCGAGGCGGATGCAGAAAGCGACGACGCGGGACAGATCGAGCATTTCGTCCATGCACTGATAGAGAACGACGAAAACGCCGCGCCGATGTATGCGTACACCCATATCAGGCAGACGAAGGACGCCGTTGCGGACCCCAACGCCAATTCTGCTGGTGTATCGGAGGACGAGCGTGGCGGCATCAAGCCCTCGAGCGACAACGTGCTGTTTTCCGGCGTGCTCAGCGAAGCTCACATGAAGCTGGCAATGATCGCCGGCGTAGAATGCCTGTTCCGTATCGCCTCGGTGCGCTACGGCGACAATGGCCGCTCGCGCCTGGTGGTGCACACAAAGGCAAACGGCACGTGGTCCGCTCCCGCGCCCGTGGACTTTCCCCTTGGGTTTGGCGAGGGCGACGTGGAGCGCGACGGCATATACGATTACGACTTCGACGTGGTGGAATACACGGACGGAAGAGGAAACCAGGACGCCTACGTGTTGCTGGTCTCGGGCGAGCGGCGTGACGGCGACGACACCCTTTTCGATACGGCAAGCACAGCCGGCATACTGTCCGTTGTGCGTCTGCGCATAAGTAATGACGAGACCCGCGTGGTATCGCACACGTCATGGCGCAGCATCTCGCGCGGCCGCCTACAAGAGGATGGCTACCATTGTCTGCAGTGCCCGCGTATCACGGTGGGCAAGACGCTGGTCGACGGGCGCCTGTCGGGTGCCTACCTCCACCGCCGCGGAACCACCGCAGAAAAGGCGCTCGGCAGCGAGGCTGAGGTTGCGCTGGAGTGCTTTACCCTGTGGTCGGACGTTTCTGGCGATAGCTTGACGTTCCGCCAAGTTCTCCGCTTTCCGCAAGCACCATCGAGTATCGAGCTGGGCGAGCCCGATAATATCAACGGCAAAATGGTGGTGCCCGTTGCGTACGAGACCGTAAACGGTTGCGGCTGCGCATCGTACGCCGTGATCGGCCAGTCCATTGCGGGCTGGGGCGTTATGTCGCCAGATGCTACAGTACCCCACGCGGTGCCGTGGCCACAACATTCGGGCTTTTTGGCAACCGTCAACGAGCAACTGCAGCATATTACTTGGACGCGAGGAGCATCGGCATTTGCAACGCAGCCCGTGGGTGCCGCAGGCTGTGGCCCGGCATCGTTTAGCGTAAGCAACAACGGCAGGTGCGTGCTCTATGTAGAGAACACCGATGGCAAGGTGGGGCAAACCTACGACGAAGAAGGCAACCCGGTAGCAGTGATGGGCAAGCACTTCCGCATCTTCGCCAGCACCTTGGCAGGCGATCTGTTCACGGAGCCGTTCGTGATGTGCGAGCTGGACCATCCCGTCGATCAGATAACGACATTTTTGACGTCGGGAGGCATGCTCTCCGCGCTCGCCACGCACATTGTGAGCGCGGAGAAGAGCGAGGCAGAGCTGCACGGCATCGAAGTGTCCTTGGTGGCGTGTGCCACTCCGACGGGCGCGGTCGCTACCTCGGGCGCGGTGGTGCCCGGAGCAGCAGGCGAATCCTTCATGGTCACGGTGCGAAACGACGGCAACACCTTGCTGACCGCCGGCACGATCGATCTGTACCGAGAGGGCTCCAGCCAGCCGTTCTCCAGCGCATCCATCGGATTCGGAGTGAACGCACGCATGGCTTCGATCTACGATCCAGAGCTTGCCGAGGACGCTTCGGCCAACGATATGGCACACGTGAAGTACGCGCTCGAGACGCTGGGCGCACGTTTTGCAACGCACCCGCTGGTAGCCGACAACGGCAACGCCGTGCTGGCACCGGGTTGCACGGCACAGTTCCGTATGAGCTTCGCCATCCCCGAGAGTTGGAGCGACGAAGTGGGCAAACGCGTAACGCTGTATGCGAAGGCGCGTAATCTGGTGGCGCTCGATCCCGTAACGCTCGAAGAAATTCGACCGGGCGCGAACTCGGCGCTGGGTGCTGTACTGCACGAGCTCCACGTGCCCGACGCGGCATGCGAACGCTCAGAAGTTCAGGTCGGCGTATGCGACAACGCGGATACGACGGGGCTTCACGATGCACCGATGACGGCGGACGGCGGTGGCGGCTCGAGTGGTGGCGGTACTGATAAGGGCGGCGGCTCCGGCGGAAGCGGCTCCAGCAGTGGCAAGGACCACGGCACTAACAAGCGCTCCGGAAAAGCGGGCGCGCTTGCGGGCACGGGCGATGTCAACGCTCCCCTTACGGCAGCCGCAGCAGCACTCGCCGCGGCAGGCGCCGGCCTCGTCGCCTACAGTGCCCGCCGCACGGCGCTCGAAAAAGACACCGCCGATGAGGTCAATTCTGATAAGCCTCACTAGCTCTCAGTTACCTTTGCGAGAGACGCCGACTCGGCTCATCGAACATCAAATGGGCTGGTTCTGGATACCCAGAGCCAGCCCATTACGCATTAGATGTCGTCAGAGGAGTCGAGTTCTGCCTCGAGCTTGGCACGGCGTCTTTTCGCCGTGAAAAACGTTGCGCACAGGGCAGCAAACGTGGCCGCGAAAATCGTCGCACCGCAGAACACGCCCGTGGCCAGGTTCGCCAACCAAAAGACGCTTTCGAGCGGTACGATCTGCGCCTCAGCGATACAGCGCATTGCGGCAATAACAAGAGCGAACGCGGCGCCGCTAAGACCGCTGACAAGCAGGAAATATCCAACAGGAAGATGCTCGGTTTGCCCAAAACGATTGGTATCGACATAGCCCTTCCGCGTTTGCAGTCCTGCGCAAATCAACATCACGAGAACGAGCCACAAATACATGGCTGCCTCGAACGGCGTTGCAAAGCCATGCGGCATTTCACTGGCGTCGCTGTGAACCCACGCAACCTGTCGAGCTATAAACTGGTAGAAAAAGATCATCAACATGCCAAACGAAAGCAGCACGAAACCAATCTTGTAGATCTTCGCGCTCTCGGCCTCCAGGCGCTCATCCTTTGGGCCGGCATATTCACGCCACTTTTGCACGAGTTTTAAATCTTCAAATTTCATAGCGAACTCCTAAAGAGCGTCAGGGTCGACGTCGCTCTCGTCTTCCCAAAACAGATCGTTCAACGTAACGCGTAGCGCTTTGCAGATCGCCACGCACAAATTGAGCGTGGGGTTGTAGCCGCCCGCCTCGATCAGGCCGATGGTCTGGCGCGTAACGCCCACGGCCTCGGCCAAGTCAGCTTGCGAAAGGCCAACCGCCGCGCGCGCCGCCTTCATGCGTAGGTTCTTTTTGCCCGGCATGGAGTTCCTTTCGTAGTAATGGACAGATATCCGTTGCAACATGACAGAAATATATTGCATATATCAGACAATGTCAACTATATCTGTCATTATGAAAACCATATTCGTCATCGCCATGCGGACATTACAACTTCGGTTCACTATTCAAACTTACTCGGACAGAACCGACTCGGTTTTGTCCGAGTAAACTCGAGCATAAACTGATTCATGCGATACAATTAACTCGGACAAAACCGAGTCGGAAGGAACCGAGTAAGTGGAATTCATTGGCAGGGAGCGTGAACTCGCCCGTATTAAGAAAACGCTCAAAGCACCCGAGCAACGCAATGTTCTCATTTACGGAAGGCGTCGCGTCGGAAAAAGTGAGCTCATCAAGCAGGCACTAACCGATTTGTCGGACGTCGCAACGGTCTATTACGAGTGCCGCCAAACCTCCGAGGCAGACAACCTCGAGAGTCTGTCCGTCCTTGTTGCTGAAGCGCTGAGCTTTCCTCCGCTCGCCTTCGCAGGCATCCGCGAGCTCATCGAATTTCTGTTTGCCCAAGCCAAAGACAAGAACATTACCCTCGTTCTCGACGAATACCCCTACTTGAGAGATGCGGTTAAAGGCTTAGACAGCATTCTTCAGACCTCAATCGACGCTCACAGGGAAAACTCACGTTTAAACATTGTCCTGTGCGGCTCCTACGTTGAGATTATGAAATCCCTCATCGAGCATGAAAGCCCCCTCTACGGGCGAATTGATCTCGCGCTTGAGCTTAAGCCAATGGATTACTTTGACGCTGCGAAGTTCTATCCCGCGTTCTCGCCCGAGGACAAGGTGCGGCTCTATAGCGTTTTTGGCGGCATCCCCTTTTACAATCGCCTCATCGATCAATCCCAAAGCGTACGCGACAACATCATCGGGCTCGTCACGGAACCTGGCGCCCGCTTAGAAAGCGAGGTGCCGTCCTATCTCAACGCCGAGATCTCGAAGATGACCAACGCCAACGAAGTTTTCGGGGCTCTCGCACAAGGTTACTCCCGTTGGGGGGACGTGCTGGCACAGTCGCACGTCTCGAGCGGTCCGGCCATGGCAGACGTGCTCGACAAGCTCATGTCACTCGAAATCGTCCAAAAGCGTGCACCCATCAACGACCCTACGAACAAGCGCAAGTCTGGTTACTTTGTAGTGGATCCGCTTTCGCTCTTTTACTATCGCTATGTTTTCCGCAATGCCTCAGCGCGTCAGCTGCTCGACCCGGAAGTCTTCTATGATCGTCACGTCTCCCAAGACTTCGAGGAAAACTACGTTCCTCATATGTTCGAGGAGATCTGCCGTCAATACCTCGTGCGGCAGAACAGGACCGGCAAGATCGAACCGGCTTTCGACGCCATAGGCAAGTACTGGTACGACGATCCCGCAAACAAAACGAGCGGCGAATTCGACGTGGTAACGCAAGACCCCGAGGGCTACGCATTCTACGAAGCAAAGTTCCGCAAATCCCCCATCACGCAAAAAATGGTCGACGAGGAAATCGCCCAAGTCGAGGCAACGGGGCTCAAGTGCCATCGCTATGGATTCTTCTCCCGTTCGGGCTTCGAAGCTGGCGAAAGCGATCGAACCGTCTTCATCGACCTGCCGCAGATGTTTGGATAGGACAGGACAGGTCCCTCCCGCATTCCAAGCATTCATTATCTAATCGAACGATTGTTCGATGGATTTCGTGTTGGTTGGAATCGCCTGTGGGCTGGGCTATGCTACCTTGACTATCTATATGACTTAAACGCAGCAAAGGAGCACCGAGAGAGCGAGTATGGCAAAAAACACCGCAAACTATGGTAACGACAGTATCCGCCAGCTCAAGGACGAGGAGCGCGTACGCCTGCGCCCCGCCGTTATCTTTGGCTCGGACGGGCTCGACGGCTGCGCGCATGCCGCCTTCGAGATCCTGTCCAACGCCGTTGACGAGGCGCGCCAGGGCTACGGCAAGCTCATCACCCTTACCGCCTTTCGCGATGGTTCCATTCAGGTAGAGGACAACGGCCGCGGCTGCCCGCTCGACTGGAACCCCTCCGAGAAACGCTTTAACTGGGAACTTGTCTTTTGCGAGCTCTATGCCGGCGGCAAGTATAACAACAACCAGGGCGGCGACTACGATTTCTCGCTCGGCACCAACGGCCTGGGCTCGTGCGCGACCCAGTACGCTTCCGAGTACATGGACGTCACCGTCTGGCGTGACGGCAACAAGTACTCCTTACACTTTAAGAAGGGCAAGGTCGTCGGCGCCAAAAAGAAGGCACTCGAGATTGAGCCTAGCGACGAGAACCGCACCGGCACCACTATCAAGTGGCGCCCCGATCTTGAGGTCTTTACCTCGATTAGCATTCCCCACGATTGGTATCGCGAGACCATGCGCCGTCAGGCCGTGGTCAACGCCAACGTGACCTTCCGCCTGCGCATTGAGGGCGACGATGGCGAGTTTTCCGAAGAGGACTTTTGCTACCCCAAGGGCATCGAGGACTACGTGCTCGAGAAGGTCGGTACCGACTACCTTACCGAGCCCTTCTTTATCGAGGCCGACCGTCGCGGTCGCGACCGCGAGGACCTGCCCGACTACAACGTAAAAATCACCGCGTGCATGTGCTTCTCGCGCACCTTCATGATGCAGGAGTACTACCACAACTCATCGTGGCTCGAGAACGGCGGCTCGCCCGAGAAGGCTGCCCGCAGCGCCCTCACTAGCGCCATCGATGCCTACATCAAGCAACAGGGCAAGTACAACAAAAATGAGAGCGGCATTAAGTGGCAGGACGTCCAGGACTGCCTAGTGCTGGTGACCAACTGCTTCTCCACCCAGACGTCCTACGAGAACCAGACCAAGAAGGCCATCAACAACCGCTTTATCCAGCAGGCTATGACGGCTTTCTTTAAGGAGCGTCTCTCGACCTACTTGATCGAGAACAAGGACGCCGCCAACAAGATCATGGAGCAGGTGCTCATCAACAAGCGCTCGCGCGAGAATGCCGAGAAGACGCGCCAGAGCATCAAGACCAACCTGCAGCAAAAGACCGACATGGCCAACCGCGTGCAGAAGTTCATCGACTGCCGCTCCAAGGACAAGAGCCGTCGCGAGATTTACATCGTAGAGGGCGACTCGGCAGCAGGCGCCATTCGCACCTCGCGCGATGCCGAGTTCCAGGGCGTTATGCCCGTCCGCGGTAAGATCCTCAACTGCCTGAAGGAGGACTACCCGCGCATCTTTAAGTCCGACATCATCATGGACCTCATGCGCGTGCTGGGCTGCGGCGTGGAGATCAAAGACAAGCGCATCAAGAACCTTGGCGCCTTCGATCTGGACAACCTCAACTGGAACAAGGTCATCATCTGTACGGACGCCGACGTCGACGGTTACCACATTCGCACGCTCGTGCTCACCATGCTCTACCGCCTGGTGCCCACGCTCATCGACGAGGGCTACGTGTATATCGCCGAGTCTCCGCTCTACGAGATCAACTGCAAAGAGAAGACCTACTTTGCTTACACCGAGCTCGAGAAGAACGGCATCCTCAAGGAGATCGGCGACCAGAAGTGTTCCATCAACCGCTCCAAGGGTCTTGGTGAGAACGACCCGGACATGATGTGGCTCACCACCATGAACCCCGAGACGCGCCGCCTGATCAAGGTGGAGCCCGAGGACGTCACCAAGATGGAAACCATGTTCAATCTGTTGCTGGGCAACGACGAGGCAGGCCGCAAGCGCCATATCTCCGAGCACGGCAAGGAATACCTGGACCAGCTGGACCTGCAATAGCAGCAAATCGATAACGACGGCCCATAAGAAGTTCAAGAGGAAATCGTGGCAAAGAAGAAGACGAAGAACCAGCCAAAGAAAAAGCAGGTTAACGCCGAGAACGTCATCGGCCTGCACTCCGAGGTCACCGATCAGCCGATCACGCAGACGCTCGAGGTCAACTACATGCCCTACGCCATGAGCGTCAACGTCTCGCGTGCGTTCCCCGAGATCGACGGCTTTAAGCCCTCGCACCGCAAGCTGCTCTACACCATGTACAAGATGGGTCTGCTCAAGGGCGAGCGCCAGAAGAGCGCCAACATCGTGGGCCAGACCATGAAGCTCAACCCGCACGGCGATGCCGCGATCTACGAGACGATGGTGCGCCTGGCCACCGGCAACGAGGCGCTGCTCGCCCCCTTCGTGGAGTCGAAGGGCAACTTTGGCAAGTACTATTCGGGCGACCTGAGCTACGCCGCCTCGCGTTATACCGAAGCCAAGCTCTCCCCCATCAGTGCCGAGATCTTCAAGGACATCGACAAGGACCCGGTCGACTTCGTCGACAGCTACGACGGTGCCATGAAGGAGCCGCGCCTGCTGCCCACCACGTTCCCGAACATCCTCGTCTCGGCCAATAAGGGCATCGGCGTCGCCATGGCGTCCGACATCTGCGGTTTCAACCTCAACGAGGTCTGCGCCGCCACCATGCACTACCTGCAGGATCCTGGCTGCGACCTGCTTGAGTATATGCCCATGCCCGACTTCTCGACCGGCGGCGAGATCATCTACCGCCGCGAGGAGATGGAAAAGATTGTCGAGACCGGCCTTGGCAGCTTCCAGATTCGCTCCCGCTGGCGCTGGATTCCCGAAGAGCGCATCATCGAAGTGTACGAGATTCCCTACACCACCAAGACCGATGTCATCATCGAGCGCATCGTCAAGCTCTCCAAAGAGGGCAAGGTCAAGGAGATTGCCGACATCCGCGACGAGACCGACCTCTCGGGCCTGCGCATCGCCATCGACCTTAAGCGTGGCGTCGACCCCGACAAGCTCATGGCCAAGCTCTATCGCTCGACCACGCTGCAGGATTCGTTCTCGTGCAACTTCAACGTGCTCGTCGACGGCTATCCCCGTGTTATGGGCGTGCGCCAGATTCTGCACGAGTGGGTCAAGTGGCGTATTGAGTCCACACGCCGCCGCATTAACTTTGACCTGGGCAAAAAGTCCGAGCGCCTGCACCTGCTGCACGGCCTTGAGGCGATTTTGCTCGACATCGACAAGGCCATCGCCATCATCCGCGGCACCAAGCTCGAAGCCGAGGTCGTGCCCAACCTTATGAAGGGTTTCGACATCGACGAGACCCAGGCCGAGTTTGTTGCCGAGCTTAAGCTCCGCAACATCAACGAGGAGTACATCCTCAACCGCACCAAGGACATCGCCAAGCTAGAGGGTGAGATTGCCGAGCTTGAGGAGATTCTCTCGAGCGAGGACAACATCAAGAAGGTCATCAGCGACGAGCTGGCCGCAGTCAACAAGAAGTATGTGATGCCGCGTCGCACGGGCAGGATCGAACCCCATGAGGTCATCGAGGTAAGCCTGGAGCCCGAGGTCGAGGAGTACCCGGTCACCATCATGCTCTCGCGCGAGGGTTATCTCAAAAAGATGACGGACCGCGTGCTCAAGAAGGCGGCCACGCTCAAGTACAAGGACGGCGATAAGCCCTTTATCGAGTTCCCGTCCTTCAACACCCACGAGCTGCTGGTCTTTACCAACAAGAGCCAGGTATACAAGTGCAAGGTTGCGGCGTTTGAGGACACCAAGTCGGCCCAGCTGGGCTCGTATCTGCCCACCGACCTCGAGATGGAACCCGACGAGAGCGTCATCTGGGTCATCGACCCCGAGGACTACAAGGCCGACGTGCTGTTCGTCTTTGAGAACGGCCGCGTGGTGCGCGTCGCGCTTTCTGGATACGTCACCAAGACCAACCGCAAGCGCCTCAAGAACGCCATCTACGGCGGCAGCAAACTGCTGTATGCACAGGTGCTCAAGGAAGATCGCGACATCGCGCTGGTCTCGAGCGACTATCGCTTGATGAACTTCAACACGTCGCTACTCAAGACCAAGACGACAACCAACACGCAGGGCGTCCAAGCCTTTACGGCCAAGAAGGGCCGCTCGGTCACCACCGTCGGCACAACCGAGGAGATTCTTGGCGCCGGCGTCTCGGCCGAGAAGTTCACCGCACAGAGCCTGCCTTCTGCCGGTGCCCTCATGAAGGAAAACGACATGCCGAGCCTGTTTGACTAGGACGACGGCAGAACCGCCATAAGCTCTCAAAACGGTGGGGCCCGGAGCGCAGCAACATCGCGCTCCGGGCCCCGCTCGCTGCAACGTAGTCGGAATAATAGGAATCCCCGTTTTTCACTCCTGCAATCCCGCGGCACAAGACATGTTAAACCGTTAGCAAAACTTGCAAAAATTAGCAAAAGTTGCAAAAACTAGCAAAACCTGCAAAGGGGCCACCGTGGACCGCAGCAAATGTCTCCGCCATGCCAGGCATGCTCGAAGATATTATCGAGCGAACCAAAGAGGCGGCAGATAGCCGCCTCTCACAGCCTCGCGCGTGCATAAGCGGCGTTCAGATTGGGCCAGTCGGCATCGATTGGACATATGCTCAGGAGACTCAGGGTAACTGGCGCACGTACATGAATGGCGTCTTCAGGCAACTCGAGAAGCATGACATCGGGCTTCTCTCGAAACGACCTATCGAGAGCTTTCCGATAAAGACATTGAGTTTTTACTCGCGATGCTGCCCGATTCTGGCCCCAGCAGGGTCTCGGAGATAGCCAAACGCATGGGTGTCGCCAGCAACTACGCAAGCCAGTACAAACGCCGCCTTCTCGAGGACGGCGTCATCGGGGAACGTGGGCGTGGTCTCGTTGGCTTTGACATCCCCGCATTCAGGGAGTTCCTGAGCGAGAAAGTCTCCTAGCATGCGGAGATTGTCCATAAGGACATCAACGCATGGCAATCAGTAATCCTCTTGGTAAGGGAAGTAGGCTTTCCGCCAACGCTGATTGCCATGCGTTCTTCTTGTCCTTAGGCGAGCTTGCGAGCGAGCTCTCGCACCTCTTCCAACTTGGGCGAGGATGCCATGCTGTCGCGCTCGGTCATGCCGCTAATGGTGACAATGCCCTGGTCCTCCCACTTACAGTACGCGCATGTGGCCCTGTACATAGCAATCGCCGCATCATAGACGCCCTCGCTGTGGCTATCGAGCAAAAGGGCCGTCTTGGTGAACGGGAAGCCTGTAGCACCGAAGGCGTACAGGCGGTCGATGGCGGCCTTCTCCTGCGCAGTGATATCAAACCAGTAGATAGGCGAAGCGAAGACAACCATATCGGCGCCTTTCAGCGACTCGATTACGTCGGCCATGTCATCCTTCTGCACGCAAGTGCCCTCGTGAGCGAAGCAATACTGGCACCCCAGGCAACCAGCGATCTTCTTGCTGGCGACGCGAACGACCTCGACCGTATGGCCGGCCTCGCACGCGGTCTCGGCAAACGCCTCGACCATGGTGTCGGTATTGGCGCCCTTACGCGGGCTACCACTCAATACAACGATATTCATAGGATTCCCTCTCCTTCATGCTGCAGGCGCGCAGCATGTTTTCTTGTAACCAAAACGAATGGAGTTAATCAATCGCCTCGTTTCAGCTACTCCCACTCAGTGACTAATCCAGTCCGAGTGTTGTCGATGCGTGTCGTACCGCCTAAGGGCTGATTCGTGCGCAATTTGGGCGAATCAGGCCCTTGATTCGCGATTTCGAATGACTCGATTGATTCGCAAAACCGCAGGTCGCTCCTTTAATCACTCCCTGGTTTCCGCCGGGGTTCGTAGCGGGTGGCGTGAAAAGAGGTGATTCAAAGGATCGGAGAGATGCCCATAGCGCAATCGTCTGGTATTGGCGCGGTGAGGGACTTCTCACCTCCATCAGTCCAAATCGTCAAGCTCCGAAAGACGTCGAGCTAGAGAAAAGAACCTATTTCCCGTCATGGATTGGGTTTACCTGCATGACTAGAGCCCTGGTGTAATTGGATGGATCACCGTTCCGGGAACCAATATCGACCTACCTGTCCGCCAAGCTCCTTCTTCAGCTCCAGCTTAGTATCTGACTCACACCGTTATAAGCGAAAACCGAAGAGATGCGTCTTGGCCAAGAAAATAAGGTTAGCCTTATCTTACTTCATGATTCGCGTGTTATAGTTAGATGGCTCTAACTGTTTGGGGGCGACAGCCATGCATGGACGCAAGGGCTTCTGAGACAAGAATGCCAGTCGGTACGACCGTTTCATGCGAAACGACCGGGCGGCGTATGAGAAGATGTATGGGCTGATCCGGCCGGTAGTGAAAGCAAAAACCGTACTGGAGGTTGCCACCGGCACGGGGCTTATCGCAAAGAGCATCGTGGATGCGGCGGCACACATCGAGGCTACGGACGCTTCTGCAAAGATGATCCATGAAGCAAAGCGGGACAATCAATCCGCAAAGCTGCACTTTTCCGTACAAGATATGTTCCGCCTGCCCTATGCACAGAAGTCCTTCGAAGTGGTGATCGCGTCCAACGCGCTTCACATAGTGCCGCATCCGGAAAAGGCCCTGCAAGAAATCAGGCGGGTGCTGAAGGACGACGGCGTGCTCATCGCGCCAACCTTCACCCACGCGGGGAACTCGGTTTCCGGCAAGGCAAAAGCCTTTTTCATGAGTATGACGGGATTCCCTCTCCACAGCAGGTGGACAAGCGAGGAATACCTACGTTTCCTGCGTCAAAACGGCTGGGCGGTGCAGAAAAGCGCGGTGCTGAAGGCCTCCTTCCCGTTGACCTATGCGGAATGCACAAAATCGGAGGGGCCAGATGTCGTTCTTTGAAAACACCCGCAAGCCCGTGGGCCTCGGCGGAAAACTCATGGTTGCCATGATGAATCTGGGCCACAGCCCTGTGGCGCGGTGGGGACTTCGATTTCTACGACTTGCGCCAAACGCCAAGGTGCTGGATTGCGGCTGCGGCGGCGGGGCGAACATAAAACGGCTGCTGAAAAAATGCCCGCAAATGGCGATAGGCATGACGGTCATAGCGGCTGTGCTGGCGGCAATTATGACAGTTTTTATTCACTGAGGAAGAAACCTATGAAATGTAAAATTGAGAAAAACACTGTTCAGGAGACGCTGATCCTCCCGCTGTATTCCCGGAAGCTGTGTACGGAGCTGTACCCGAACCTTTATAGGGATGAAACAGCGGTTCGTCTGCTCGACCAAATCGACTACGACTTTTCAGAGGCAGCGAAAAGCTCCCGCAGCCTGATGCAGCGTTTTGGTGCGCTGGAGGTGGCCATGCGGCAGGGTGATCTTGCTTTCGAGGTACAGGATTACCTGAAAGGCCACCCCAATGCGGCGGTGGTCAATCTGGGTTGCGGACTGGACAACACCGGCAGAACCTGCGACAACGGTAGATGCAAGATTTACAATCTGGACTTCCCGGATGTGATTGCCTTGCGGCAGCAGCTACTGCCCGCCGGGGATCGAGAACAAAATATCCCCTGCGACCTGAAAGACACCACATGGTTTAGCAAAATCGATGCCTCCGGCGGGGCGGTGTTCTTTGCCTCCGGGGTGTTCTATTACTTTCTGACCCAGCAGGTCCGGGAACTGGTGCGGGAGATGGCGGACGCTTTCCCCGGCGGTGTGCTGGTCTTTGATGCTGCCAATCGGACGGCAGTAAAGATGATCGCAAAAACATGGCTTAAGACTGCAAAAATCAAGGATGTGGGGGCATATTTTGCGGTTTCGGATGCCGCCAAGGAAATCGGCACGTAGGACAGCCGTCTGCAGGTCACAAGTCGCGGCTATATGCTGGGTTATAACGATTTGAGAGACCCTTCTGTCAGCGGCTTTTTCCGGTTTCTCGCAAGGGTCGGTGACAACGGGATGAAAATGCAAATCGTGAAAATAAGATTTTGAGAGACAAAAATGCAAAAGACGAGCGCTTCTTGCCGCCCAATTGGCAAGAAGCGCTCGTCTTTTCTTAACGCGTTGTATGGCGGAGAGAGCGCAAGTTACGCGAGCGCCCTTCTTGCCAGCTCGGCCGCGCCGAGGATTCCTTGGTCGCCGCCGCAGCCCGGGGCGCAGATGTAGCTCTCTATGTCCTTAAGCTCGGCGGTCTGGATGTAGCCACCCAGATATTCGAGGGTCTTCTTGCGGACGATGCCGTAGAGCTGCTCCTGGTGCATCACGCCGCCGCCGAGGACGATGCGGCGAGGCGAGTACATGAGCACGAGGTTCGCGCACATCTGCCCCAGATAATCCCCCTCGAGCGCCCACGCCTCATCGTTGTCCGCGAGCTCGGCCGCGGGCTTTCCCCAGCGCGCGGCAATGGCGGGGCCGGAGGCGAGGCCCTCGAGACAGCTCGCGTGGCTCGGGCAGACGCAGCGTCCCTCCTCGGTGGGACGGGTCCTTACCAGCATGTGGCCGGCCTCGGGGTGCAGCATGCCGTGAAGGAGCCTGCCCGCGCACATGACGCCCGCGCCCACGCCGGTGCCGATGGTCACGTAGACGGCGTCCTCGAGCCCCTTGCAGCAGCCGAAGACCACTTCGCCGAGGCAGGCAACGTTCACGTCCGTGTCGTAGGCCACCGGAATCCCGAGGGCGTCGGCGAACGCGGCGCGAAGACCATGGCCTCGCCACGCGAGCTTGGGCGTCTGGAGGATGGAGCCGTAGCGCTCGTCGTTGGGGTCGACGCAGGTCGGGCCGAAGGCGCCGATGCCCAACGCGTCCACATCGCGGGCGGTGAACCACTCGATCATCTGCGGGACGGTCTCGGCGGGCGTAAGCGTCGGGGTCTCCATACGGTCGAGGACCTCGCCGTCACCGGACACCACGGCACAGACCATCTTGGTCCCGCCGGCCTCGAGGGCGCCGAGCCTCATTTGCTTTTCGCTCATGTGATCCTCCTTACAAAGGGACGCCCGCAGTCATGGTCAACCGCGGGCGCCCATAACGTTGGCTTGTTTCGAGGCGACCCTACCTGGGCACGCGGTCCTGCCTTGCGGCAAACGGGGCGAGCACGGCGTGCGGCTCGCTTTGGTACCAGTAGGCGACGGTGGAGATGTCGTCCTCGCGCTCGTAGAGCTTGATGTCGTCGTTGCCGAGGTCCTGGAACGTCACGCGCAGGTCCTCCTTGAACGAGATCGGGTCGGGAAGGTGCCACCTGTAGAGGCCGTGCCTGGGCAGCGCGTCGTCGTTGGTCGCGAGCATCGGGTTCGGGTTCGGCTTGCCCGCGCTGAAGCGGTCGCGCGTGGCGTCGCGCGTCGAGCGGTACGGGTAGCCGGCGAACAGCGTGTTGAAGCACTGCGCCTCGGGCAGCGCGTGGGGCGGCCTGTCGAGGAAGGCCCAGGCACCGCCGAAGTAGTCCTCGGCTCCCGTCGAGGTGACCGTGGGGAACTCCTCGTCGCCGTCGAGGAAGAACTTCATCTCGCCCTCGCCCCACCAATAGCGCTCCAGGGCGCACAGGGCCATGTAGGTGCCGACGTAGTAACCCTTGCCGCGCACGCCGTCGAGCACGGTGTAGTCGACGCCCCTGCGAGTGCTGCGCTCGCGGTTAAAGCGGGCGTGGAAGTACATGGCGTCGTCCGGCACGTCGGTGAGCGCGTAGTTGAACGTGTAGAAGATGTACTTAATGAACCCGGGGTGCTCGCTCGTAAGCGTGACCTTGGCGTGCTTCCTGAAGGGCATCTCGAAGTAGCAGTTCATGCCGCCCGTCGGGTTCACGCAGATGGGCATCGAGTTGACGATGGCGCGCTCACCGAAGCCGTTGCAGAAGAAGTCGCCGACAGGGCACTCGACCGAGGGGGTCTCCTCGTCGTCCCAGTAGAAGCGCAGCACAAGGTCGCGCATGACGAAGCTGCCGGCGGCGGTCTTGTCGGGGACGGTCATCCAGATGTGGCGGATGATGCCGGGGCCCTCGATGTCCGCGAGCGTGATGGTCTCGCCGGACTCAAGGGGCACGCAGCACGAGCCCTTGCGGCCGACGCCGAGGTGGCTGGCCGACATGGCGGCGCGGCCCTTCTCGCCCGTGATGTTCTCGGGGGTGATGGCGCGGCTTTCCTCACCGCCGTGCATCCACACGTCCTTAAGGAACTCTCTCATCGTCGACCTCCTCTATTCGTCGTCTTCGCACTCGGCGGAACTGGCACCGTTCACGTAGACGATCTGCTGGCGCGCCTCGTTGACGAGGGCGTCGAAGTCGAGTTTCTCGTCGGGGCGCGCGAGCACGACCGTCATGGCGAGCGGGAGGTTGACACCCGCAATCACGTGGATCCGGTCGGAGGCGAAGCGGGAGAAGCGCTGGTTCACGCTGCCGCCGAGCGCGTCGGTGAGGACGACGACCTCGTCAGTGCCCGAAAGAGCCGCCTTGACCGCCGCGTCGAGCCCCTCGCCGTTGTCGTTCACGTAGGCGCACACGGCGTTGACGGCGTCGCTCTTACCCGTAAGGAACTCGAGGGTGTCCTTGAAGCCCTGGGCGAGAAGGGAATGGCTCGCCACAACTATCTTTCTCATTGATTCACCAATCTCTTGGGTCGAAGCTAGGCGAGGATGCCGGCGGCGGAGGCGACCATCGCGAGGACGATCACCACGAGGATGAGGGCCGTCATGCTCGCGTTCTTCTTGGTAAGAAGGTAATACGCGCTTCCCGTGATGGCAGCGGGGATCATGGCAGGCAGGATCTTGTCGAGCAGCGGCTGAATCTCCATCGAGACGTCGCCGAAGCTGAAGCTAATCGGGCAGGTGACGCCGATGACCGAGGCGATGAGGCAGCCGACCACGGTGAGGCCGAGCACGGAGGCGGCGGCAGTGAGGTTGGGAAGCTTCTCGCTGAAGTCGGTGACGAGCTTCACGCCCTGCTTGTAGCCGAACTCGAGGGCGTGCATGCGGACCCAGAAGATGGCCAGGATGAGCGCGAACCAGATGCCGGCTCCCACGGGGTTGCCCTCGATGGCCATGTAGGCGGCGATGGAGCCCATGATGGTCGGGATCATGGTCATGAGCAGGGAGTCGCCGACGCCGGCGAGCGGTCCCATGGTGCCGATCTTCAGGTCTTGGACGGCGTCCGCCTCCGCTAGGCCGTCACGTTCCTCCATGGCCACGCAGGCGCCAAGGATGATGGCGGCGAGCCAAGGCTGGGTGTTGTAGTAGCGGAAGTGGTTGTTGAGCGCTTGCTTATAGTCCTCGTCGTTCGTGTAGATCTTCCTCAGGACCGGCGAGAGGGCGTAGGCGACTGAGGCGCCCTGCTGGGTCTGGTAGTTGAAGGTGCACACGCTCATGAGCCAGCGCCAGTTCGCGTTGCGCAGGTCCTTCTTGGTGACCTTGTAGCCGGAGGGCTTGCCCTCGGCGACGGCGGTGATGTTCTCGTTTTCCATGGTTACTCATCCTCTCCGATGAAGGCGTCTGCGGAAGCGTGGGCGGCGAGCTCGGTGTCCCTCTCGGCACGCTGGTAGAACGCGATCGCGAGGGCAACGCCGACGATGGCGGCGCCGATGATGGGCACGTTCAGGAAGGCCGAGAGGAAGAAGCCGGCGAGCAGGTACTGGAAGTACTTGCCGGTGGGCATGTAACGCAGCAGCATCGCGATGCCGACGGCCGGGAGCATCTTGCCGGCGAGGGTGAGGCCGGAGAGGAACCACTGGGGCATAACCTCGAGGAGCCAGTTGACGGCGGGCTGGCCGAGGGTCACGGAGACAAAGACGGGCAGGGCGGCGCACAGGCCGAAGAGCACGGGGCAGACCCACAGGATGGCGTTCATCTGCTTGAACTTGCCCTCGTCGCAGAACTTCTGGGACTTCTCGACGACGAAGCCGTTGAGGATCTTGACGATGACGTCGAGCTGGATGCCGAGCATGCCGACCGGCAGGCCGATGGCGAGGCCCGTGTCGGAGCCCAGGGTCACGCCGTAGGCGGTGGCGATGATGGCCATCGTGCCGTAGTCGGGAATCGACGAGCCGCCGAAGCCCGCGACGCCGAGCTGCATGAGCTGGATGGTACCGCCGATGACGAGGCCGGTCTGCCAGTCGCCCATGACGACGCCGGTGATAAGGCCCCAGAAGACGGCATAGTTGACGAAGATCATCGGGATGCCGTAGTAGTCCACGTGCTTGATGAAGGCCAGCAGGGTCAAAAGGACGACTTGCAGGATAGTGAAGTTGACCATGATCCCTCCTTAGATGAGGTCGGCGACGGAGACGGGCTTGTCGGCGGGCACGAACTGTGCCGTCACCTTGACGCCGCGGGCGATGAGCGCCTTGTAGCTCTGGACGTTCTCGGCGGAGGCATAGGCGCGCTGGGTGAGCTGGACGCCGTCCTCCTTGACAAGAGAGCCGCCGACGATCAGCGACGGGAGCTCAATGCCCGACTCGACCAGGTGAAGGATCGTCTCGGGCTCCTTGGCGATGACAAAGACCTTCTCGCGGTCGTACTTGCCCGCCGCGAAGTTCTTGAGCGCGGTCTGCTCGGAGATGATCGAGACGGCCATGCCCGCGGGGCGCGCCATCCTCATAGTGGACTTCAGGACCTCGTCGCCGGCAACCTTGTCGTCGATGACCATGACTCGGGTCGCGCCCGACACCGGGGCCCACTGCGTCACGATGATGCCGTGAAGCAGGCGATTGTCGATTCGTGCCATAACAACACTCATGTTTGCTCCTATCAAATGAAGTTTTACGTTCGGTACTGCCTCGGCGCTATCCGGATTCGCGCCGGGCAAGGGGTTATCGGATTATTGAGGACGCGCGGTCAGCTTGCGGCGGCGCGGGGAAGGTCACTCGTCGAGCAGGAGGTCCGAGGAGCCGAGGCGCTCTTCTCGCGCCGGGGCGGCGCTCACGCTTATGTAGTCGAAGACATATGCGATCTCGCTTACGGGAACCTCTACGCGATAGCGCGTCGAGATGCTCGAGAAGCTCTGCCTGAAGGACTCGATGAAATCGGCGCGTTCCTCCTCGAAGCGGTCCTGGCCAACGTAGGTCTCAATGGGGTTTCTGGTAACAAGGCGCTCGACGAGACAGCAGAGGTGGACGTAGAGCCCAATGATGGCGTTGCTGCCGATCTTCTCGCCTGTCCTGCGCTGAAGCTCGTGCACGGCGCTCTCGATCTCATGGAATAGCCGCTCCGGGTCGAGGATGGTGATGGAGCGGATGACGTTCTGCAGCGTCATGTTCGAGAGCAGCTTCTCGTGGAAAGAAGAGAGCTCGGAAGCGTCAAGCCACCTGCCGAACACGGCATCGACCTTAGAGGCGGACGCCGTCGACATGATGTCCTCGAGGGCGACGAAAGGGACGGAGGCGACCCCGGGGTCTCCCGTGCCGATGACGGCGCAGACGCGGTGCTCGGAGAAAACGGCGTCGTTCGACCCGTTCGCGACGAGCTGCTTGAAGGCCCTCGTGAGCAGGCGCGCGCCTATGGTGCGCGGGAGGCTCTGCGAGACGAGCTGGCGTATCCTCTCCGCGGCGTCGACCCCGGACTCGGAGCAGAAGACGATGGCGTCCTCACGGTTGGCGCGCTCGATCACCTTGCAGTGCGTCACGCACGCGTCGGTCGCATCGCCAAGAACCTCGGCGATGGACTTGCCGCCGAGCAGCCCGACCCCGATCTCGAGCGCAAGACCGGTAGAGACGTTGTTCACCACGCCGATAGTGGAGTCGGTAACGTTCTCGAGGGCCTTATAGGCCTCCTCCAAGGATCCCATGTCGACGAGGAACACGACCCCGGTGCAGTAGGAATGGCGGTCGACGAGGCGCTGGAGCGGACCGACGATGTCCTTCAGCTGCTGGTCGTAGGGCATGTCGACCGCCTCGTACACATGCATGCCGAGCATACGGTTCGCCGCGTCGGCGATGCTCGTCGCCGTTGAGTAGCCGTGGGACAAGATGACGCAGAGCGTTCGAAGGGCCTTCGCGTCGCGAGACTCCGATGCAACGCACAGCGTCAGAAGCGTCTTCGTGAAGTGATCGAGCGAGATTCCCAGCGCCCCTTCCACGTCTGCGGCGACCTGATCGGAGACGCTCGAGGCAAACGGTAATTCGGAGGTCACGGCACCGAGGAGATGGGAGATTTGCTCCGCACAGGCAGACTTTCGCTTAGCCAGGCCGATGCCCGGCCACAACTGCAGGCAAATCTCCTGGGCCAGTAGAAAAGCGACCTTCCTCGAAAGCTCGATGCCATAAGAAGAGCCTGCGTCGGCAAGGACCGCGCCCACGATGCGCTCGAAGGCGCGCGACCTCGAGGAGGTAACGCCGCGGCCGAAGATCAAGTGATCCTCAACGCCGCGCACAGCGGAGACAGCTTGCGAGACGAGCTCGGAGACAGAGAGCTCCCCGGCGCAGAATCGCTCATCGAGAGAGCACAGGGCATCGAGCGCCTGCTCGACCGGCCCTGTGCTCTCGGCGGCATCCAGGGACGCGTCGATCAGAACGCCATCGTCGGGCTGTTGATCGATCTGCGCGGAGGAGAGGAGCCCGCTGGGAAGAAGATACGGGCGAACGACGACGTAGTCGCCCTCGCGATTGAGGAACGCTTTGGCGCAGCAGTTCGTCACGCAGGCGCGCAAGCCGGCGATGTTATCGGAAAAGTCCGCGTTCACGAGGCAACGGTATGCGCCGCGGCTAATCTTCACATCAGAACCGATTCGGCACCCCTCGCTGCGCAGGAAGCTCAAGATGAGATCCTCGCGCTCCTCGGGGGTCCGCTCCTTGAGTGAGGGGACGCGGGCACAGATGGGCATTTTGCTGTAGGCCGAGGAAACCTTCAGGTCATCGGCGGAAAGCGTCGTCGAAAGAACGAGGCGAGCGCGCGGCGCATCCTGGGAGGCATCGAGCCCGAGGGCCGTCGCAAGGCAGCGCTCCATCGCAGAGGGAGAGAGTGCCTCGATGCCGTTGACAAAAACCACACCCCCGCGCGATTTCGCGATCGACTCGTCAAGAAGCCCGTTGAACGAGGCGGCGTCCGGGACCCCGGCGCAGTCGATGCGCACATAGGAGGAGTCGCGGGACAGCAAGCCCTGGTTCTTGCCGTACTCGTACACAAGACGAGAAAGGAAAGACTTGCCGACACCCACGCCGCCGCTCAAGAGGATGGGCAGGCCGAACGGAGGGTACTGAACCGCAGCCTTGCACTGCTCGACAACGGAGCTGAGGCTCAGGTCAAAGCCCACGGCACGCGCGAAGTCACGGTGATCGGCGATTCCCGTCGCCTGGATGAGGTCGGCGAGCGAGGCGTACTCGCTTGCAGAGAGCTTTACCTGAAAACGCTTCTGGAACGCGCGGCGATGAAAATAACGGACAGGCCTGCCCGCCACCTTAACCACAAGGCCGGCGCGAACAAGGTCGTTGAGGTACTGGCTCGCCAGACTCCTGGAGATGATGAGCGTCTCGGCGATGTCGGAGGTGGACAGACGGGCAAGGTCGTCGAGCGAGACGGCAGAGGTGAGGGCCTCGAGATGCTCGAGAATCCTGCCCCTCATGTCGACGGGCTTCTTTGCCAAGCTGTCCTGTGCGGTCTTGTCCATGACTTCTTACCTCCTTGTACAAGGAGTATAAGGGGAACACAGAGAACGGAAGGGGGCGCGTGGGGGAATCAACAGCCCCGAGGAGAAGTTCACCACTTGAGGGGCAGAAAACAACGGCCATTGAACATTCAGGGCCGACGCTCAACACTTCGGCTCGACACTTCGCTTTGGAAAGGGCCCTGCACGATGGTGCAGCCCTCCATCTCGCAGCACAGGTCGCCGAAGGTCGCGAGGATGCGCTCCTTCTGTTCCGCGGGCGAGACGACTCGGTGGGCAAGGTCCTCTCAAAAGGGGTCGTCCGACGCCGCAAGACCTCGATGACCGGCTACCGCCTCGAGCAAGTGGCGGATTACCTCTGCACCATCGAACTTGCCTTGGTCAAGTGCGAGGCCAAGGAGAACGGTGAGACGTACAACAAGTTCTTCGGAGGTATAGGCTCTTTCAAGAGGAACTGGCTCAAGCAAGCCCGCAGCAAGCGGATATAGCTGGTCTCGCGGTTTCGCAAGGAACGGTCAGTTCTCCTCTGGCGAGGAACCCCGGGCGACGTGCTTCGAGCAGCGGAAGCTGAAGCGCAAGCAGAAGCAGCGCGGGCATTGATCGGTGCCGACATGGGCCCAGACGTGAACAGTGCTACATCCCCTGTTCACGGGGCGCGAAACCGCAAAGGTTGCACAGAGGTTGCAAAATAAGAAGCCCCCGACCTGTTTTCGCAGGTCAGAGGCTTGAAATCAACGAATATCGTTTATTCCCACTCAATCGTCGCGGGCGGCTTGGACGTGATGTCGTAGCACACGCGGTTGGCGCCGGGGACCTCGGCCACGATACGGCCGGAAATGCGGGCCAGCACGTCGTAGGGCAGCTTGGCCCAGTCGGCGGTCATGGCATCGCTGGACTCGACGGCACGCAGGATGATCGGGCGCTGGTAGGTACGCTCGTCGCCCATGACGCCCACGGACTTAATGTCGGGCAGAACCGCGAAATACTGCCAGCAGCTATGCTCGGAGTTGCGCTCGCCGGTCTGCTCAAACAGACGCTGGTTGTAGGCGTCGAGCTCCTCGCGCACGATGGCGTCGGCGTTCTTGAGGATTTCGAGCTTCTCCTTGTCGACCGCACCAATGATGCGGATGGCAAGACCCGGGCCCGGGAAAGGCTGGCGGAACACGATGTGGCCCGGCAGGCCCAGCGCCAGACCAAGTGCGCGGACCTCGTCCTTAAAGAAGTGGTCGAGCGGCTCAATAAGGTCGAAGTGCACGCCCTCGGGGAACGGGATCAGGTTGTGGTGGCTCTTGATGGTGGCCGTCTTGCCGCCCGTCTTGCGAGCGCCGGACTCGATGATGTCGGGGTAGATGGTGCCCTGAGCCAGGTACTTGACCGGCTTGCCATCGGTCTCGAGCTGCTGCGCCACGGCGAAGAACTCTTTCCAGAACTGCGTGCCGATGATGCGGCGCTTCTCCTCGGGCTCGGTCACACCGGCCAGAAGCTCGGCATAACGGTCCTCGGCGTGGACGTGGATAAAGTCGACATCGAACTGCTTGGTGAAGACCTCCTCCACCTGCTCGGGCTCGCCCTTGCGCAACAGACCGTGGTTGATGAACACGCAGGTCATCTGCTTGCCCACGGCGCGTGCGCCCAGCGCAGCCACGACGGAGGAGTCAACGCCGCCGGACAGAGCCAGAATCACGCGGTCGTCGCCGACCTTCTCGCGAAACTCGGCCGTCATGGTCTCGACCAGGTTGTCCATGCTCCAGTTAGGCTCCAGGCCGCAGATCTCAAACAGGAAGTTGCTCAGCAGCTGCTGACCGTACTCGGAGTGCTTGACCTCGGGGTGGAACTGCGTGGTGAAGATCTTGCGCTCGACGCACTCCATGGCGGCAACCGGGCACACATCGGTGCTGGCGGTAACGGTAAAGCCCTCGGGCACCTCGGAGACGGCGTCGCGATGGCTCATCCACACGGTCTGCTCCATGGGCGTGGAGTTAAAGAGCTTGGCGCCTGCCGTGCGCGTGATGGTGGCGCGGCCGTACTCGCCCACCTCGGAGTGGCCGACCTTGCCGCCGAGCGTCACGGCCGTGATCTGATGGCCGTAGCAAAAGCCCAGGACGGGAAGGCCCAGGTCAAAGATGGCAGGATCGATGGACGGAGCGTCCTCGGCATACACGGAGGCCGGGCCGCCGGAAAGGATGAGCGCAGAGGCGTTCATCTCGCGAATCTCGTCGGCCGAGATGTCGCAGGGGACGATCTCGGAATACACGTTGAGGTCGCGGACGCGACGGGCAATGAGCTGACCGTACTGCGCACCAAAGTCGAGTACGAGGACCTTTGCGGAAGCCTTTTGATCCATGGTTCCCCCTCTTGTTGGCGGGGAGCCGGTGCCCACCCGCGTGAATGAACGAAAATAACCTCCATAGTGTACACGTTATATGGGTTTTCTCGTCCCTCGCAGCCATCAGCGCACGGCAAACGCACGACCTGGGCCCCTATTTGACGGCAATTGATGTGTTACCAGACGTTACAGATGATGTAATACGTTTGAACATTGAACGCCCTGTGCCACAATACTGCCGAACAACTCCGCCTCTGCGGCGGCAAATACGATAGGAATACCAGCATGAAGCGCATCCTTCTCATCGCCACGGGCGGCACCATCGCATCGACCGAAGACGGCAACGGCCTCTCCCCCGCCCTGACCGGTGAGGAGCTCGCCCAGAGCGTCCCCGAGATCTCGGGCCTCTGCGAGCTCGACGTCATGCAGCCCATGAACATCGACAGCACAAATATGCGCCCCAGTGACTGGATGCGTATCCGCGACGTCGTCGTCGAGGGTTATGCCGACCACGACGGCTTCGTGATTCTGCACGGCACCGACACCATGAGCTATACCGCGGCAGCGCTTTCCTACCTGATTCAGGACAGCCCCAAGCCCATCGTGCTCACCGGCTCGCAAAAGCCCATGGGCAATCCCTTTACCGACGCCAAGCTCAACCTGTACCAGAGCCTGCTCTATGCGCTCGACGAGCACTCGCACGACGTCTCGATCGTGTTTGGCGGCGTAGCCATTGCCGGCACGCGCGCCCGCAAACAGCGCACCATGAGCTTTAACGCGTTCATTAGCGTCAACTATCCGCCCATCGCCTATATCCGCAATGACCGCATCGTGCGCAACGGGCTTCACGGCACGCATCAGGGCGAAAACCCGGTGCGTTTCTACGACAGCATCGACCCGCGCGTGTTTGTCCTTAAGCTCACGCCCGGCGTAAATCCGGGCATCCTCGACGCCCTTGCCGATAGCTACGACGCCGTGATTTTGGAGACCTTTGGCATTGGCGGTATCCCCGAGTTTGGTGAGTCGGGCGAGTCGTTCCAGGAGGCGATTTTCCGCTGGGTTGATTCGGGTCGTACTGTCGTTATGACCACGCAGGTCCCCGAAGAGGGCCTCGATCTGGGCGTTTATGAGGTCGGCCGTGCTTACGCCGATCATCCGGGCATTCTGCGCGGCGACGACATGACCACCGAGACGCTCGTGGCCAAGACCATGTGGGCACTCGGCCAGTCACGCGATGCTGCCGAGATCCAGCGCCTGTTCTACAGCCAAGTCAACCACGACCGCATCCCGATGGCGTAGCTAAAACAAAATCCGCCTCTTTGGGCCTTGTAGGGCACGTGGTACCCCTCGGAACGTGCAAAAAGCGGAGTTTTCAGCATCCGCCCCTTCCGGGAACGTTAAAACCGCTGGCTGTAAATTGCCTTTCGACTCGAAAGACTCGTTCCGCGCGCTTGTTATTCCTCATATTATTGAATTTTGTGGATAGTCCAAAACATTACGCGTCGTATTTGTGGCCCCGGCTGCCGTCAAATTATTGAGGGATGCTGAATACTCGCGTTTTTGCACGCCGCCGTCGGGGGGACCCGTTCAACAAGCGGCAAATCTAGCAAAAAAGGCTACTCGATACCCTCAAGAAGCTCTGACACCGTCATACCGAGTGCGGGTGCGATCTTAAATAGAACCTTGAGCGTGAAATTTGCCGTCCCATCTTCGATTCGGTCGAGGTAGGGTCGGCTGATTCCTGTCGCCACACAAAAATCAACCTTGGAGATACCAAGGTCCCTGCGTGTCTCTTCGACCCGCCTGCCAAGAATCTGTTTCGCACGTTCGTCCATGCAGCCGAGTTTGAAATGGAGCCGAACATAAACGTAAACTATAGTTTACGTTTTGCCGAATACACAGGAGTTTTCTATGTTGGGTTCTTCGGTCCGCATGTACCGAGCCACGTTTCGCACAAACAGCGCGCCGCCCAAGCTCGTCGTCGTTGAAGCAGAATGCCTTTCGCCCGATGAGCGCACAGCATTTGCATTGCTATCAAGTCGCGTCGCCGCCGTTCTGGTCCCTTGCCCGGCGCAAGGTGAACTTGCCATCCAATGCCAAGCGCACAGCTGCTCGCTCAATCAGGCTGCCGTAATCGCAACCAGCCAACACGGTCTGCCCCTTCTCCTGGAAGCCGGTATCGCACTTGCCCTTCGCGGCGCCGGATACGAAAACGAGGCCGCCGCCGATATGGTCTTTAAACCACGATCGAGCGGCGGCCTCGCAGCAGCCATTGAATATGCGTGCAGGCTCGTTGCCTAAAAGGACAAGCTAGAAACCAAAGCCAAAGCCCGTTCCAGTAATCGCCGAATACATAAAGTAGACGTTGATCACGTTGAGGAACACGCCCGTGATGCAGCCGTTGCGCAGGTAGCGCTCGCACACGATGCGCGCCATGGCGGCGGAGTCATCATTGTTTTTAGCTTGACGTCCCGCCGTAAAGTATGTCGCCACGCTCAGCAGCAGGTTGAGCACCGGCAGCGCCAGCAACTCGTAGCTCTTGCCCCAGCGCGTCACCTCGCCGGCGGCGTTAAACTTCGTTGCCACCTCGGGACCAATGTTGGGGATAACGCACGCTGCGACCACCAGCGGAATCACCGCAAGTACGAGCAGCGCAATACCCATGTAGCCAGCTTTTTTGCCGTATTTAAACATATGCGTCGCCCTTACACGTTAAAGCGGAAGTGCACGACGTCGCCATCGGCCATGACATAGTCTTTGCCCTCGATGCGCAGCTTGCCGGCAGCCTTGGCGCCCTGCTCGCCACCGAGCTCGATGTAGTCGTCGTAGCCAATAACCTCGGCCTTAATAAAGCCGCGTTCAAAATCGGTGTGGATGACGCCGGCGGCCTGCGGGGCGGTCGCGCCCTGACGAACCGTCCAGGCCTTGACCTCCATCTCGCCAGCCGTAAAGAACGACTGCAGACCGAGCAGCTTATAGGCCGCCTGCGCGAGCACGTCCAGACCGGGCTGCTCCAGGCCCAGGCTCTCCAGGTAGTCGGCGGCGTCCTCGGGATCGAGCTCGGAAAGCTCGGCCTCAATCTTGGCGCAGATGGGCAGCGGCTTGACGCCATCAATGGGCGTCAGGTCCTCGTTGAGCATGTCCTCGTCTACGTTGGCCACATACAGGATGGGCTTCATGGTGAGCAGGAACAAGCCCTTGGCAGCGGCGCGCTCCTCGTCGGTCATCTCCATGGACGCGGCGCGCTTGCCCTCGTTGAGCCAGGCAAGCAGGCGCTTGGCGACCTCAAACTTGGGCATGAGCTCCTTGTCGCGCTTGGCCTCCTTCTCGAGCTTGGGCAGCTGCTTCTCGAGCGTGCCCATGTCGGCCAGGATGAGCTCGGTCATGATGGTGTCGGCATCGCCGGCGGGATCGACGAACTCGCCCGTGCGGCCCACCTCACGCATGACGTTGGGGTCCTTAAAGTAGCGCACGACCTCGCAGATGGCGTCGGTCTCGCGGATGTTTGCCAAGAACTGGTTGCCCAGGCCCTCGCCCTCGTTGGCACCCTTCACCAGGCCAGCGATGTCGACAAACTCGACCGTCGCCGGCACAATGCGGCCGGGGTTAACGATGTCGGCGAGCTTTTGCAGGCGGCTATCGGGCACATCGACGATACCCACGTTGGGGTCGATCGTGGCAAACGGGTAGTTGGCGGCAAGGCCGGTCTTTTTGGTAAGCGCGGTGAACAGCGTCGACTTGCCCACGTTGGGCAGGCCCACGATACCGATGGAAAGGGACACGACAGCTCCTTTTGGTACAGGTACTTCAAACCGTATAAGTATAGCGCCGCCGCAGCATCCGGGCGAATCCGGACACCGCGGCGGCGCAAATGAAGCAGAGATAGAGCTCGCTGACTAGTCCGCGAGCTTCTCCACCTGGTCGAGCATCTTGTCCAGCTTGGCCTTTGCCTCGGCCTTGACCTTCTGGGCCTCTTCGTGGGCCTTGGCCTTCTGAGCGGCCTTTTCCTCGGCCTCGGGGTCGACAACGACCAGATTGGACGCATCGTGCTCGACCAGCTTGAGCGCATGCTCGGGGCACACCTTGACGCAGGCGCCGCAGCCCAAGCAATACGTGGACTCCAACGCAAAGCGGCCGCTTCCTACCAAATCGCAGGCGAACGTGGGGCATACATTGACGCACTCGCCGCACGACGTGCACTTGTCAAAATCGCATTCCGGCGTGCTCACCTGCATGTTCTGGGCAAGCTCGGGATGGTTTTGCAATGTCGAGAGCACCAGCTGCCGCCCGTGCGTGAGCGAACGGCGACGCTTGGTCGTCGTGGTGCCGCACATGGTGTTGAGCGTGCGCTCGAGCTGCGTGATCTGGTGACGGTGAGCCTTCAACTTCTGCGTCACCGAGGCCAGTGCCGCCGTCGCCGGATTGAGCTTGGTCACCGTCAGGCCCGTGGTACGGGCAATCTTTTCCATGTACTCCTTGCGCTCGTACTCGCGGCGCTTATGGCATTTGAGGCTCTTGGGGTCGACCTCCAGGCCCATGCCCGTACCCGCCCACTCCTCGGCGGTAGCAATGGCCTCGCCCAGAATGTCCTCGCCACCGGTGTTGCGGCACTTATCGCACACGCCCAGTGGCAGGTAGACGCTCACGTTGGGATAGTCCGCCAGTACCGAGAACCAGGTCTCGGCCGTAATATCGCCCACGCAGGCAACGACGACCTCGTTTTCGCGCGGCATGCGCTTGAGGGCGCGTGTGCAGGTGACGTAGGCGGTCTCGTGGCTCGTAGCAGCGGAGACGATATCGTCATACAGGTTTTTAGGCGCCAGGCGCGGCGAGATGATCGCCTCGGTCGGACAGGCAGCGGCGCACAGGCCGCACTTGCGACAGGAGTCGAGGATCTCGATGGCGTCTTCCTCGACCTCGATAGCGTTGACCGGGCACACGTCCATGCACGCGGTGCAACCGCTCTTTTCGTTTTTGCAGGTCAAGCACGGAATGGTGTTGCCGCGCGGGCGCTCCTTGTAGTCGGCAGGATTCCACTGCGGCGCCGACGGATCGAGTGCATCGGTCACGCCGCCAAGCGGGTTTTTAAGAAAGTCGAAACCCTTGCTGATCTCGATAATGTCATCAAACAGATCGTGTTCCTGCGCCATGCGCGGCCCCTCCCTGAGCAGTGCAAACAAGCAAGAGATAATGATACGCTATCGGCCCACGCCTCGGGCAAATTACACGCGGAGCATCTTTGCGGCAAATAGCCCATGGCCTATCGCCGCCTCGATTGCACAAGGTCAATCAAGTGCCAAGCTATGCCTCGCACATGAGCTGCACGAGTTTTTGTTTGGTCACCTTGGCCTGCTCGTTGGCCATATTGCGCTCGTTTCTAAAGACCGCATCTGCAATGCTCATCAGGTCGGCATCGGAAATCTCGTCAAGGCCCAGCTCCTCGAGCGTCGTCGGCAGACCGACGCGCTGGCAAAACTCGAGCACCTGATCAAGCTCGGGCGCACGCTCCAGGCGCAGCTGCACCACCAGGCCAAATGCCACGGCCTCACCATGCATGGCCTTGCACTCGGGCAGAATCGTCAGGCCGTTGGCTATGGCATGGGCAAGCGCTAGGCCACCACTCTCAAAGCCAACACCCGAGAGCAGAATATTGCACTCGATCAGGCGCTCAACTGCCGGCGATGTACGGCCCTTTTTGAGATCGCGCTTGGCAGCGACGCCGCACTCCATGCTGTCTCTTATACACATCTCCGAGCCCACGAGACCGGAGCCTATCTCGT
>UQIY01000012.1 GCA_900541195.1 uncultured Collinsella sp. | reverse complement strand
GTTCGTCGGCAGCGTCAGATGTGTATAAGAGACAGATTAAGTGCTTTCCTTTGCGTGCGGAACTCGCGACAAACTTAACCCCCGCCCTCAGCCCCGGAAGCCCTCCCTGCCGTCACATTATTCAACCAGTTTTGCGGGCGTGCGCCGCTGCGCGGCTAGCCCGCGTGCTCCTCGGCGGGGTTGGTCTGATTGTTTTTGTTGAAGCTCTGCCTTTGGCTCAAATGGAAACGGGGGACGCATTTGCATCCCCCGTTTTTGTTGTGGTTACTCTAGATCAATAAATTTGGTGCTTATGATCTTGCCGTCTTTTACTAGCATTCTGGCCATGGTGGGGCCTCGGGTGCCTCTGGGGTAGCTGGCGCTGCCTGGGTTGAGGACCAGGCAGCGGCCCACTTGGGCTTCTTTGGTTACGTGGGTGTGACCGTTGATGGCTACGTCTACGGACCCCACCGGAAGGTCTTCGCGGTAGTGGGCTACGGCGAATTTAAGGCCTTCGTAGGTAAAGAGCGCAAGACGGTCTACATCGGGGCCGTAGTCGCGGTAGTAATCGTTGTTGCCCAGTACGGCCCGCACGGGGGCGATGGTGCATAGGTGCTCGTAGTCTATCTCTGACGTGAGGTCGCCGGCGTGGATGATCAGGTCTGCGCCCTCAAGCTCATCCAAGAGCGCAGGCGATAAATAGCCGTGGGTGTCCGAGATGATGTCGATACGCTTGGCGCTTGCACTGTTCATGGGATCCCTTCCGCAAAAAACGATTCGGCAGATACATACAAAAAGGCCCCACGGCTCCGCAGACGATGGGTCTACAGGGCTGCGGGGCCAGTGTGCTAGAGACTCAGAGCCTTCTTGAGCGGCACGACGCGGCGGCGCGAAACCGGCACGCGTTCGTCGACGCCCGTAATGCCCAGCTGGATGGCGCCCGAGGGCACCGTCTCGACGTCCGTAACGCACGCCAAGTTGACGATATAGCGGCGGTGAACACGGAAGAAGCCAAAGTCGCAGAGCTTGGCCTCAAACTGCGCCAGCGAGGTCGTCGACAAAAAGCGATCATCGACGGTATAGATGCAGGAGTAATCGTCCTTGGCCATGATAAAGCGAATGTCGTCCACGGGAATGAGCACCTTGCGGCCGCCCTTTTCCACCGGGATACGCTCGATGGTCACCTTGCTGTCCGTAACCGGCTTGGTGCGTTGCGTGACCTTCTCGATCGCGCGATCCAAGCGAGCTTCCTCGACCGGCTTCATCAGATAATCGACGGCATCCACGTCGAATGCCTCGACCGCATGGTCACTATACGCAGTCACAAACACGATCGCCGGCGGATTTTTGAGCTTATGCAGCGCCTCGGCAAGTTGCAGGCCCGAGGCACCGGGCATCGAGATATCGAGAAACACGACATCCACGCGACTTTCCATAAGCATCTCGATGGCGGAGCGGACGCTCGACGCCTCCGTGATCGTGCCGATCTTGCCCGTTTGCTCGAGCAGGAAGCGAAGCTCCGAGCGAGCCGGCGCCTCATCATCCACAATCATCGCACGCAGCATAGGGATAAAACCTTTCGTCAACTAACTACGCCGGGCATCCGTCGCATGACGTTGAGCCCGTAGCCTTTTATTTTACTCTTGAATGTCGAAGATGCTCTCTGACAAATCAAGATGAAGGAGCACTTTGGTGCCCTTGCCCGGCGCCGATTCGACACGCGTATAGGAGTGCGGCCCATAAAAGCGATGGATGCGCTCCGAAATATTGTGCATGGCCACACCGGCGCCGCCACCCTGGGGAGAGCTGGCGTCGGGACGGGCAGAACGCTCGTCAAACAGTCTGGCGGCGGTACCCTCATCCATGCCCACGCCATTATCGGCCACGGCAATCAAGATTGCATCCTCGCCGTCTTGGTGAACGGTCACGTCGATCCTCAGGGCGTCGTCATCGCCCATACCATGACGTACGGCGTTCTCGACAATCGGCTGGATCACGAACGCCGGCACCAGCGTATCTTCCACGTCCTCGGACACATCGAACGTCGCAAGCACGCGGTCCTCGCCAAAGCGGGCCTTCTCAAAGGTAAGGTAGCGCTTGGTCTGTGCGACCTCGCGCGAGACCGGAATAAGCGATCCCGAGTTGTCGAGCGTGGCACGATAGAACGATGAGAACTCACGAAGCAGTTCGCGGGCCCGCAGCGGGTCGGTGCGCGTAAACGATGCAATGGTGTTCAGCGTGTTGAACAGGAAGTGCGGGTTAATCTGCGCCTGCAGCGCACGCACCTCGGCGCGCGCCGTGAGTTCCTTTTGCACCTCGAGCTCGTGGATGGCGAGCTGCGTGGACAAGATCTCGGCAAAGCCCGAGGCAAGCGCGTACTGGGTACGGTCGACGGCGCGCGGGGTCTTGTAGTAGAACTTGAGCGTGCCGACGGTACGATCGCCCACCTTGATGGGGGCGATAATGCCGGCGGGAACTTGGTTGTGCGAGCCGTCCGAGCCCACGACATCCACCATACGGTTGAACGACTGCACGATGCCATGTTCGATAACGTAGCGTGTGGCAAGCGTGTGGATGGGAGAATCTGGCAGTAGTTTTTCCTCAAACTCTCCCGCACAGGCAAGCACGTTGTCCTCGTCGGTGATGGCCACCGTCATGGCGCGCGTCTCGGGCAAAATGCGCCGGCACACCAAACGCGCCGACTCCTGCGTCAGACCGCCCTTAATGTCCTCGAGCATGGCCGAGGCCACCGAGAGCGTCTCCTCGGTGTACTGGGAGCGCACCGAATCGGGATTGAGCGTCAAAAAGATAAAGATGCACAGAAAGATGCACAGCAGCGCGCAGGCAATCACCGTGGCGATCGGCTCGATACCGGTCACCAAGGCAAAAATAAAGTACACCAGCACGCAAATGGCGCAGGCAACGGCAATGATGCGAAAGATTGATATTGAACTATCGCGCTGGGCGCGGCGGTCGATCATTCGGCCCCCTCCAGGATACTGATCAGTTGTGCGTCACGCCAAAGCCCGTCCATGATCTTGGGCCAAAAGCTCTGGAAACGCAGGTAGCTTGCAGCGTTTTGGCGCGCATAGGCCTTTGCCTCGCCGATACCATGGCGCCAGATGCGCAGGTAGCCCTCATGCTCGCGGGTAAACACGCTGCGGACCATAGCGGTCTTGCGCACGCGGTCGTCGAGCTCGCGCGAAATCCACGGGCCCGGGTAGGGCATGAGCGATGCCGCCGTAACGGGAATGAGCTCCTTTTGATGCGCGGCGAATGTCAACTTGGCCCGTTCGTAGTACCAACGGTATACATCCTGCATAAAGCGCGGTGAGCGCTTTTCGGACTCCGGAGGCAGATGGCGCACGGTCCACTCGTTATCGAACCACACGTCGTAGCCAAACATGCGCATGTTAAAGAGGTAATCCAAGTCCTCGCCGCGGGTGATAAACGGGTCAAAGGCCACACGCGTAAAGGCGCGGGCATGCAGGGCCATCAGGCCGCCGCACACGTAGTTGGAGCGCGAGATGCGGGTGCCCGAGAGCGCCTTTTTCATCCAACGGTTGAACTCGATGCGCTTGGTCCACCAACGATGGCAGATACCCGCCTTGTCCGTGGGAGCCAGCGGCGAGCCGTCGCGATCGTAGAAATAGCCGCTCTTGACCAAGATCGGCAAGCCCTGACGCGTCTGCTGCCCCAACGCATAGGTCGCGCGCTTCATAAAGTCGGCGTCGATGACAGTCTCATCGTCATCCAAAAAGATAACCGCGTCATGCCCCAGCACAGCGGCACAGGCTAGCCCCATGTTGCGGATGGCACCGTAGCCTCGCAGGCTCACGCACTCGCCCGAACCCTTGGGCGCGATCTGAGCAACCCGGTCTGCGATGCGCGAGGCCTGGGTGTTGGTGACAACGGTGACCTTGAGCGTGGGATGCGCGTCGACAATCTCGTGCACGCGCAGCGACACATCGGCTGTGGCAGAAACGGGACAGACCACCAAAAGGATGATGCGTGGGATGTCACGCACCTGCTCAAGCGAGGCCAGGCAGCGGTCGAGTTCGGAATTGTCGGCGTTGAGTCGCGTCGAATGGTCATAAGTGCCAGGGGCGTTTGCGCAAGCGTCATCGCCCGCCCAATACGTTGGAATCACGACTGTGGCGTTCATGCCTTACCCTCCCTGCAACACAAAAACGGGGCGCCGCCAAACACAGGCGACGCCCCGCGACCTAGCTGATTCCATCATACCCACTTGGGCAAATCATTGCTCGCAAGTCGCAATGTTTATTGCGGATAACCCCAAAAGAGTACCGCGGACAGGCCCAATAGCCGCTCGCTCCTATGCGGCCTGCTCTGCCGCCTGAGTCATGCGGGACAGGCGAACCAGCAGCATAAAGCCAACGATCAGCAGCACGCCAATGGAAAGGACGCCCAGCGATGGGTTGCCGGTCAGCGAGGTGACGACCGACACCAGGAAAGTGCCCATGACGCTTGCATAACGACCAAAGATGTCAAAGAAGCCGTAGTACTCGTTGGACTTTTCCTTGGGGATAATGCGGCCAAAGTAGCTACGGCTGAGCGCTTGCACGCCGCCCTGGAACAGGCCGACCATAATGGCAAGCACCCAGAATTCGAAGGCGGTCTTTAGGAAGAATGCGGCGAACAGCACAATGCCCATGTAGGCGGCGACGGCCACCAGGATCATGTTGAGCGTGCCCACGCGTCCGGCGAGCTTGCCGTAGATGATGGCAGACGGAAAGGCCACAAACTGCGTAACGAGCAGCGCCAGCACCAGCTGGGTCGAGTCGATGCCTAAAGCCGAGCCGTAGCTGGTAGCCATGGAAATGACCGTGTGGACGCCATCGATATAGAAGAAGAACGCGATCATGTAGACCAGCACGGTCTTGTTGTGGGCGATCTCGCGCATGGTGTGTCCGACCTCGGAGAACACACCGCCCACGATGTGGCCGATGGTGTCCTCGGGACCGCGCTCGCGACCGTACTTTTGCTTATAGGTGCGAATGAGCGGCAGGGTAAAGATGAGCCACCAGGCACCAGTGATGATAAACGACAGACGCGTTGCCAGCATGGTGGGGACGCCAAGAGCGGGGCCACCCATGATGAGCGCCAGGCAGATGATGAACGGCACGGTGGAACCGATGTAGCCCCAGGCATAGCCCGAGCTGGACACGGCGTCCATGCGCTCGTCGGTGGTAATGTCGGGCAGCATGGCGTCGTAGAACGTCATAGAAGAGTTAAGGCCGATGGTGCACAGCACGTACACGGTCAAAAATGCCATGGCGGACATTGGGATAGCCTGCGCCAGGCAAAGAACCAGGCCCGTGAGGAAGAAGCCCAAGAAGAACTTAATCTTGTTGCCGGCGTAATCGGCAAGCGCGCCCAGAATGGGCATGAGCATGGCAATGACCAGCGAGGCGATCGTCTGAGCGTTGCCCCAAGCGACCACCAGGTCTGCCGAGGAAGCACCAGTATTGATGGCGTTAAAGTAGATGGGCACCACCGAGGTATTGAGCAACACGAGGGCCGAATTGCCCACATCGTACATAACCCAGTTACGCTCGAGCTTGGTGTATTTCATGGACAGGGCCCCTTCGTATTCGCCCGATATGCAGTTAGTTCATCGTACCCCAATTGCACAGAAGCGCTGGTAAGGATTCGGCAAAGGGGCACGCACGGGTCCTACTCCTCGCGGTCGAACTCCTCGTCGGCGTCGAGTACGCGGCCGCTATAGTTGATATGGCCGGTCACGGCATCCATGTCACCGGTCTCGATAAAGCGGGCAACGGTGAGCTCGTAATCGGTCAGCGCGCGCTCAAAGACCTCGGGGAAGCTCTCGGTCGAGACCTCATCGGTAAAGGGGTTCTTCCATGTCAGGTGGCCCAGGTTACCGGTGCGCTCGGGAAGCTCCGTCGTCACGCGATGAGCAAGGCCGTCGAGCAGCGAGTAGTCATGCACCAAGCCCTCAACCAGGGCAATCGCGCGCGTCTTTACCGAGCCGGCCGGCTCAATGGTGCGATAGAGCATCTGCATGTCCGAGACGGCGCCGGCGTACTCCCCCGCCGGGATGTCGATACCGTACACGCGCCCGGCGATGTAGCTCATCAGCACGCCGGCCACACGGTTGATGCGGTCGGTAGTGACGATCTCGCCCGCCGGCGGATAATCCTCGACCGTGGCCCCGTCACGTTTGAGCTGCAGCATCAGCACGTCCAGGTCGCTTTCGAGCACGGCGTGAACTTGACTGCCCGAAGCCTCGAGCTCGGGGTCGGACTCAACAATGCCAAACTGCTGCTCGTAGACAAAGGGGTGGGCATTGCGATCGAGCACATAGTGCGACAGCAGGCCCAGCGCAAAGGCGCGACCCAGATTGGCATCGCGCGGCTGTAGGTGCGACACGCCGTCGCGCAGGCACGAGAACTGGCGCGACATGCGCGAGCGGTGCATGACCTGAGCAAGCGACATACAGTCGGAAATGCGCGGCGTGAGCATGTGGAAGAAAAACGGGTCGGGACCTTGGTTTCCCAGGATAAAGGCGATGCGCTCCTCGTCGGACGTAATAACGCCCTGCGGAAGACGGTCGATGCTTTCCTCGCCAAACAGATGATGCGTAATGAGCGCGGGCATAATGATCCTTTCGATTTCATTCGATGTCACCCATTATGCCCACCGCACGGTCACGCCAAACCTGCGGCGGTAAACGATGATATGCAGACTGCCTACGCAAGTCCCAAGTGCGCCTTGACCTCGGCTGCGCGACGACGGGACACAGGCACCGTCGAGGTTACGCGATCGAGCCTGAGCTCCATAAGACCCGTGGAACCGATCTCGACATTATGCACGTCTTCCAAATTGACCAGATAACTGCGGTGGACACGGATAAAGCCCTCGGAGGCCAGGCGCCGCTCGAGCGAGGAAATCGACTCATTGACCAGGTATGTTCCCTCGGCGCAGACGGCGTTGCAAAAATCGGCGCGCGCCTCAAAGTAGCAGACGTCTGCGGCGGGAATGAACACCTTTTTGCCCCCGCGGTCCACCGTCAGACGCAAAGGTTGGCGCGGAGCATGGATAACACGACGGGCACCCAGGGCGGTCTCGATCTTGTCGAGTGCCTTTGACAAGCGGGCATCCTCGACCGGTTTGACGATGTAATCGACAGCATCGAGGTTATAGGCATCAGCCGCATACTCGGCAAATGCCGTCACAAACACCACGACTGGCGGCGTCTTTAGGTTCTGCAGCGTCTCGGCAAGCTCAATTCCCGAGCGACCGGGCATGGTAATCTCTAAAAACAGCACGTCGGGCTTGTTCGACAGAATCGACTCCACGGCTTCGGTGACATTGCCCGCTTCGGCAATCTGTCCCACACGCGTATCCTTTTCCAACAGATAGCGTAGCTCAGCCCTAATGGGAGGCTCGTCATCAACCACCAAGATGTTCCAGCCTTCGGACATATGCGCTTCCCCTCTTTTTCTCTCAATCCAACCGCGTGCTACACCGTTAGCGGCGCCGGCTCATGCGGCTCGCCGTTCAACTCAACGATGACCTGTGTCCCCACGCCCTCCTGGGACTTCACGCGCATGCCAGAATCTTCTCCGTAAAAGAAATGGATGCGCTGAAGCACATTGAAGAGCGCCAGACCGCAACCTCGCTTGATGGAGCCGTCGGCGGTAATGCTCTCGGGCTCCTCTCGGCGATGCTGCTCAAACAGATGCGCGCAGACTTCTTCGTTCATACCGATGCCGTCATCTTCGACGATGATCTCCAAGCCGTCATCGGTCTCAAAAGCCCTAACACGAATAGAAAGCGGCTCGGTCTCGCGCTGCGCATGCTTGATGCAGTTTTCGAGCAGCGGCTGCAAGATAAACGGCGGCACCAGGCTGTCGCGCACCTCAAAGTCGATGTCGACCGAAACGCGCAGACGGCCGTCGCCATACCGGGCCTGCATAAGATTGATATAACGGGTGCCCTGTTCCACCTCGTGCTCGAGCGTGGTGAGCGTATCGGAATCAGAAAGCGTCTGACGATAGTAGTTGGAAAAGTCGATCAGCAGCGATCGCGCCTTGTCGGGCTCGGTTCGAACGAGCGACACAATCGTGCTAATGGTATTGAATAGAAAATGCGGGTCGACCTGCGACTGCAGGGCGCGTAGCTCAACGCGAGCTGTGAGCTCGTCCTGGCGCTCGAGCTCAAAGCTGGCGAGCTGCGTGGAAATGAGATCGGCAAAACCCGAAGCAAGGGCCGTCTGGCGCATATCGATGCTGCTCAGGCGGGGGTAATACAGCTCGAGTGTGCCCACACAATGCCCGCGCACGGTAAGCGGCGCGACAATGCCGGCGCGCAGGCGGGGAAAATAGCCGCCCGTCTCATTGGAGGCGTCGCGCGAAAACACACTCTGTTCGCCGGACTCGATCACGTTGAGCGTGGTCTTGAGCACGACCGGGGTGCCGGCAGGGCACTTTGCCGAGTCCTCGCCCCAGCTTGCCAACACCTGTTTGCCATCGGTAAAGCAGATGGCGGAGGCGATGGTCTCGGATAGGATAATTTTAGAGGCACCCAGGGCCGCTTCGGGCGTAAGGCCGCGCGACGTGTAGGCGAATATTTTTGATGCGATGGCGAGCGTACGGTCGGTTGCGCTCGATGTGAGGTCGTCGGGAACGACAAAGACGTACGAGAAGAAGAAGCACAGCATGACCAGGCCGGCAATAACGACAACGCCCGGAACGGGATTGGGATTATCGGTTAAATCCCAGATAAGCAGCAGAATAAGCGCCGGAACGACAACACCGAGCAGGATGGCCTGGACCACATGCTGGGCCGTACGAAAGACCTTGGTAGAGTTGTAACTCTTGCCCAGAATCAGCCTGTTTAAATCCACCGTCATCCCCTTTTATCTACCACACCCATAGCAATAAAGAGGGCCGCAAGCGACCCTCTCCATTGCATTATGCAATCAAAAACTGTGTTTTACATCCAGTCATCGACAAACGGTATCTTAGGCGCTGTATTTGTTGGCCTCGCCAAAGGTGCCAGCCTCGACGATCCAGCCGTCCTTCATGATGACATCCATGTTGTCGGTGTTGAGCACATGGATGTCGGCGGCGACGTCACCGTTGACGACCAGCAGGTCGGCGCACTTGCCGGCCTCGATGGAACCGGTCTCGTCCTCGATGTGGCACATCTTGGCGCCGTTGAGGGTGGCGCAGGTGATGGTCTCGACCGGGGTGAAGCCGATCTTGTCGACGAACTCGTACATCTCCTCGATGGAGCAGGTGCCGTACGGGGTAACGAAGGAGAAGGAGTCGGAGCCGATCGTCATGACGACGCCACGCTTCTTGGCCTCGCGCAGGCAGTCGTAGTTGCGCTGCAGCTCCTTCTCGACCAGGGTGCCCTCGTACTTGTCGTGCAGCTCGGGGACGTAGACGGGCGGATAGGTGGCGTACCAGGTGGGCAGGAAGGCGATCGTCGGGGTGAAGAAGGTGCCCTGCTCGGCCATGAGGTCCATGGTGCGCTCATCGATATCGAAGCCGTGAATCAGCTGCTCGCAGCCAAAGCGGACGGAATCGTAGGCAGCGGCGTGGTTGTTGTAGCAGTGGCTCCACACGGGGATACCGACCATCTTTGCCTCTTCGACCACGGCCTGGATCTCCTCGGAGCAATAGTGCTGATCGCGACCGGAGTCCCAGCGCCAGATGCCGCCACCGGTAGCCCAGATCTTGATGGCATCGGGGTTCTCGCGCAGGCGACGACGGACGGCCTTGCGCAAATCCCAAGGACCGTCGACCTGGTCGCCCCAGGGATGGGATTCCTTGTTAAGCTCCTGGGTGCAGTGGTGGGAGTCACCGTGGCCGGCAACGCGGCAGAAGCCGAGGCCAGTGGCCAGAACGCGCGGGCCCTTAAAGACGCCCTTGTCGATGCAGTCACGGATCTGGATACCAAAGCGGCCGATCTCGCAGACGGTGGTGAGGCCGTGGGTGAGGCAGTCATAGGCCTGCTTGACGGCGACGGCCTGCTTCTCGAGGAGCGGCTGCATGACCCAGTCGGTGTCATCGTCAGTCAAGTTGCCCGAGAAGTGCAGGTGGGTGTCGATCAGGCCGGGAAGGACAGTCTTGCCGGCGGCGTCGATAACCTCAACGCCCTCGGGAAGGTCCTGCATGACACCGGCATACTCGATCTTGCCGTTATCGTCGACGAGAACGAGGGAGTTCTCGACCGGCTCGGCACCGGTGCCGTCGATGAGCTTGCCGCCAACGATTGCATACTTAGTGGACATGGTTCCTCCTTATGGATCCATATAGTGGGCGAGGCCGTGTTGGGTTAAGGCCTCACAAAGCTACCCAAGTGGCGCCGGGTTCGGTGCGCGGGAGAGAGGATTCCGCGCACCCGATCCGCCCCGGCTAGGCGTTACTTTTTGCGGGAATTGGTGAAAGCCATGAGGGCCAGGCCAATAGCCAACCAGCCGATCACGATGCTCCACTCCACCATGTTGAGGGAGGCGGGAGAGAACGGGATCACGAGCAGGCCAATGATGGTGCCGCAGGCAACGATAGCGAGGCTGATGCCAAACTTGCCGCCGGGCACCTCGTAGGGACGAGGCAGGTCGGGCTCGGTGAAGCGCATGCGCAGGCAAGCGAGGGCGACCATGCCGCAGGAGAAGATGAAGGCGAGAGCCGACACGTTGGTCAGAGGGATGAGCATGTTCTTGCCCAGGAACGGACCGACGACGGTGATGACGCCCAGAACGACGCAGGCGAGCTTGGGAGCGCCGGACTTGGGATCGACCTCGGCGAACTTCTCGGGCAGCTGGCCCTTTCGGCCCATGGCGAGCATGATGCGGCTCGTGGCGCCGTAGAAGGAGTTCATCGGGCCCATGGGTCCAAGCGTGGCGATGACGAGCATGGCCAGGTACAGGAGCATGTTGATGCCCTTGAGGCAGGCAAGCGCGGGAACCGGGCTCTTAACGAACTCATGCCAGTCGAGGATGGTGCCGAACGAGTAGATGCAGACCATGTAGAAGCCGCCTGCGGCCAGCAGGGCCAGGGAGATGATCTTGCCGAACTTGTTCCAGTTGAGGCCCTCGGCCGCTTCCTCAGCCTGCTGAGGAATGGTGTCGAAACCGGCGTAGAAGAACGGGGTCAGAACCAGGACCGAAACGATGCCTGCGAACAGGCTGGTGCCCTCGGTAGCAGGCTTGCCGCCGCCAGCACCGGTGACCTGGGAGAACACGGGCATGGCGTTGTCCGGCGAGCCGGTGAACAGCGAGACGCCCATGGCGAGCAGCATGCCGCAGAGCAGGGCCTTGGTCAGGAAGGCCTGCAGCTTGGCGGCCGAGCTGGCACCGCGGAAGTTGAGGAAGATGACGTAGGTTGCAAAGCCGAGCGCGATCAGCGTCGGGAACAGGTAAACGTCGGCGCCCAGGATGGTATAGAGCTTGACGGCACGCAGCCACTCAAGACCGGGCAGGCTGCCGAACATCTCGGACACGAGGGTCGAGATAGCGATTGCCTCCCACGGGCACAGGATGCCGTTGCCCAGGGCCAGGAGCCAACCGGTGATATAGCTCAGCGTACGGCCAAAGCTACGATCGACATACTCGACGATGCCGCCCGAGATGGGGATAGCAGCCGTGAGCTCACCGAAAACAGCTCCGACGGGCACGAGAAAGATTGCACCCAAGAGGAATGCGATCATAGCGGGAACGGGACCGCCGCCCACGACCATCCAGTCGCCGACCTGCAGAACCCAGCCAGTTCCGATGATGGCACCGAAACCGATGGTGAAGAAGTTCCAGAGCGAAAGCGTTTTCTTCATGCCGCCGTTACCTTCGACTGCAACTTCTGCGTTCTTGTCCGCCATTGTTCCCCTCCTTTCCTTATTGACGCCTCTTTGGCGTCACCCCTTGCGCGGTCTGTTTTGCCGCGCGCTTTTATTTCATGGCTTTAAGATACGGCCTTGGCACAGCAGCGCCGCTTGTGGCTCGACCGAAGGCAGAACTGCAAAACGAGCGGCGCCGTTTTTGGGACGAACGGCACGGTTTGCCGCTCATTGTTGTCGCCCGTCCGACGGGCGTACGCTCATCGGACGCATATAGAGATGTTTTTGAGGCCGTGTGTTTTGCGCCTTTCGTACCGTTTACCGAGCTTTTGACGCGCGGACCCATTTGTTGCACATCTTTTTTGTAGGATAGACAGGTTATACATGAGACAAGGCGGTACGAATGGCATACGGATACAACGACGGTGATCAACGGCGACAAAGCGTTCGCCTTGCTGGCCGCACCACGCCGACGCCCAGAAGTGCCACGAGCAGCAATCCGCAACGCCCTCAAGAGCAACCCAGGCCTTCGTCTCGGCAGCAGACAAACAGAACACGGCAGAGTGGCCGTCCGAGCACGGGCACAAGCGCACAGCAAGATAGCCGCTTGGGCGCGCGCACTCGACAGCGCCAAGCCGAGGTTCCGCAACTGCGCCGCAACGGCGCACGTCAGCCCGGCAGCCATATCAACCGCTTCTTTTCGCATCCCCAAGGCGGACGCGACGGCAAGCCCTACCGCTCGACATCGTACGTGAATGCCCCCGCCCTGCCGGCTCGTCGGCTTTGCCTCGCACTGTGCTCTATCCTCATCTGTCTGGTCTTTGTGCTTATGAGCTCCTGTATGTCCCACGGCTCGGCCGGTCTCGAGCCCACCGCCGAGGACAAGCTGCTCAAGGCCCCCGTCGCGCCCGGTTATTCTTTCGCCTTTTCGACCCCGCGCTCGCAATGGCAAGCCGGCACGATGCCCCATATCTATCAGATCGACCCTGCATGGTCGGAGCTGCCTTACGCCGGCGGTACCATCCGCCAAAATGCCTGCGGGCCTACGTGCCTCACCATGGTCTATATCTTTAAGACGGGACGCACCGATATGACCCCCGTCAATATGTGCGCGCTTTCCGAGGCAGGCAATTACGCCCCCACCGGTGCAACCGAATGGTCGTTTATGACGAGCGGTGCGTGGCAGTTGGGACTTAACGGAACGGAGCTTCATAACGATCGCGACTCGATGACTCAGGCGCTGCGTTCGGGAGCGCCCGTCATCGCCGCCGTTCGGCCGGGCACCTTTACCAACGTGGGCCACTACATTGTACTTTACGGTATTGACGACGCCGACCAGATTGAAGTCTTCGATCCCAACTCGGCCAGCCGCAGCGCCCGACGCTGGGGCGTCGTAGAGGTCCTCAACGAAGTCGAAGCCATGTGGGCCTACTACTAGTCATTGGGGATAATCATTGGGGACAGACTTAAATGAGTAGCCCCAGGCTGCCAGGAACTGCCGACACGGAAAGCGCATCCCATTTTGGAGCTCAATAGCGGGATGCACTTTCCGTTAGCGGCCCGTTTGGGAAACTACGTTCCACTTTCCGGCAGGGACTGCGGACAAAAAGTTGGACCGTTGAGGTCCGGAACGGAGTCCGCATGGCATACAGTAGGAGAATGGTGGAGAGGGCCAGGGCGCTTCGCGGCGCCGGGCTCACCGTCATGGAGATAACCGAGATACTCGGCGGGCCCGGCAAGACGTCCGTCTGGCGCTGGATCAGGGACGTGCGCAAGCCCGCGGGAAGGGCCGGTGGAGGAATGGACCTGCCGCGACTCGTCGGGGACGGCCCCGACTACCCCGACATCGACCCGGAGGACAAGGACGCCCTGATCGAGCGGCTCAGGCTCGAGAACGCGGTGCTGAGGGCGGTGCAGGACGTTTTAAAAGCCGAGAGCCTCGACGGGATGTCGAACAGGGAGAAGACCCTGGTGATAGACCGCCTGAGGCCTGCGGGGAAGTGGTCCTTGAGAGAACTCACCGGCTTCTTGAGGATATCGAGGAGCTCCTATGACTACCAGCGCCGCGCGATCGCCAGGCCGGACCGCCTGGCGCCGCTGAGGGACGTCGTGCGGCGGGTGTTCCTGGAGGACGGCGACGGCGCGCGCGGCTACCGGTTCGTGGTGCGCAGGCTCCGCGAGCTCGACGACCCCGTGCGCGTCTCCGAGAAGGTCGTCCGGCGCATCATGCGCGAGGAGGGGCTCGTCCCGAGGTGGATGAGGAGGAGGGCCGGCGCCTACAGCTCCTACGGCGGCGAGGTGACCCCCGCCCCGCCGAACCTCGTGCGCCGCGACTTCCGCTCGGCCCTGCCGAACTTCCTGTGGCTCACCGACATAACCGAGTTCAGGCTGCCGACGGGCCGCAAGGTGTACCTGTCCGCCATCAGGGACTGCTTCGACTCCTCGGTCGTCGCCTGGCGGGCGGGCGAGCACCCGGACGCCGACCTCGCGAACTCGACGCTGTCGGACGCGTGCTCCCGGCTGGCGCCCGGCGAGCGCCCCGTGATCCACTCCGACCGCGGCGCGCACTACCGCTGGCCGGGCTGGATATCGATATGCGAGCGGAACGGCCTGGTCAGGAGCATGTCGGCCAAGGGCTGCAGCCCCGACAACGCCGCGATGGAGGGCTTCTTCGGCCTGCTCAAGAAGGAGTTCTTCCACGGGAGGGACTGGTCCGGCTGGTCGCCCGGGGAGTTCATCGAGGCCCTCGGCGCGTGGATAGGGCGCTTCAACTCCGAGCGGGCAAGCGACGCGCTCGGCGGCGCGACGCCGGACGACTACCGGTCGTCGCTGGGGATGGCCGCGATTTAGCGGTCCAGGAAATCGTCCGCAGTCCCGCAACATTCCGGGATGCATTTTCCGGTTGAGGCCCTCAAGGGAAACCATGTCCCATGTTGGACGCTCATTCTGGGATGCGCTTTCCGCAGTTGATTGATGCGGGCTTTAAGGACTGTTCCAAGCTGCCGGCAGAAAAGGAACGTCCCCAGGTGCCGGGTTTCCGCAGTCATTGGGGACAGACTTAAATGACTAGTCGTTTAAGAACGTCCAATGACTACCCACAGAATGAGGGTCTCATCGGGGACTAGGTAAATAACAAAAGCCCCCGCGGCCGAAGCGGACCGCGGGGGCAACAGACCTGCAAGAGTTAACTCAAGTCCTCGCCATTTGATGCAATGACCTTTTGGTACCAGCAGAAGCTGTCCTTTCGGTAGCGATCGAACGTGCCTTTGCCCATATCATCGGCATCAACATAAACAAAGCCATAGCGCTTCTTCATCTGCCCCGTCGAGGCCGACACCAAATCGATACAGCCCCACGGCGTGTATCCCATCAGGTCAACACCGTCCTCGACAATTGCATCGCGCAGCGCAAGAATATGCCTGCGCAGGTAATCAATATGATACGCATCGTGGACTTTGCCGTCTTCCAGCGCATCGAGTCCGCCCACACCGTTCTCAGCGATAAAGAGCGGAAGATGGTAACGATCGTGGTAGCCGGCAAGCGTCACGCGCAAACCCAGCGCATCGATCTGCCATTTCCAGGCAGTCTCTTTATCCTTGAGGTACGGATTGCGCAGCGTCGGGAACACGTTGCCCTCCGCCTTCTCAGCGATCACCTGGTCATCGGCGCACACCAAGCGCGAGCAATAGTACGAGAACGAGATGAAGTCGACGGTATGCTCGGCCAGATACTCCGTATCGCCCGGCTCAAAGGGCACGTGAACACCCTCTTTCTCGAGCGCACGCAGCTTCCAAGTAGGATAGGCGCCCGCAGCCATCACGTCAGTGTAGAAGTAGCGGCCGCGGTCCTCCTCATACGCAAGCCATACGTCCTCGGGCGCACAACGGTACGGATAGGTCGCACCGGCAGCGATCATGCAACCCACCTTGTTTGCGGGATCGATCTTGTGCAGGATCTCGACAGCGCGAGCGCTCGCCATGAACATATGGTGCGAGAACGCCGCGGTCACGGCTGCACGGTCACGCTCATCCTCGAGCGTGACGCCCGCGTTGAGATAGGACAGCGCCACGCTGTTGATCTCGTTGAAGGTGAGCCAATAACGCACGAGGCCCTGGTACGCACGTCCGACGGTCTCGACGTAGTGCGCATACCGCTCGATCATCTCTCGGCTTTGCCATCCACCATAACGCTCGACCAGAGCCAACGGATAGTCGTAGTGCGACAGCGTCACGAGCGGCTCGATTCCGTGCTCGCGCAGCGCCTCGAATACCTGACGGTAAAACTCCAAGCCCTCACCGTTGGGCTCGGCCTCCATCCCTGTGGGAAAAATACGGCTCCAGCAAATTGAAAGACGCAGGCACTTAAAGCCCATCTCGGCAAAAAGCTCGACATCCTCGTGCCAATGATGGAAGAAGTCGTTGCCCCAGCGGCATGGATACAGCCTGTCCGGATCGTCCACGGGCTTTTGCCTGCCAAACATTACATCCCAGCGGTCGGAACCCTGTGGGATCAGGTCGGAGTGCGACATGCCGCGGCCGCCCTCGTTCCAGCCCCCTTCGGCCTGGTTGGCGGCGAGGGCACCACCCCACAAAAAGCCCTCGGGCATACCGGCGGCAGACGTTCTGTCAAAGTAACTCATGCTACTCAGCATCCTCGGCAGAAGCTGCCGCGGCGTTCTCCTGCTCCTGAGCCAGGAGCTGGTTATCGTACACCTTAAAGAACGGGTACCAGACCACAGCCATGACCACGATCAAAACGATCGTAAACACCCAGATGCGCGGGTCGAGGCACTGGACAAAGCCCTGAACGAAGATGGGGAACGTGCCGCTCACCAAGATGTAGAAGTTAGAGACAAGACCCAGTGAGACCGCACCCCAATACAGCAGGGCCGAGATCATGCCGCCTAGCACAAACGGAATCATGAGGATCGGGTTGAAGATGATGGGCGCGCCGAAGATCGCGGGCTCGGAGATACGGAAGAAGCTCGGCACGATCGATGCCCTGCCAAATGCCTTGAGCTGCTGCGACTTTGCCCTAAACGCGCAGAGCGCCACAAAAGAGAACGTATTACCCGTGCCGCCGATGAGGTTGATGGCCAACGACATGAGCACCGGGTGGAACTCAAGCGGCTGCCCGGCAGCATAGAGCGAGGCGTTGGCGGCAAAGGCGGCAAGCGAGACCGGGGCGGTGATGGGCATTACGATCATGTTGCCGTGGACGCCAAAGCACCAAAACAGCAGCGTCATGAAGCAGATAAGCAGTGCGCCGGGCACAGAGTCAACTGCGACGGAAAGCGGGGCAGCGAGCAGCTTCTCGATAACCGAGGGGATGGACAGCGCGGGATCGATCATCTGGATCAGCAGGTTGCCGCCAAAGAAGATGAGGATGTTGGCGAGCATAGGTACGATGGCGCCAAAGGTTTCGGACAAAAACGGCGGCACGCCATCGGGCATCTTGATGGTGATGCCCTTGGTCTGGCAGAAGCGCGTGACCTCGACGGAGACCAAGGCAACGATGATGGCGGTAAACAGGCCCTGCGCACCCAGATAGGTGCAGGGGACCGCCTGGAGCACGGACTCGTCAGCAAGCTGGTAGTAGGACGACGGCGCCGCGGCGATCAGGAACATCACCAGCGAGGTCATGCCGGCGTTAAGCTTGGGCATCTTGTAGGTGCCCGCCAGGTTATATGCGATTGCGAACGTCACGATCACCGACAGTATGCCCATCGTCATATTGAAGGGGATGAGCAGCGTGAGCTTATTGGCCGTCGCAAAATCGAGCCAAGGGCCAAAGACGGACCAGAACCCGCCCTGCGCCACCAGGTCGGCCGTGACCGGCGGGTTGGCGAGGATCATAAAGACGGCAGATACCAAGATGAAGCTGATCGCGCTCATAAAGCCCTTTTGCATGGAGGCAAAGTGGCGCTCGGTGCCGCAGAAATTGGCGATAGGGGTCAGTTTTTCCTGAAGCAGGGTCATGAACTTCTCCATGGTCGCCTCCTAACCCAACAGCGACTGGGCGAGTGCCAGCACGTTGGCGGCGTTGCCCATGCCGTAGTCCTGTGCGGGGATGACCGCGGTCGGCTTACCGCTCCCCTGCTTGACGGTGTTGAGCTGGTAGGACACCTGCGGCCCCAAGAGCAGCACGTCATAATTGGCGCACGTCTCCTGATACTCGCCGATACCCACCGCATCGATATCGAGCTCGATGCCGTTTTGCTCCGCATATTTCTCGAGTTTCTTCATCAGAATGCTTGTAGACAGACCAGCTGCGCAAACAAGAAGGATCTTCATAAGGGATTCCCTTCGCATTGATTGGTTGGATAGTCACCGCACGCCGCTAGGCGTTCTTGGTTGCAGTGCACTCATACAGGCAGATCAGCTCCTGCACGAGCTCCTGAGCAAGCATGGAGCACATGAGGTGGTCCTGAGCATGGACCAGCAACACATCCACCGACAGATGCTCGCCCGCTGCCTCAGTCGAAAGCAGCTGCGTTTGGATGTGGTGAGCCTTGATTCCCGCATCCTTTGACTGCTTCATGAGTTTGGCGGCGGCGTCAAAATCCCCCGCTTTTGCCTTTTCAAGGGCTTCGAAGGCAAGGCTGCGTGCCTCTCCCGCTGCAGCGACCAGCTGAAACGAAACCATCTCGGTTCCCTGATCGTCCATAACGGTCTCCTCTCCCGTGATGTTTGGTTTGTACTTGAATATTCGAAACGCCTATCTCCCGCCCGCAATCCTCGAGGTTTATTGCAGGTAGACAGACAGGGTTATCGACAAAAGAAGTCTTAAGCCGTATGCGCTTGCACAAGCGCCATCAGCTCATGCCAGGACCGGCGCTCGCGTAGGCGCTCGACCCCCTGGCGGTCCATAAAGATCTCGGCGAGCAGTGAGCTCAAGATCCGCGCCTCATCGCCGCCCGACCGGGCAAACGACACCATAAAGACGATATCGACCTCATGGCCGTATTCGTCCCAAAGAATGGGATGTTCGAGCAGGCCCACGGTAACAAAGGCCTCGGCGCTCAAGGGATGCATCCCATGGGGCATGGCTACCCCATTGCCAAACGAGGTGGCACTCGCGCTCTCGCGCTCGGCGACCTCTTGGGCAAACTGGGCATCGACACGGCCGCTCTCGACGGCGCGCTCGGAGAGATATCGGAGAACGGCCTGCTTCGACGACGCCTCAACGCGGTTGAAGAACAGGGCACGGCTAAAGAAAGAGCTTACGGAGTCCGATTGCGCAGTGTCGTCGCTCAGCACCTTGCGGATAGCGTTGACATCGCTCGTCTCCAAGAAGAAATCGGCCTCGCGGACGGGCACGGGCAACTTGACGTTGAGCGGCACCGTTGTGAACACGTAGTCGATGTGCGAAAAATCGAACGTTCCCACGCGGGCGACATCGCATGTCTCAATCGAATCGATATACATGCCAAACTGCTTGCGGTACTGGTGCTCGAGCATACGGGCGCTTCCCGCTCCCGAGGCGCACACGATCAGGATGCGCTTGCGACGCGGCTGGTCGGCTTGCTGCTCGAGGGCCAGGGCAAATGCCATGGCGATGTAGCCGAGCTCTTCATCAGAGGGCTGGCTGCCAAAATGACGCTCGAGTACCTGCGAGGTGCCAGCTGCCATCGAATAGGCCAACGGAAACCTCGTCTTGATATCGGGCAGCATGGGGTTATCCATATGCATGTGATATTCAAGGCGATAGCCCAGAGGGCCGATATGCCGAGCAAGGTTCATGCGAAGTTCAAGATCGCCGCTAAAGTCAAACCTAAACTCATCGTTGACCGCACGTACCATCTCGGAAGCAATCTCCCACATCTCGTCCGAGATAACGGCAGAGCCCTTCTCGGGCACGCCCGTGCCCCTGCCGAGCAAATGGATTGCGATAAAGGCAACCTCTTCTCGGGGCATGCTCACGCCCAGGGCATCCTTGATGTTTGCGGCAATCTGGAAAGCCGCGGCGTATTCGCGCGTTCCCTCCAGTTTTTGAACGTCCGATTCTGCAGCTGGGACATAGCAGCCCTGCTCGATGCGGCCAAGAGCAATGTAAAGATGCATGATGAGATTGCGGGATGCCAGCGAGCTCACCGTGACGGGCGAGGCCGTCAGAGCATCGTCCACACATGCGGCGATGGCCCGCAGGCGCTCGGCGAGCTTTGCATCGTCGGTGTCGGGCAACACGGGCCTCACCAGCGAGGCCAGGCACAGGCGCCGCTGCGACTCCCCGCCCGCAACGCGGATTCCGTAGCGTGAGCGCTTTTCGAGCGTTAAGTCAAATTGGGCGAGTTTCTGCTCTACCAGACGCATGTCATTGGACAGAGTTCGCGCCGAAACGTAGAGTAAATCCGCATACTCCTCAATCGTCACCCACTGGGACCGCATGAGGAGGTCGTTAAGAAGGAAGGACACACGGCCATCGCGCGTATCAGGAATGCCCGGATGGGCCAGAGCCGCACCGTCTAGCAAGCGAGCAAGCTCATCTGCACGTGCAACATCGATACGATACTGCCCCTTGCTGCCAAGGATGCGTGCAACCCCTGCAAGGCTGTCGTTTGCGCGATGGATATAGTTTCTCACGGCGCGCTCGCTTACCTCGAGACGCTTGGCAAGTACCGCGACAGCGACAGGCTGAGCGTCCTCGATCATATTTACAAGCTGCTTGACGCGAGCATCCATGTCCTCCTCCTTTCCCTGCGTCTAGTCTAACGCGGTAAAGAATGACACTCCACGTCGCGCTCGTTCCGCCAACTCGGAACAGGTTGCGGGGAGTCCAGCTGAGCTATGGAGAGTCTGGGGAGAGGGCCCGAAAGCAATGCGTCGGTGTGAGATGCGCTTTCCGCAGTCATTGGGGACAGATTTAAATTAGTAGTCATTGAGGACGTTCTTGTTTGACTAGTCGTTTAAGAACGTCCCCAATGACTACTCACCCATCGGGGACTAGGTAAATAGCAAAAGCCCCGCAGCCGGAGCGGACTGCGGAGCTCATGAAGAGAGGCTAGTTTGTGGGCGTCTTGTCTGGCGCCCACGAGAGAGGCAACAGAGTAGAGACTACTCGTGGATGCGGGTGCCGGAGAGGCCGGCCATGGTCTCGGCAGCCTTGTCCAGAGCGCCGATGATGCAGGTGCGGCCCTTGCGGGAACGAGCGAACTTGATGGCAGCGCGGACCTTGGGCTCCATGGAACCCTTGCCGAACTGGCCCTCGTCGGCCAGGCGCTCGGCCTCGTCGGCGGTGAGGTCCTCGAGCTCCTTCTGGTCGGGCTTGCCGAAGTTGATGGCGACGTGCTCGACGGCGGTCAGCAAGAACAGAACGTCGGCGTCGCAGTCCTCGGCCAGCAGCTCGCCGCCTAGGTCCTTGTCGATGACGGCGGGAACACCCTTGTAGCAGCCCTTGTTCTCGTAGTCGCGGACGACGGGGATGCCGCCGCCACCGCAGGCGATGACGATGAACTCGTTATCGAGCAGGTTGAGGATGGAGTCAGCCTCGACGATCTTCTTGGGATCGGGGGAAGCGACGACGCGACGCCAGCCGCGACCGGAATCCTCGACGAAGACCTTGGAAGGATCCTCGGCCATGAACTCGCGGGCCTGCTCCTCGGTGTAGAAGGGGCCGATCGGCTTGGTCGGGTTCTTAAACGCAGGATCGTCCGGGTCGCACTCGATCTGGGTGACGACGGTTGCGGCGTGCCAACGCTTATAGCGCTTGTGCATCTCGCGGCCAATGCCCTGCTGCAGGTGATAGCCAATGTAGCCCTGGGACATGGCGCCGCACTCGGGCAGCGGCATCTCGGGAGTGCCGATGGCGTCATGGGCGGCGGCGAAGGCGTTCTGGATCATACCGACCTGCGGGCCGTTGCCGTGGGTGATGATGATCTCGTTGCCCTGCTCGATCAGGCCGAGAAGAGCGTGAGCGGTGTTGCTCACGGCCTCGATCTGCTCAACGGGGTTGTTGCCGAGGGCGTTGCCGCCAAGGGCGACGACAATACGATCGGGCTTGCCAAGAGGCTTAGACATTGCTGGATTCCTTTCTGTAAAAGGCCTACAACCCATTAATAACCCGCGTCCGTGCAATACGCGAGTTTATTAAGGTTTATATTCTCTTTATCGCTCATTTTATTCATTTTGAAAATAGTTGAGCGGTGAACGGTCGTTTTTATCCGCTCAGCGTACAGAACCCCAGCTTAGATATATTTACACCATTTACGTGCGACTTTATTTAAATGGAGCGAGGATTAGGCTGGATTATGCAAACTATATCTTTGCTAAACACAAAACAGATAGCACAAAATCTTACTCGCACTATACGAGATTCTATGCATTTACATGTCGAGTATGCACCCCTGCAAAAACATGGGGCTTTTCATCCAACTTAGGGAATAATCAATCGCGTCTCACCCTGCGGCAAACGACTGTGAGTTCGCAGTATGGAACCTTACCGTCGGGTACTGCTTGAACGCCGCTGACGCCCTTTCGCTCCTGCGCGCCTAGGCAACCGAGAACGTCAACGGCGACACTGCCGACTTGGCCACCCTCAGCAACAGTGCCGCATGCCTTTCGTAAAGTACCGTGCCGGTTCGGCGGCTTTGAGACCGAAGCAAGCTTTGCTATCTGCAAATTTTTGTATGATTTTGGCAAATCTATCTGCCAATTTTTGTATGATTAGGGGCAAATCTATTTGCCAGTTTTTGTCATTTGGGGTTTTGATGCTACGTCGTAAGGTCACTGACAGGCTTTTGAGCTGGAAGAATAACTCTAATAAGGCCTTGCTTGTTACTGGCGCACGTCAGATTGGCAAGAGCTATGCGATTCGCACGTTTGGAACAGACAACTACGCATCGTATTATGAGGTCAATTTGCTGCTCGATACCGAGGCAAAGGATGTACTTGCTGGCGCCAAGAACGCCATTGACTTTATCAACCGTGTGGCCCTTCTTGCAGACGCACCGCTTGTTGAGGGAGATACCCTTATCTTTGTCGATGAGATTCAGGAGTATCCGCAGATTGTCACGCTTATGAAGGCATTGGTCGAGGACGGGCGCTTTAGCTATGTCTTCTCGGGGTCTATGCTTGGGACCGAGTTTAAGGGAATCTCTTCTTTTCCGGTAGGGTATGTCGAGCACATTGTTATGCGGCCGATGGATTTTGAAGAGTTTTGTTGGGCAAACAGCGTCAGCGAGAATGTGCTTGCAGGAATTCGCAGCTGCCTTGTCGAAAGGCGACCCGTCGAAAACTATATTCATGAGGCGATGCTCAAGAACTTTAGAGCCTATATCGTTTGCGGCGGCATGCCGGAGGTCGTTCAGAACTATATCGATTCGGGTTATTCGCTCGTGAGAACGCGTGAGCTTCAAATTCAGCTAGTCGATCAGTACAAAAGTGATATCTCTAAATATGCATCGACTCGAGCGTTTAACGTTCGCTCGATTTTCGAGCAAATTCCGGTTCAACTTGAGGCGGAGTCTCATCGCTTTGTTGTTTCGTCTCTGGGAGAGGGGGCTCGTCTTCAAAAATACGAGCGGGATTTCCTATGGCTGGTGAACGCGGGCGTTGGACTGATGGTTCCCCAGGTGACGGAGGCACGGAGTCCTCTCAAGAGGACGGAGAAAGCGACAGCTTTTAAACTATACGAGTCTGATACAGGAATGCTCGCATCGCGATATCCCGGCAGCACGGCACGCGCCGTCTATCTTGATATGAAAACCCCCAACCTCGGCGGCCTCTACGAGAACGTGGTCGCGCAGGAGCTTGTTGCCCTTGGGGCGGATGCGTGGTACTACCAGACACGCGAAGTCGGCGAAGTTGACTTTGTGGTCGAGGGCACCAGCGGGCATGTTGTCCCTATCGAGGTCAAATCGGGCAAGAAGGTTCGAGCGCATGCGGCCCTCGACCGTCTAATGAGTGTGGGCGAGTACAAAATTCCCGAGGCCGTTGTGTTAAGCCGCGAGAACCTTAGCAAAGAGGGCAAGGTCCTGTACGTCCCAATTTATATGACATTCTGTCTCGATGAGTTTATGGAAAAGGACGACCCCGACAACGATTTCTCGTTTTCGCCCATATCTCTCTAGGCCATCTGAATCCGCGATTCAGTCCCTTCCACGCCCAAAGTAACGCGCCTTTCGCGGCAAAGCCGCGAAACAGCGACCGGGACAAAAGAACCCCCGCCGCACGTAGTGCGCAGCGGGGGTTCTTTCATGTCCGAGGACGTCCGCGAAGGTCAGCCCTCAGATCCTGCGGTGGGAGACCTAGGCCTCGTTATACACCGTTTTGAGCTTCAGCAGGTGCTGATAGCGGTCCATAGCAGCCTGCTCATTCTCCTTGAAGAGCTCCTCGGCGCGCTCGGGGAAGGAACGCGTCAGCGAAGCGTAACGGGCCTCGTTCATCAGGAACTCCTGATAACCGCCCGCGGGCTCCTTGGAATCGAGCGAGAACTTCTTGCCGGCAGCAGCCTCGGGGTTGAAGCGGAAGAGGTTCCAGTAACCGCACTCGACAGCCTTCTTCATCTCGGCCTGGCAGTTCTGCATGCCACCCTTCTTGATGGAGTGCATCTCGCAGGGGCTGTAGCCGATGATGAGGGACGGGCCGTCATAGGCCTCGGCCTCGTGAATGGCCTTGAGGGTCTGAGCCGGGTTGGCGCCCATGGCGACCTGCGCCACGTAGACGTAGCCGTAGCTCATGGCGATCTCGGCCAGGGACTTCTTCTTGGTCACCTTACCGGCAGCGGCGAACTGCGCGACCTGGCCCAGGTTCGAGGCCTTGGAGGCCTGACCGCCGGTGTTGGAGTAGACCTCGGTGTCGAAGACGAAGACGTTGACGTTGTGGCCGGAAGCCAGGACGTGGTCCAGGCCACCGAAGCCGATGTCGTAGGCCCAGCCGTCGCCGCCGAAGATCCAGAAGGACTTCTTGGTGAGGTAAGCCTTGTCGGCGAGGATCGCCTTGGAAGCGTCGCAGCCGCACTTCTCGAGCTCGGCAACGTAGGCAGCGGCAGCGGTCTTGGAGGCCTCGGCGTCGTTGACGGAGTCGATCCAAGCCTGGCCGGCGGCCTTGAGCTCATCGGACGGACCATCGGCAGCGATGATGTCCTGGGTAGCGGCGATCAGCTTGTGCTGAACGGCCTCATAGCCAACGGCCATGCCCAGACCGTGCTCGGCATTGTCCTCGAACAGGGAGTTGTTCCACGCCGGGCCGTGACCGTCCTTGTCCTTGCAGTAAGGAGCGGTGGCAGCGGGGTTGCCCCAAATGGAGGAGCAGCCGGTGGCGTTGGAAATGAACATGCGGTCGCCGGCGACCTGGGTCACCAGACGTGCATAGGCGGTCTCGGCGCAGCCGGCGCAGGAGCCGGAGAACTCCAGGTAGGGCTGCTTAAACTGGCTGCCCTTGACGTTGGCCGCGATGAGCTCCTTCTTCTCGGAGACGTTCTCGACCATGTAGTCCCAAACGGGCTGCTGGTCCATCTCCTGCTCGGTGGGAACCATCTCGAGGGCGCCCTTGGGGCAGACCTTGACGCAGTTGGTGCAGCCCATGCAGTCGAGCGGGGACACAGCCATGGTGAACTTCATGCCCTTGGCCTTGGGGCCCATGGCGTCGAGCGTGCGGGTAGCCTCGGGCGCGGCGGCAGCCTCGTCCTCGGTCATCGCGAACGGACGGATGGTGGCATGCGGGCACACGTAGGCGCACTGGTTGCACTGGATGCACTTGGTCTCGTCCCAGTGGGGAACGACTACGGCGACGCCGCGTTTCTCGTATGCGGAGGCGCCCAGCTCAAACTGGCCGTCGGCGCAATCGACGAAGGCGGAAACAGGCAGGCTGTCGCCGTCCATGCGATCGATGGGCTCGAGCAGGTTCTTGACCTGCTGGGCGATAGCGGACTTGGTCTCCTCGGAGAGCTCGACGGGGGCGGCATCCTCGGCGGTAGCCCAGTCGGCCGGAACCTCGAACTTACGGAAGGCGGTAGCGCCGGCATCGATGGCCTTATGGTTGGCGTCGACGATGGCCTGGCCCTTCTTCATGTAGGACTTGGTGGCCGCGTCCTTCATGTACTGCAGGGCGTCCTCGGCGGGCAGGACCTTGGCCAGCGCGAAGAAGGCGGACTGGAGCACCGTGTTGGTGCGCTTGCCCATGCCAACCTTAGCGGCCAGGTCGATAGCGTCGATCAGGTAGACGTTGACGTTGTTGTTCGCGATGTAGCGCTTGGCCACGGCGGGCATGTGCTCGGCGAACTCCTCGTCGCTCCACTGGCAGTTGACCAGGAAGGTGCCGCCCGGCTTGACGTCGCGGACCATCTTGAAGCCCTTAACGATGTAGCTGGGGTTATGGCAGGCGACAAAGTCGGCCTTGGTCACGTAGTACGGCGAGCGAATCGGGGAATCACCAAAGCGCAGGTGCGAGACGGTGACGCCGCCGGTCTTCTTGGAGTCGTACTGGAAGTAGGCCTGGACGTACTTGTCGGTGTGGTCGCCGATGATCTTGATCGAGTTCTTGTTGGCGCCGACGGTACCGTCGCCACCCAGACCCCAGAACTTGCACTCGATGGTGCCGGGGGCTGCGGTGTTGGGCGCATCCTCGGCCTCGGGCAGGCTCAGGTTGGTCACGTCATCGACAATGCCGATGGTGAACTCGCGCTTGGGCTCGTCCTTCTTGAGCTCCTCGAAGACAGCGAACGCGGACGCGGGAGGCGTGTCCTTGCTGCCCAGGCCGTAACGGCCGCCAACGACCTTGATGCCCGTCTTGCCGGCCTCGTAGAGAGCGGAGACGACGTCCTGGTAGAGCGGCTCGCCGATGGAACCCGGCTCCTTGGTGCGGTCCATGACGGCGATCTTCTGGACGGTCTCGGGGAGAACGTCGACGAAGTGCTTGATGGAGAACGGACGGAACAGACGGACCTTGACCAGGCCGACCTTCTCGCCGTGAGCGTTGAGGTAGTCGATGACTTCCTCGAGCACGTCGCAGAAGGAGCCCATGCACACGACGACGCGATCGGCATCGGGAGCGCCGTAGTAGTTGAACAGGCCGTAATCGGTGCCGAGCTTCTCGTTGATCTTCTTCATGTAGCCCTCGACGACGGCGGGAAGCTCGTCGTAGACCTTGTTGCAGGCCTCACGGTTCTGGAAGAAGATATCGCCGTTCTCGTGGCTACCGCGGGTGTGCGGGTGCTCAGGGTTGAGCGCGTGATCGCGGAAAGCCTGGACGGCGTCCATGTCGCACATCTCGGCCAGATCCTTGTAGTCCCACATGGCGACCTTCTGGATCTCGTGGCTGGTGCGGAAGCCGTCGAAGAAGTTAAGGAACGGGGTCTTACCCTCGATGGCGGCAAGGTGAGCCACCGGCGAGAGGTCCATGACCTCCTGGACGTTGCCCTCGGCGAGCATGGCGAAGCCGGTCTGACGACAAGCCATGACGTCGGAGTGATCGCCAAAAATGTTCAGGGCGTGGGAAGCGACGCAACGCGCGGAGACGTGGAAGACGCCCGGGAGCTGCTCGCCCGCGATCTTGTACATGTTCGGGATCATCAGGAGCAAACCCTGAGAAGCCGTGTAAGTGGTGGTCAGAGCACCGGCGCCCAGCGAACCGTGAACGGTACCGGCTGCACCTGCCTCGGACTCCATCTCGACGACCTTGACCGGGGTGCCGAAGATGTTCTTGCGACCCTGGGCCGCCCACTGGTCGACATGGTCGGCCATCGGGCTGGACGGCGTAATGGGATAGATTCCCGCTACCTCGGTGTACGCATACGAAACATATGCGGCCGCCTCGTTGCCGTCCATAGACTTAAACTTACGCGCCATATACCCCTCTCCTCTCATATAGGTATACAGGCCCCGGCGATCGCCGGGATGTTGGCGTGATGGGATTTACGCTGTTGCTTCCAATCATCTGGCAGGCAGGCTCAGCAGCAGGTACGTGGCGTGGAGAGAAGACATGCCGAGGCGAGGGGCAGCTGATGCGCCCCACAGACCCGACCGCCCGTCTTGCACATGACCGAGCGCCGCAAAGGCCGCATGCCGGATGCTCCCGGGCACGCCCCGGCGATGGGAAGCGCCCGCAACGGAAATCCGCATGCGGGTTTATTGTACCCCGCCGTTAAGTGTAATTTCGACAAATATAGGCGGGCGGTAAAGGTTTACCTCGGGTGACCGCCAAAGGCCAGAATGGTCCCTCCATCCCCGGACGACTGGCTCTGACGCGCCAAGGAGTGTCCCCAAGTACCGGCAGGAAAGGAACGTCCCTAACTGCCGGCTAGAGGGCGCCGAGCAGGATGGCGTAGGTGGTGGATTCGCCGAGTTTGAGCTCGTCGCCGGGGTTGAGCTGGGCGGAGCGGCCGGGCTCTACTTGAATACACACACTCGTGGCCCCGTTTACCACCACGGTGCCGTTAGTGGACGACAGGTCCTCGACAAACCATGCGCCAGACTCGTCGCACCAGATATGGGCATGGCGGGCCGAGACGTCGTCGGTGATGCCGCCCTCCCCCGTTGCCAGCGCGCCGATCTCAACGCCTTCCTCACTCGGCTGAATCCAGCGCGGGACGCTCACCACGTAGCCGTTTTGCACGCACAGCAGTCCCAGCGGATGCGCCGGCGCGACCTCGTGCTCGCCCGCGACCGAAGATGTGCTCAGCGAGCGCGGCGTCGACGTGTCGCCGCCACGGGTCGCATGAGCGCGGCGGCTCGCCCGACTTGGAACTAAGGCGGGCGTGAGAGCAAACGGCATAGGGAACGAATCTTGCGGATGTACTCCTCGACGTCAGGCAGGTAAGCCCCACGAAGTCACCGGGGAGGCCCAAGCGGCCCGGCACCACTTCCAGATTCTGACCAGGGCGAGTCGTTCGCCGGTGGCTGAAGGCTCGCTCCCACCCAAAAGGGGAGATTCGCGTTGTTCCCCAATCGCTCTCGCATCTTTCATTTTGCTCGAGGTGGGCTATAAAAACTTTCCTGGTGAAAGGCGGCGATTGGTTTCCTTTCTTTCTAGAGGAGCGCGCCTGTAATCTGTTTTCATCCTAAATCAAGTTAAGATCGGACCTTCCAGAGGCAAGTCGACTCAAACTGCGAGGCTCCATGTTGGAATAAAGAGCGCTGTCGAAGTGCCAACAACACAAAGCTTGCCAGTCTCAAATAGAACCTTTTGGGAGTCCGATTGGGCCGCACACCGAATCCCCGCTGGTGGTTTTTTATAGCTGCGCAACAATAAACAAGGTTAGTGCCAGTCCAGCATGAAATTGAGGAACGTATGCATTTTTTCTCAGTAAGTGATCGTCGTTACTGCTTCGATGAGGTCACTCGCAATTGCTTTCAGGTTGACCAAGCATCAGAAGATGCGCTTCGCATATTTGAAGCATCGGGAAGAACGGTCAACTCGAAGTTGCTAACAAAGTCACTTGCTGCGAAAGGCTACGACCAAACGACCATAGCAGAACTTGAAGACGACATTGATGAGTATCAACGATTGTCTGAGCGGACTTTCTTAACAAAAGACACGCCTCGAAAACTTAGATCCATCGAACTCCACGTTTCACATGCATGCAACCTTGGTTGTAGTTACTGTTTTGCCGGTAAAGGAGATTATGGAACGTCTCCTCTGCTGATGACAGACGAGATAGCCTTCAAGGCGGTCGACTACCTCGTCGCAAGTTCATCGGAAAACGAAACGCTTGCGATCGTCTTTTTTGGTGGGGAACCCATGATTAACGAGCCGCTGATATGGAAAACGGTCGACTATTCAAAAAGAATATACCCCAATAGAAACTTTACCTATTCTATTACGACCAACGGAACGCTTTTGAATGACACTGCTGTGAATTCTTTCAAGGAGCACGGGTTTTCTGTTCTGATTAGTCTCGATGGTACAGGATGCAAGCACGATGCATCGCGCCCGTATAAGACGGGAGGCGGCTCTTTCTCCGATATCGACAAAAACGTTCGTCGTTTTTCCGAGTCGTTCCCCTTCGGCGCAAGAGCGACCTTAACAAATAATAACTGTAACCTTGTTGAAGACTATCTTCAGTTTAAAGAGATGGGCTTCAGAAGGATTTACTTCTCGCCCGTGAGCTCATTCGATGAGAATATCAAACTCGACGAACACTCATTAAACAAAATCAGGGCGGGCCTAATAGATTTGGCGGATCAATATCTCAAACAGATTGATCAAGGGGAAAAGCCCTTGTTTAGAACATTGAAAACTGCAGTTGATTTGATTATGAGCAACAGGATCGCCTTTGTCGGATGCGGGGCTGGCAGGCGTTTTATTTCCGTGACTCCCGAAGGGGACGTATACCCCTGTCACAGGTTTGTCGGGATGATGCGATTCAAAATGGGCAACATCGTCACCGGAATTGACGAAACTAGGTATATTGAAAACTGGAGTCAGGGTGTCGAAAAAAGAATTGACTGTACGGACTGTTGGGCTCGGTCTTTCTGTGGTGGGGGCTGTAGCTGGGAGGCTGCAGACGAGCACGGCTACTTGCCCAAGAGTCTACACCCTGCATCATGTGAATATAGAAAAATGTGCTACGAGATGGCTTTTGACCTTATTTCCCGCCACTCATCTTCGCAGGAGAAAAATCAACGAGAAGCTACTGTATCGGAATAAGCGGTTCAGCGCATTGCTGTCACCATTGTGGAGGTGTTCGTTCTTCTGATTACCGTCTGCGAAGCTTATTGCTACATTCGCCGAAACCATTCTAGAAATATGGTGAACTAGACATCTTGGTTTGTTATACACAATATTGAGGTTTTTCTGCACTCAAAGGGAGGTAGTCGTGAAGCATATTCATCCGATTAATCCAGGAAGTGGCGGCGAGGCAGGCGTGAAGCCGATGTCTTTTGACTGCCTCTTGGGCATTACTGACATCTGTACTGTTTATGATAAAGCAGATGGCTGTGGTGCATACGATTACTGCGACTATGACATGGATGGCGGCAGCATCTGCGTTGTAGATCACTGTGGCATTGATCAAACGTAGTCTCTAATTGGATTAAGGTGAGGAGCTGTTATGAAGCATATCCATCCTGTTGGTTCAAATGAACATCCTCCCGTTGAGCCTTGTTGTCTTGGAGTTGATATATGCAATTTTTACGACATCGCCGAGTGCCCTGTTGCGGATTGGTGCTATGTCGATAAAGAATCAAGCTGTGTTTTGCCAGCAGATTGGTGCGATCCAGTTGACGAGTAGTTTTGTGGCTAGGAACTATTTGGTCCAATTCAGAATAAGATGGGAACAAATACCAAAATCTCGTGTCTGGGAGGAATTATGCCATTATTGCAAGGTCTCGTTGGATTAGCCTTTATACTTGCGTTATATCTGGCACCTTTTTTAATTCTATTCTTCATTATCCGACTCTTTCTTCGGAGAAAATAGGAGTGTCACGCAAACATTAGCGTAGCTTTCTTCCAATATGAGCCGAGCATTGGCAAGTGGAATAAGAAGCCCGACCGTTCGCCACATGAAAGTGATCGGACGGGCTTCTCTATTTAACCCGGGCCGCCACCCATAGCGGCTTTCCAAGCGTATTCTCAGTGCAAAGCAATCGTCAGTTTAATCCTATGCGCTGATACCGCATTTCATTTGTTCGGCTCGAATTCTACGGCCTGGCAACCCTCGCACTCTCCGGCAAATGGATTGAACGCGAAGGCAGAGATGATGTGTGCGTGGACATCGAGGCTGCTGTAGGCAACATACTGGGACATGGACCCCCGCTGCGCGTGGTATGCGGCCCGGCATATTCATTGCCGTCCAACCCCGTGTAGTTGCAGCAAAGGGTGGAACCTCAATGCTCAGCCCATGTTGTCCGTGGGACACGAGAATCGTAAGTACACTTTGGTGCGATTCTCACGCTGATACTGAGCCACCTGGAATAAGATACGTCGCGACAACACTTCGCTTCACCTCTGTCTCGACAAGATGACGTAGACTAAAGTCTCCTTTAGTAAGAGAACGAGAACCATATCTGAAAGCGTTGCGATGGCGTGAAGGCACCGAGTCCGAACCGCCTGAATGCTATGTGCATCTGCATCGCCTTTTTGTTATCTCTGCCAGTTGGGTAGCACTACACTTGTCATCATTTACCCTGGTACATGCTGCCTAAATCCACTACCCCTTCTACCGCGCCGACCATCTCGTCATCGTGAGAGACAACGATGATCAGCTGGCTTTGCTTGTTGCGCTTAACATAGGCCGCAAGCTCGGCGCGGCTTACAGCGTCTAACCCAGTCGTGGGCTCGTCGAGTACCAAAACTGACGACTTGCGTGAAATCGCCGACCATAAGTACACTCGGCGCAGCTCACCGCCCGAAAGCGCGGAGCAACGTTTCCCGAGCAACTCCTTCACGCTGTTTTCCAGCGAAAGTAGGCCATCTACACCCCGGTGATAGGAAGAAAAGGGCGTGTCGAAATACTCTAACAGCTCTTTCACCGTTTCGTCCGGCGCGAAGCACGACTGTGGGCAGCACGATATCTCTCTCGCACGTATGTAATCCAAGTCGCATTCTTCGATTGGCACGCCGTTGTATTTTACTTTGCCTTTCGATGAGTATAGCCCGAGCATCAAGTAAAGAAGTGACGTCTTGCCTCTTCCGTTTTCCCCAACTATGCAATATGTACCAGGACCGGAAAACTTGAAAGAAAACCCGCCGAGGACCTCTCGGACAGATCCGTCTGGAAGGGCAACCGAGAATTCCAAATCAGATACCGAAATGTCATTTATTTCATCGAGTTTAGCTAAATCGGTCCGATTCCACCCCGATCTCTCCTTTTCTCTCGTCGCGATAGCCGTCCTATCCCATGATGCTTTGGCATCTTGATAGGATTTGAACAATGACATCATACTTTTCAAAGTCTTAAAGAGAACCGCGAAGTATGTACCGATGATAGTGTACTCGCCTATTGACATAGTTCCGTTAATGATTCGTACTCCGGAAACAACAAGTATCACCGCTTGAAACAACGCTGCGAAAAGACCATCGAGCGATGTCAGAGAATATGATAGCTTTCCGGAGCGCAAAACTTTGGGAAAATAGCTCTTAAACCCAGCGTCGAGCGCTTGTTCGCTCTTGCCGTACGAAGATGCCAGTTGAATGTTGAGAATCTGATTAAGCTGCGATGCAATTGCGGCGTAAAAGGCGCTGTCCGCCTCTTTCTTCTCATACGTGACCCTATACAAAAGTTTCCTCAACCCAGTAATTACACAGAAATACACGATGAGGAGAATGATGGAAAACACCGCGAGAGTTGAATCAATTGACCATATGATAAGCAATACGATGGGAATAGCTACAATGGACAGCGGCGCACTGATGAAATTCGCCAAAACGAAGGATGAGACCACGCTGGAGTCGGAAATAATCCGTTGCGTTGTATAGGCTGGATCGATGGTCCGACTCACCAAGTAATCGTCTCTTTCAAAACGCAAGACGGCCTCCCTGAGAAGATCAAAGGAAAGTCTCGTGCTTATGCGAATGGAAAGTGTTCCTGCAAAATAAGTAAAGAGGGTGGAGAAAACTCCTATTGACGCAACCAGGAGTGCGAAGAGTGCGGCGTCTCTTTCGCTGCGGTTACCGAGAAGAAAATCTAAAAATTTTCCGTTCACGTATGGCATGGCATAGGAGAGAGCGGTTCCAATCACCGTGATAGCAATGAAGACGAAAGCCCCTTTTGCTCTGATGAACCTCGAGAGAACGCATCGAATCAAGGAAGGCCCCAATCTACCCGCCACAAAACATCAATCACTGATACCTTACACCTCAACACAACAGGAGCGAAGATTTGCCAATGAGACTGCTTTAAGATTGCCTTGGGCCAATACGGTCTCAAGCTCTTCCTACAAGAGAGTCGGAATCGGACATCTCCTCCGACGAATCTGGCAATCGGGCGATTGAAATATCTTTTTCAACCGCCCGATTGCCACAATAGATTGGAGCGTCCGCCCGCAAACGACCTCGTTTTACACCCACCAAATCCTTTGCCTTTTGTCGCCTAGGCTAGAAAAATCGCTCATAATAACGCAACCAGCCTGCTCGCTTGAAGAAACCTAAGCCCGTAATGTAGATGTGCAAACTTCCGGACGCCTTGCGCGGCATAGCGCGTATAAACTTCGTCAACCGCCTCAGAAATACCTGAGTATCGCGCCAGGGCAAAAGCATACGACGTCGCCGCCATACCCCGCACCCATTCGGAACGCGGACTAATTGAATAGCTGCACAGTATCATCATACATGCATCTAGACCTGATTCCCCAAGTAGCCGACGTATTGATGCGAGCATCGTGGGTCGCCCCTACGCCATCGTCGTCACCCCTATTAGCAGTATTTAGTGTTTTCCTCTAAATGCGTATCGCCACCCTTAAGAATATGAAGTGTTATATCCAGACCCGATTGTCCCCCATCCCCAACGAAGGGATAAGGAATCTCATCCGGAATCGGCAGTAACGGAGGATTCACAACGACAAGCGAAAAACATGAGTCATCTCACAGAGGGGAGTAAAGGCTCCCCTCAAGCACCCTAGTTTCGTCATCCAAAGAGTTGATGGCAGTGTTCTTCTTACAAAGGTCGACAACAAAAGGGTTGATTTCTACAGATGTTACATCCATGCCACAGTTGGTAAGTATCAGGCCCTGTATTCTGGGGCCAGAACACAAATCGAGAGCCTTCCGTGCGCTCTGCGGTGTAAGGCGCCAATCTCAGCAAATCTGTCCCACAATACTGCGCTGAAGAACAAGACGGAACCCCTGAGCCAAACTCCCCTATACCTTTTTAAGGCTAAGACAGGCAAGTTCACGCACCCGGCATATTCCAGAATAACATCCTATTGTTTTAGATGCTCTACAAGCATGAACAGCCGCGAATCGGAAAGATCTTCTAGTTTCGCCCCGACTGACCGCCAAGGGCCAAAATAGCCTCTCCATCCCCAGGCGACCGGCTCTGGCGCGCAGAGAAGTGCCCCCAAGTGCCGGCAGAAAAGGAACGCCCCTAACTGCCGGCTAGAGGGCACCGAAGAGAATGGCGTAGGTAGTGGATTCGCCGAGCTTGAGCTCGTCGCCGGGATTGAGCTGGGCGGAACGGCCGGGCTCGACCTGAATGCAAACGCGCGTGGCCCCGTTTACCACCACGGTTCCGTTGGTGGACGACAAGTCCTCGACGTGCCAGATATTTTGAGCATCGCACCAGATATGGGCATGGCGGGCCGAGACATCGTCGCCGACGTCGGTAATATCGCCCTCACCAGTGGCCAGCGCGCCAATCTCAACACCCTGCTCACTCGGCTGAATCCAGCGCGGGGCGCTCACGACAAAACTGTTTTGCACGCGCAGCAAGCCCAAGGGGTGCGCCGGGGCGGGTTCGCGTTCGCCCGCGGTCATCGACATGCCAAGCGAGCGCGGCGTGGAGGTGCCTCCGCCACAGGTCGCGTGCGCGTAGTCGATGGCATAGTTCACCGAGGACCGCACATCCGCCGAACAGCCGACGGCGACAAACAGCACCAGCACGGCCTCGGCGCGCTCGGCAGGCATGAGTTCTGCCGCCTGGGACAGGCGATCGAGCGCGTTGCGATAGAGATTCGTGTCCTGGTGGCACTCTTCGAGCGCGCGTACCATCGGTTCACCTGCAGGACCGCACACCATATTGATCACTGCCGTGGAGTCCATGGGATTTCGCTGGCGCAGGGCCAGTTGCGACATAATACGCGCAGCCGAGGTACCGTATTCGGCAAAGTAGCGCTGCTGAAGCGTGCCGACCGGCGCGCGAACGATAAAGCGGGAAACCCAAGAGCGATCGGCGGCTCGGCTCTGCGGGCTGCGGCCGTCGGCGAGCGGACGGGACGAAAGCACCAAGCCGCACAGCTCGATATGGCTCAGATGCGCCGCGCGCTTAAAGATGTCAAACATGGCCCCGCATGGGGTGAGCTCAACTTGAGATGCCATGACCTAGGCCTCCTTGGTCGTAGAAATAGAATCGGACGATACTTCGACAGGTCCGCCAAAAGTACGGGCAGCTGCGGCTCCACCGGCAAGCGGAGTCGCCATCTGGGCTTTTGTGCGTCGCGGTGCCGAAACGGGAAGTTCAAAGGCAAAGCCCATCGCAAGCAAAAACCACGTAAGCGTATAGGTTGCAACCAGAGCGGCAACAAGGCCGCCCATCACGGCGCGTTGGGAAAATACGCTACATGCAGCCACAACCAACACCGGAACCTCGCAGGCAGAAAGCGCAAGCACACCCTGCAGGAACCCCGAGCGCCGATTGCGCGCAAATGCCCCCGTGACAACGCCGGCTATGCCTGGCAGTGCCAACGCCAGTGCGGCAATAATACCCGGTAGCGACCCAGACCACACGAGCGATCCCAAAGTCGCCGTCACGCGGGCGCCCGACGCCAGCAGCGCGGCCGAAACCACGACCACAGCCCAAACCACGCTGCAAACGACCGCCGCACCAATCATCGCCGTGCGACGAACCGCGCGGCCGGACGCATCCATGGGGCACGGCGTGAGCGGCTCGCCGCGGAGCGAACGACCGACATTTTGCGCATAGTGGTCACAAAACGCCGAGAGCGCCGCCTCGACCGCCGCCGGCTCGGGACGATCTTTTTGATGGCTGGACAGACAGGCCATCACCACGTCGAACAGCTGGGCATCGACAAACGCCAGCGCATCGCGTAGCTCTTCGGAATCCGGCTCAAGCCCTAGCTGCTGGGCCTGCTCGGCCGCGGCGAGCGCCACATCGGGCTCACGACGAAGCAGCTGAGTCAAATCACAACCGGGCGCATGGGCACCAATGGGATAGTCGGGCCGCGTGTCCATCTTGAGACGGTAGGGGCTCGCGATGTCGCGCGTCTTTTTGCGCGAACCCGAGGTGCCCGAAGTGCTCGGCGCGGCTTCGTATGGCGCGACGCCGGCAATGAGCTCGTAAACCGTGCTTGCCGCGGCATAGACGTCAATCGCCGGCGACATACGCAAAGCGCGCAGGTCGGGAATATCGTCGGTGAGCATCTCGGGCGGGGCGTAGGCCACCGTCGCACGGCGCAACGTGGCATAGCGCTCGGTAAACGACGCCTTGCCGCCGGTGCCGGCCACCGCAGAGGCGGGCTCGAGCGCCAGCGACGAGCCAAAGTCGATCAAGCACAGGTCGAAGGTGCCTTCGGCAAGCTGTCGGTCGAGCGGCAGGCGCGCCGTGCGCACCATAATATTAGCGGGCGAGATATCGCGATGGACGAACCCCTCGCCTACCAAGCTCATGCGGCAGAGCAGATCGAACAGGTCGCGACCCAGGCGCGCCGCCACGAGCGGCGACAGACGCCCGGCATCGTCCACGGCGAGGCGCGGGCGCAGGCGAGCGAGCGTCTCGCCCTCGACCCACTCCATGACAATCGCGGGCACGCCGTCAACCTCGCCCCACCCGTATAAGCGGGGAAAGCCCTTAAGGCCCGAAAGGGCACGATGACATTCATATTCCTCGCGAAACGCCGCCTTGAACTTGGTGACCAGCGCTTCGTGGGCGACATCGTCATCAAATTCGTCGCGCGCTGGCAAGATGAGCTGCTTGAGCGCCACGGCCTCGCCCTGCGCGTTGACGGCACGCGTCACACGGCCGATACCGCCGCGGCGCATAGTGGCATCGTCGGCAAACAGCATCGTAAAACGGCGCAGGTAGGCGGGAAGCTCGTCCGTGCCCAGGGCGACGGCCGGCTCAAACCCGTCGACGCGTGCCAGGCGCAGGCCGACCATCGGATCGCGACCGAGCGATCGTGGTGTGGTGGATGCAAGATCGGTCATCATAGGGCAAGCGCCGCCACGTTATTGTTGAAGTTACCGAGCGCGACGTCATCATCGCCGTAATGGCCGACCCATTGACATAGGTTGGTGTAACAGCCCCACAGATTGGCATACTGCTGATACCACTTTGACCGGGGCGAGAATGTCTGACGACCGAACTCGGCTCGAATGACAAACATCTCCCCGACCAGGCTGTCGCACGGCCTGGGATCGCCCGTAGAGTTATAGGTCGAAACCACGTCATTGGCACGAGAAACATAGCCGTCGAGCATGTTGTACTTGGTCACAAGCCAACTGTGAATGCTCTCTTCCTCAGCAGCGGAAAGGCCACCGGAGTTTGCATCGTTGTCAGTGTTGCCGCTCGTCGAGCCGCCGTTTACAGACCCTCCGGTAGAGGAACCCGACCCAGAGCCGCCGCCCGAACTCGACGAATCCGAGCCGGAGCCAGGAGTATCCGAGCTACCGGGCTTTCCGGACTGCTGGGCATCCCGCTCCTTCTGTTGCTCGACCTTATTCACCGTTGCCGCCACGCTATTGTTGGACAACCGATCGATGATCTTGGTGTTGGTGAGCACGATGGTTTTGCCATTGGCAAGCGTAACTTCGTTGTCCGGGGCCTCGGCGCCATCCGCATCGTCGGTGCCAAACACAATATGCGCGACTACACTTGCCCAAGCATATCCAGTCGTGGTACCCAGATCACTTTTGACCTCATGCCCCACGCGCGGTTCGCGTGCGGTATGCGCCTGCATCATGGACGGCACGGTCATGCCATAGGCAGAAACGCCAGCTATGACCAGCACCAGCGAGCAGGACAGCAGTGCGTACGCCCGCGGCGCCAAGCCCAGTCGGCGTCGCATGCGCACCGCGGCGCCGCGCTTTGTCTGAGTGCCACCGGGCCGCATGCGTTCTCCTCCAAGAAAAACACGCCGCTCAGAAGCGGCGCATTCATTCAAATCCATATTTGAGTGTATCAGCGTACCCAAAAGGTTGCGCAACGAATGGGCAAATTAAGGATGCGAGCGGAAGCATCCATGCGATAAGCGGATACGAAGCATCTTTGTTGCACAACAAACTCACAGTCGCACGGGGAAATTATGACTACCCCGTGCGTCGCGAGGAAAACATACGGCAGGAGCAGGCTCGCCACCTAAATCGCGCGACGGGCCTCGATGGCGCGCCCAAGCGTAAGCTCGTCGGCATACTCCAGGTCGCCGCCCACGGGAAGGCCGCTTGCCAGACGCGATACCTCGACGCCCAGCGGCTTGATAGTGCGGGCCAGGTAGCTCGCCGTGGTCTCGCCCTCAATATTGGGGTTGGTGGCGATGATGACCTCGTGGATGTCCTCGTGGCCCAAGCGTGCCAGCAGCTCGCGGATGTGCAACTGCTCGGGACCAATCTTGTCCATGGGGCTGATCACACCGCCCAATACGTGGTAGAGGCCGTGGTAGCTGCCCGTGCGCTCGATCGCCTGGACGTCGCGCGGCTCGCCCACAACGCAAATGCGAGTGGTGTCGCGCATCGGGTCCTGGCAGATGGAGCACTCATCGGCCGTGGCGTAGTTAAAGCAACGACTGCAAAAGTGGACCTCCTGCTTGACCTCCAGGATGGCCTCGGCCAGGCGGCGGGCCTCCTCGGCATCGGCCTCGAGCAGGTAATAGGCGATGCGCTGGGCCGACTTGGGACCAATGCCCGGCAGACGGCCCAGCTCATCGAGCAGTTTTTGCAGACTGTGATTCGCACTCATATATATGCGTGTCTTAGAACGGCATGCCCGGGATGTTGAGGCCGCCGGTGATGGCGCCCATCTGCTTGTTGGCGAGCTCGTTGACGCCGCGGACGGCCTCGTTGACGGCAGCCATGATCATGTCCTGCAGCATATCGACGTCCTCGGGATCGAGGGCATCGGGGTCGATGGTGAGGTTGACGAGCTCCATCTCGCCGTTAACGGTCACCTTGACCATGCCGCCGCCGGCAGAGGCGTCGACGGTCTGGGACTTGAGGTTCTCCTGCGCGGCGGCAAGCTGCTCCTGCATCTTGCGAGCCTGCTTCATCATCTGCTGCATGTTCATACCGGCCATAATGGCTCCTTTACGTGCGGCCGCGCGACAAGCTGCAAGGGCAGCCGGAGCACGGCGGGACTTTCAAACTCAAAAATCGTACCACGGCGCGGGGCAAGCAAGCGGGGCGGACGTGTTACCTCAGTCGATATACATGTCCTGGAGTGCAAGCCGCACCCAAAGATTATGCAAAGTTGAATAATTCGCATCTGCATAATATTGAAAGCTAAATCTTGTAGAGCCGGAATCCGACATTTTATGCGTCCCACTAAATGGCTAAATGCCGAGCCACTACTCGAGGCGGCGCACATGGCGGCAGGGTATAATTTGATTGCCATAGATAGCAATTTGGAGGTGCCCCATGAATGCCCCCGACGTGCTCCAAAACATCCGCTCAAAACACCCCGTTGCATATGTGGTTCTCTATCTCTTTGTCGGCTGGGCATTGCTGGTTATCATCACCCATGCTATAGCCTTTGGAGCAGAACTACTGATAGCCAGCTCGGACCAGCCCGTCGTCAAATGGGAAGCGACCGATGAGTGCACCGACGGAACTCGAACCATTTACTACAACAGCCCGTCCCTCTATCAAGAGTTCAAGGTCAAGATAAAGGACTTCAAGATTGTCGATGCCGAACCGGGCTCTTTATTGACAATTGGAGCAACCGTCAACGCCGAGCAAGTCGAATACACGGACAGCCATGCGACGTATCGTATCGACATCAGCATCCTAGGCCGACCGTCACGCACTTGTCTGCTCGAATGCGATATACGCGGTACCACGTTGCACATGTCCGAAATACAGATGCGCCCGGGCAAAGAGATCTATTCTTGAGCAGCGTACCCGCCCGCACGGTTACTCCACCGGCTTGAAGATGGTGGACTGACCGAAGACGCTGCGGATGAGGGCTTTGGCCTCGTCCTCGGTCTGCGGGATGCTCGGGGCTGCGCCCTGATGGCCGAAGGGGCTGCCCGCACCGGGGTTGGACTCCCAGGGGGCTGCAGGAGCGTCCTCCTCTTTGGGGGCAGTTGCAGCGGACTTGGGCGCGGACGCCGCACCCGGCACGTCGAACGGAGGCAGATCGTCCCCACCAGCATCGGCAGCAAAACCGCCGACCATGGCATCGTCGTAGGGAACCTGCTCGGATTCCCACGGCGCAGCCTGCGCAGACGGCTGAGTCTTGGGAGCGGACGCGCGCTCGGGCGCACGGGGTGCGGGCTCGGTCGGAAGCTTACCCGTGGCAGGAGTACCGGCGGGGTTGTCGGAGCGTAGCCAGGGGGCTTTGCCCAGGTCAGACGACTTGGGCGCGGGCGAGATGGGCTTGGGCGCAGGTGTCGGAGCAGCCGGTTTGGGCGCCGCGGACTCAGGCGCCGACGGGGTCGATGCCGCTACCGGCGCCGCTTGCTGCTGCGTCGCGCTGGCGCCCGAGGATGCAGGGGCCGCCGAGGACACGGGTTGCGGGTCCGCAGATGCCGCAGCCCGTGCAGATGGAGAATGCTCCTCATGTTGAGGAGCCGGCGTGCCACCCCCATCCAGGACATAGTCGACGGTACGACGACCGAAGACCGCGCAGACTGTCGGCAGGACCACCGACTGCGTATCGGCGCGACCGAGCATCTTAATGGCAAAAGTCGAACCCGCGGGGAACGAGACCGTGAGCTTGGAGCCGTCGTCGGCCGTGGCGCGGGCGTTGAGCAAAAGCCCTGCATAGGAGGCCTGACGTGCCTTGACACGCTCGACAACCTCGGTCCATTTGCGCTGCAGCTCTCCGGCATCCTCGACCGCGGGCGTCTCGGCAGCACCGGCGGCGGCAACCTGGGCGGCATTGTTGGACTGGGGCTTAGGTGCCGGAGCGGTGACAGGCGCGGGGGCCGCAACGGGCTGAGGCGCAGGCGCTGCAGGCTTGGAGGCTGACACGGACGCAGAACGGGGAGCAGGCTGGGCAGCCGGAACAGCAGCGCCGCGGTCCCAAGGCATGCCACCCTGATGCGCGGACGTAGCAGCAGGGGCAGCGGATGCCGCAGGAGTAGCGGCTCGGGCACCCGAGATCAGCGTCGGCTGCTGGACAGCAGCGGATACGGATGCGGCAGGCGCGGCGGCCTGAGCAGCAGCCACGCTCGCCGGCACGGCGCCGTTGGCAACCATGGCCTCCAGGCGTGCCACGCGCTCGGCCAGGGCCTCAATGGTCAGATCGGCCTCGGGACGTGCCAGGCGCGTGCAGGCGATCTCGAGCACCAGGCGCACGTCGCTAGCGCCCCTCATCTCCAACGCGGCATCGTCGAGCACCGTCAGCACGCGGGCCAGGCGGTCGGCAGGATGCTCGCCAAAGGCAGCAGCCTCGGCAGCAAGCGCCTCGGCCTGCTCCGAGCCGCCCTCAAACAGCTCGGCACGGGCACCGGCAACGCAGGCAACATACACGTCACGCACATGCGCCACCAGGTCGCGCGTCAGCTCAAGCAGGTCATTGCCCTCCTCGACCTGCGCACGAATCAGTCCATAGAGCTCGGCAACATCGCGATCGGCAATGGCGCGGGCAAACTCGCCCAGGATCTGGTCCGAAACCTCGCCCAAAAGCGAGCGGGCATCGTCCGCATGCACGGCGCCGTTGCCAAAAACGCTCAGCTGCTCCAGCGTGGAGAGCGCGTCGCGCATGCCGCCCTTGGCATGGCGCGCCACGATGGCCAGCGCCTCGTCGTCGTAATCGAAGCCCTCCTGCTCGCACACGTAAGACAGGCGATGCTCGATATCCTCGTTGCCGATGCGGTGGAAATCGAAGCGCTGGCAGCGCGAGAGAATGGTCTCCAGAATCTTTTGCGGGTCGGTGGTGCACAACACAAAGATCACGTGTGCCGGCGGCTCCTCGAGCGTCTTGAGCAGCGCGTTAAACGCCGCCGTTGTGAGCATGTGGACCTCGTCGATGATATAGATCTTGTACTTGCCGCGCACCGGGGCAAAGTTGACGGAGTTGATGATCTCCTCGCGCACGTTGTCCACGCCGGTACGGCTTGCGGCATCGAGCTCGTAGACATCCGGGTGGTTGCCCTCGGCGATGAGCTCGCACTCCTCGCAAGTACCGTCGGGCATGCAGCCGCTTGCACCCTCGGCGCGCGCCGCCTCGGCATTGCGGCACAGCAGCGCCTTGGCCAGAATGCGCGCCATGGTAGTCTTGCCCGTGCCGCGCGGTCCGCAGAACAGGTAGGCGTGGGACAGACGCCCCTCGGTGATGGCGTGCTCGAGCGTCGAGACGATATGCTGCTGGCCCACCACGGAGTCGAAGGTGAGCGGGCGATACTTTCGGTACAACGATTCCATGGGTGCTCCCCCGGGTATACTGAGTCTTGTTGCCGCGACGGCCATGCGGTCGCACGGCATACTGCATTCATAATAACCCGTACGGCGAGCCCGCCGCGATAGGAGTCCAAAGAGTATGGCAGACGCAGAGAGCAACCTCGTCCCCTCCGAAGCAGCCGACCAGGTCGAGGTCGCGCTCGAGGAGCAGGCCGCAGCCGACGACGGCATCCTGTATCTCAACGAGTACCAGTACGAAAACGACCTGGTCACCGACTTCGCCCGCCTGGTCGCCTCGCCCAGGCGTCGCGGCTCCCTGTACGTCGCCGCCGCGATTGCCGCGCTCATCGGTATCGGCATGCTGGTGGCCGGCGGCAACTGGATCAAGTTTGGCGTCGTCCTGATCGTATTCGGCGCCTTTTTGGCCTGGTGGAGCAAAAACCTGCACCACACCCTCGCCCGCGACTTTATCGACGCCGTCGAGGCAGACGAGTCCATGGGTGGCCGCTATCGCCGCGTCGCCGCCAACGAGGATGGCCTGATGGTTTGGGGCAAGAGCGGCAAGTCGCAGTTCTTCCCGTTTGAAAAGCTCGACCACGTACTCGACGGCGAGCGCATCTTTGTGGCCATGTTCGCCGACCAGGGCGTGACGATCCCCAAGGACACCTTCGTCCGCGGCGATGCCGAGCAGTTCGGTCCCTTCCTCAAGGCCCGCATCAACAAAAAACTCCGTATCGAGACCAAGAAGAAGAAAATGAAGGCCGAGAAGGCCGCCGCCGAGGCCAAGCAGGGCGACAAGCCCCAGGAGACCAAGGGCAAGCAGCGCAAGCAGAAGAAGAACAAGAAGAAGCGCTAAGGCCAAGCCAGACGGGCAGCCTCGCATCCCGCTATCCTCCCCATGCACCCGAGCGTGCTACACTAGCAGCATCTATGCCACCGCGAACGGCTCGGCCCCGCGCCCGCCGCTCGCAAACGAACTTTAAACGCACGAGGGTTGGCCATGCCGCTTTTCTCGCAACATACCGCCCGGTTCTCGCCGGACGTTCCTTTGGAGGGCACCAGCTCTCGCGAGCTGCTCAAGCGGTACCAGCCGCTCGAGACACTTGCGACCGGCGGTTTTGGCTCCATCGAGATCTGCCGCGACACGCACCTGCGCCGCCGCGTCGCCATTAAGCGCATCCCCCTTATTAACGGTGTCGGCATGCCCGCCAGCGACATCATGGATGTCCTGCGCGAGGCGCACACTGCCGCCATGCTTCAACATCCCAACATCGTGCAGGTCATCGACTTTACGCACGACACAGCCTATGCCTACCTAGTTATGGAATATGTCGATGGCATGTCGCTGGCCGAGTTTTTGCACCGCGTGGACGGTCACTCACTTACCTTTGACGAGGCCGCGGCCATTGCCGATGCCCTAGGCCAGGCGCTCACCTTCGCCCATAGTAATGGCGTACTCCACCTGGACATTAAGCCCGCCAACGTGCTCATCGACCACTCGGGCAATGTAAAGCTCACCGACTTTGGCATGGCGCGACTGTCGTCCGCCGGTGGCTTTGGCGGCTCGCGCGGCGGCACCATCGGCTACATGCCGCCCGAGCAGCTCGATATCGAGACCGGCACGGTCGATGAGCGCGCCGATGTCTTTGCCCTCGCCTGTGTAATCTATGAGGGCCTGTGCGGCAGCGCTCCCTTTATGGCGGCCACGCCCGCCGACTCGCTCGACCGCATCATCGGCGGCGCCACCTATCCCAGCGAGCTGATACCACACTTTCCCCCGGGAGCCGAGGCCGCGCTCATGAGCGCGCTCTCCCCCATGCCGCAGGACCGCCCCAGCAGCGTCGAGACATTTTGCGACCAGCTCCTTGCCGGTCTGGGCAGCGTGCGCGAAGGCCGTCGCAGCCTGGAGCAAATGGTTGGCGAACTTTCGGATGACGAGCAGGAGCTCGACGATATCGAGCCGTCGCACTACGAGGACGACGCCATCGAGGTCGACCCCGCACTCGGCTGGGCAGGCACGCGCTGGAGCCATGCGCGCGACTACACCATGCGCACTATCTCGGCGCTAACGTGCGGCACCTTTAGCTTTTTGCTGATGCAAACGGCCGGGGTCGCGGCGCTTCCCGGCCTGGTCATTGCGGCTATCGCAATCGGAGCGGCGGCTGGCCTGGCCCCCCAGATTGGCTCGGCCATCTCGGCTGTGGGCTTTTTGGTGCTCATGGCCAACGCCACCATGCAGGCACAGGGCATCCTGTCGATGCTGCCCGTCGCGGTGATCTTTGCCGCCGCCATGTCCGGTTGGTGGATCGCCTGGGGTCGCACCGAGACTGCCGCGAGCGCCACGCTCACCTGTGCACTCGCGCTTGGCTGTCTGACCGGCAATACCTTCCTGGCAGCTGGGGTCGCCGCCGGCGTCGCGTCATTTTGGCTCGGCCCGGCAAGCGCCGCCGCGGCAACGGGCATGGGCGCGCTTTTTGCCCGTCTGGCCACGGTCGCGCTTTCAGCCGGAGGCGTACTGGGGCTCGGTAACGTTGCCGCAGCGCTGGGAGACCCGCTCCTTTGGGCTGCCTTTGTGCTGGTCGCGGCAACTGCCGCGGCGTCATCTGCGCTGCTCAATGCCCATGCCAAGCGTGCCAATCAGGGCTCAAACCTTGCCGCAATCGCCGCAATCGCTGTCACCGGCATCGGCTGCGCAGCGGCGTCCTGTCTTGCACACCATATGGAAATTGCCAGCCTTGCAGCCGCGGTCGTCGCCAAGGCGGCGGTTGCGGGAACCCTATCCTCTATAATCGTTGGGATATGCCTATATTTGCTCGGATACCAAAGAACCTATACGGAGAGTGATCTTTCGTGAACTTCCTGAACATCTTCGAGGACCACGTGGCCGGCATCTTCGGTGCCACCCGTGCCCCGTTCTCCTTTAAGAAGCTTGCCAAGCAGGCCGCTCGCGACATGGAGGATCAGACTCTGGTGATTAACGGCGTCAACACGGCGCCGGCACTCTATACCATCCTTATCGCCGCCGACGACGATCCCATGCTCGCCCCGTTCTACCCCGAGCTTTCGCGCGAGGTCCGCGAGTTTGTGAAGGCGCAGGCCGAAAAGCGCCGCTATGTCTTTGTCGGCGAGCCCCTCGTGCGCTTTATGATCGATCCGCAGCTGCGCGCCGGCAAGTTCTCGGTCTTTGCCGAGAACGTCGATGCCCCCACGCTCGGCCGCCTGTACGAAGAAGAGCGCGCCTATCAAAACGGCCTGGGCCAGAACAACTCCGCGGCAAGCCGTGCCGCCAGCGCCCCGCGCGCCGGCCAGCAGCAGTTTGCTGCCCCGCAGCAGCAGCTGTCTCTTATACACATCTC
>UQIY01000011.1 GCA_900541195.1 uncultured Collinsella sp. | reverse complement strand
GGTGGTGTCCGCGACCACGGCGGCACCGGCGACGGCGCCCGTGTGGTCCAGCACGGTGGCTGGCTTGGCAGCGCAAAAGTCGACAAAACGCTTGTAGCCGGCGCACTTGACCATGCGCTCGGCAGTCTTGCGGGCGGCGGGGTCAATGTCCACGGCGACGATGCGCGCCTGGCGCTCACGCGCCGCGGTCTCGCGCTCGCGCGCCTCGGCAAGCAGCTGCTCCCACAGGGCGGCGTCGTGCAGCTGCCAGCCCTCAAAGCCCCAGCGCTCGCGTGCGGCGCCCGGGGCGCGGTCGGTCAGAATGTTCACGGCCTCCAGCAGCAGACCGCCGCCGGCGCACGAGGCGTCGATCAGCGTAGGCAGCGCTTCGTTTTCGTAATCATCGGCCGTCAGCTCGCGCTCGCACAGTGCGGTCCAGCCGACCTGCGCCAGCACCAGGGCGGCGTAGTCGGGGCGCAGCACGTGCGCGCCCTCGCCGGCGCGGGTCGCTGCGGGCGGCAGGCGTTTGAACAGCGGGTCGCCTGAAAGGTCCAGGCTGATGCTCGCGCGGCGCTGGCGCAGCGAAAGCAGCAGGTGAACGTCGGGGTCGGCAGCATCGACGTCGGCGCGACGGCCCGTGGTCTCGGCCAGACGGTCGCACAGCGCGTCTTTGGCGCGCAGGGCCGAGAAGCGCGTGTTGCGCAGCTGCTCGGTCACGCCGCGGGCTGTGATGGCGATGGTGGCGCCGGGGCGGACGATGCTCTCCCAGGCGATGTCGTAAACGCTATCGTACAGTTCATCGGCATTCTGCGCCTCAAAGCGCCCGAGCACCACGAACACGCGGCTCGCCAGGCGCGACCACAGGCATGCTCGGTAGCCTTGCTCGAGCTCGCCCTCAAATGTAGCGCGGCCCTTCAGCCGGCGAACATGCGAAAGCCCGAGGCGTTTAAGCTCATCGGCGAGTGCGGACTCAAAGCCCTCGGGGCAGCTTGCGTAAAATTCCATGGGTGACCTCTCTGGTTGCGTCGCTTCATTATATGATGGATGCTTCGTTTGCCCTTATCCTCGAAAGGAACCCATATGATTGATGCGTGCCCCGATTCCGCCGTGCTCTTTTTTGACGTGGACGGCACGCTGACGTCGTTCGATCCCGACGATATGACCGATAAGGACTTTTCGGCGGTTCGCCCCTCGCAGATGGTCGTCGAGGCGTTTCATCGTCTGCGCGACGCGGGGCACAAGGCGTTTATCTGCACGGGTCGCCCCCTGTGGCTCATCGCGGACAGCTTGCGTGCGCTCGACCCCGCGGGTGTCGTTGCCATGGCGGGCGCCACGCTCGAGGTCGAGGGCCGCGTGGTGCATGAGGACTGCTTTGGCGAGGACGTTATCGCGGAGCTCGCGCGTCGCGTTGTGGATGCCGGCATCGAGGTTTTTTTCGAGTCCAATGCTGCGACCTTTGCGCTGGAGCCTGTGGGCGTTGAGCAGTCGTCTCTGATCGGCACTTCTGTGGTGCACAGCGCCGAGGAGATGCGCGTCGACGGCAGTCTGCGTGTGGGCAAGGTATGCCTCAGTGTGCCCAGTTTGGCTCGTGTAGCCAACGATGACGGCTTTATCAATCGCAACTTTGAGCTGTGCAACACCGGTGGTCAGAACCGCGAGCTGAGTCCCAAGGGTATTGACAAGGGCGTGGGCGTGGCGCGAGCGCTGGCGTATCTGGGCCGCGAGGGAAATGCGCGCACTTTTGGCTTTGGCGATTCGGGCAACGACCTGGGCATGCTCGCTGCGGTCGAGACGGCTGTCGCCATGGGCAACGCCATGCCCGAGGTCAAGGCGGTCGCCGACTACGTGACCGACGATGTCGAACACGACGGCACCGTCACGGCGATGCAGCATTTCGGCCTCATCTAATGAATCCCGCGTTCTGACGTTTGCTCAAACTGTGACTCTTTGCCTTTGCATGCTCAATCGATTTATCAATCCAAACACTGAGGTGTTTATACCGTTCGCCGAGAAGATAAAAACCCGCAGCTCACGCCTTGATAAACATAGGTAAAGTGTTTAGCAGCTTACCGGCCGTATGCAGACGAAAGGAATCAGGCAGATGGCAATTAAGGTGTTCGCTGACGGTGCAAACCTCGAGGGCATGCTCGACATGTACGAGAACGGCAACGTTCAGGGTTTCACGACCAACCCGTCCCTTATGAAGAAGGGCGGCGTGACGGATTACCGCGCGTTTGCCAAGGAAGTCCTGTCCCACATCACCGATGTGTCCGTCTCGTTTGAGGTCTTTGCCGACGACGTCGAGACCATGGAGGTCGAGGCTCGCGAGATCGCTACCTGGGCCGAGAACGTCTACGTCAAAATTCCGTGCGTGACCACCAAGGGCGAGTCCACCGCTGAGCTGGTCCGCAAGCTTTCGGCCGACGGCATCAAGGTCAACGTCACCACCATCTTTACGCCTACACAGGTCGATGAGATGGTCGAGGCCGTTGACGCCGAGACGCCGTCCATCATCTCGCTCTTTGCCGGCCGTATCGCCGACACCGGCGTCGACCCCATTCCGTTTGTGACGGAGTCGGTCAAGAAGGCCGCCGCTAAGCCCAACTGCGAGGTCCTGTGGGCGTCCACGCGTGAGCTTATCAACATTTACCAGGCCGAGGCCTGCGGTTGCCAGATCATCACGGTGCCCAACAGCATCCTGGCCAAGCGCAAGAACATCGGTCGCGACCCGTACGAGGTCTCGCTCGACACCGTCCGCGGCTTTGCCAAAGATATCGCGGCACTCGGTTTCCATATCCTGCCGTAACGTGAGCACTGGCTGCTCCGAGGGTTGTTCGCCCCGGCCTTTCCTTTCCTCTATCGCTCACTCGCTTCGCGAGGGTCGCGCCAGGCAAAGGAAAGGCCGGGGCTGCCGACACGAACTTGCCAGTAGGTTGGTGATTGGTTTCCATATCCTGCCGTGGGCAAAGGTACCCCCGCCTGCGCCGTGCAAAATTGAGAGTATTCAGCAAGGTAAAGGCTTTTACCAGCTAGATAAAGCACGGAACAGCCCCCGTTTTGGCTCTGACGACGCTAAAACGGGGGCTGTTTTTGCTTTTTCGCCTCTGAGGGGCATCCGGAACGGCGGAATTTGCAGAATACTCGCGATTTTGCACGTCGCTACCGGGGGGACCCTTGCTTTGGCGGTTTACTTCCCCTGCACCATGGTCAGGGAGATCTTTTTGCGGTCGCGGTCGACCTTCTCTACCCACACCTTTACCGTGTCGCCGACGCGTACCACGTCGCTCGGGTGCTTGACAAAGCGGTTGGCCAGCTTGGAGATGTGTACGAGGCCGTCCTGGTGCACGCCGACGTCGACGAACGCGCCAAAGTCGACGACGTTGCGCACCGTGCCCTTGAGCTCCATGCCGGGTTCCAGGTCGTCGATGGAAAGCGCCGAGCGGCTAAAGACCACCTCGGGCGCGTCGTCGCGCGGGTCGCGCCCGGGCTTCTTGAGCTCATTGATGATGTCGATGAGCGTGAGGGTGCCGCAGTCCAGGTCGCTTGCCAGTGCCGAGATGCTGCCCAGACGGCGCTCGATGTCGGGCACGCCGCCGCGGCTGAGCTCGCTGGCTTTAACGCCGGCGCGTTCCAGGACGGACGTGGCCACCTCGTAGCTCTCGGGGTGGACGCTCGTCGCGTCGAGCGGGTTCTTGCCGCCGCTGATGCGCAGGAAGCCCGCGGCGTTGAGATATGCCTTGGGCCCCAGCTTGGGGACCTTCTTAAGCTGACGGCGATCGGTAAAGGCGCCGTTTTCCTCGCGGTAGGCCACGATATTCTTGGCCACGCTCGGCGTGATGCCCGACACGTATCCCAGCAGGCTCGCGCTTGCGGTGTTCACGTCGACGCCTACGCGGTTGACGACGTCTTCCACCACGTGGCCCAGGGTGCGCGAGAGCTCGGCCTGGTCAAGGTCGTGCTGGTACTGGCCCACGCCGATGGACTGGGGCGGAATCTTGACGAGCTCTGCCAGCGGGTCCTGCAGGCGGCGGCCCAGGCTCATGGCGCCGCGCACGGTGACGTCCAGGTCGGGATACTCCAGGCTGGCGAGCTCGGAGGCGGAGTACACCGACGCGCCGGCCTCGTTGACGATGGTGTATCGCAGTCCGGGTGCCTGCTCGGCAATGAACTCCGAGACGACTTCTTCGGTCTCGCGGCTGGCGGTGCCGTTGCCGATGACGATGGTGTTGACGCTGTCCTTCTTGACGAGGCGGGCGAGCTCGCGCTTGGTGCCGGCGACGTCGTGGCGCGGCTTGGTGGGGTAGACCACGCCGTGGTCGAGCAGCTTGCCGGTTTCGTCCATGACGGCGACCTTGCAGCCCGTGCGGTAGCCCGGGTCGAGCGCGAGCACGCGGGCGCCGCGCACGGGGCGTGCCGAGAGCAAGCCTTCGAGATTCTTGGCAAAGACGTTGATGGCTTCGGTCTGGGCACGAACGGTGAGCTTGGCGCGGGCCTCGCGCTCCAGCGAAGGGGCCATGAGGCGCTTGTAACCGTCGGCGATGGCGGCGTCAAAGACGGGCGCGAACACGCCTTGGCGGCGGGGCCAACGGCTGCCGAGGCGCGCCGTCGCGACAGCACCGTCGACGTTCACGTGCACGCGGAGTTTGCCCTCGCGCTCACCGCGGTCGATAGCCAGCACGCGGTGGTTGGGTATACGGCGCAGCGGTTCGTCATAGCTGTAGTACGGCTCGTAGGGGGTCTTCTCGGCGGGGTCGGTGGCCTCGACGACGATATCGGCAGTGTTTTGCGTAAAGGAGCGCAGGTCGGCGACGTTCTCGGGATCTTCGGCTACCGTCTCGGCCACGATGTCGGCGGCGCCGGCGAGCGCCTTCTCGGGCGTGTCGAAGCCGGCCTCCTCGTTGACGTATGCCGCGGCGGCGTCGAGTGCGCTGCCCTTGGCCGAGGCCTGCATGATGATCATGTTGGCGAGCGGCTCCAGGCCGGCCTCGCGGGCCTTTTGCGCGCGGGTCATGCGCTTTTTGCGGTAGGGCTTGTAGAGGTCCTCGACACGCTGGAGCTGCGTGGCCTCGCGAATCTGCTGTTCGAGTTCGGGCGTGAGCTTGCCCTGGGCGTCGATGAGCAGAATGACGTCCTCTTTGCGCTGCTCAAGATTGCGCAGGTAGGACAGGCGCTCGTCGAGCGCGCGCAGGGCGACGTCGTCCATGCCGCCCGTTGCTTCCTTGCGGTAGCGCGAGATAAAGGGGATGGTGTTGCCCTCATCGATGAGCTTGACGGCTGCCTCGACGTTGGCGGCCTTAAGGTTGAGCTCGCGGGCGAGCTGGGCGATAAGATCCATGGGACTCCTTGCGTTTAAGGTGCGTTTGCAGCACAGGGCTACCAAGGATACCACCCGTCCCAAAAGACTGTTTTGGGGTTGCGTCACGAAAGGGGCCTATCTACTACGTTTGAACCGTATGGGTCGACCATCCCCCGGTTTTCCGAAAATCGGCAAGCCGTCTACCTGCGGTTTTAATTTCGCGAAATTCGGCATGGTTGAGGGTAATCGGTTAAACGTAGTAGATAGGCCCATTTGGTGGCGAACGAATCAAGCCGAGGTGCAAAATAGCCCCCGCCCCAGAAAAATCGTCGTTAAGGTAGCAAAAAGCCCCGCGGGCAGGAGGCTGCTCGCGGGGCAAAGAAGAGGGGCATATTTGTGGCGGACCGAGGGGTTCGGCATGGGGTTTCTGCCGCGGCCGCTCTTAAGGCATTACAGCTCGACAAGCTGGCCGGTCTCGGCGGCCTCCTTGATGGCGTTAAGCAGCGTGAGCGTCTTAACGTTGTCGGCGGGGGTCACGACGGGCTCGACCTCGCGGCGAACGACCTTCACAAAGTGCTTGAGCTGCATCTTGTGCGGCAGCGCCGGGTCGACGGCCGGAATCTCCATCTGCAGCGGCTTGTGCCAGTTGGAGGCTCCGTCGTAGGAGAACTGGTGCAGGCGGGGCAGCGAAAGGGCACCCAAGGTTCCGCCAATAAAGTAGGCGTCGGCGTCGAAGGGGCGGTACTGCGGATCCTCGCGAGCGGTGGCCTCCCAGTTCCAGGGGCTGGCGGTGGCGTCGGAGATGGTCATGCTCGCAAGCGCGCCATCGGCAAAACGGACGTTGACCACGGCGGAGTCCTCGGTCTCAAAACCGCGGGCGGCGCTGGACTGCATGCCCTGGACGGCAACGGGCTCGCCCAGCAGGTAGCGGAGCAGATCGACGTCGTGCACCAGGTTGACCAGGATCGGGCCGGCACCCTTCTTGCGGCGCCACTCGACATCGAAGTACTCGTCATTCTTATAGATCATGTAGTGGAAGCTCGACACGGTGAGCTTGCCCAGCTCGCCGGCCTCGATGATCTCCTTGGCCTTGTTGACGAAGGGATTGTGGCGACGGTGCTGACCCACGAGCACGGGCACGCCAGCGGTCTCGGCCTCGGCGGCGAAGGCCTGGGCATCCTCCAGGTCGTTGGAGATCGGCTTTTCGACCAACGGCACGATGTTGCGCTTCACAGCCTCGCGGGCAACGCCCAGGTGTAGGTCGTTGGGCGTGGCGATGATGACGGCCTCGGGCTTGACCTCGTCCATCATCTGGGCGGGATCGGTATAAAACGGCACGCCGGCGGCCTCGGCCGTGGCGCGGGCGCCCTCAAAGGCGTCGGCGATGGCGACGAGCTCGGCCTCGGGCTCCTCGGTGACAAAGCGGATGTGGTTGCGGCCCATGGCGCCGGCGCCGATAACGGCAATGCGGACGGGGTTGAGCTCAGACATTTCGACTCCTTAATACTGGTGGCGGTGGAATGCGGCAAGGGGGCGGTCCTTGCCGCATCAAGCAAAACTAGGCGGACTTCTTCTTGCTGTCGGAGACCATCATGTAGACGGTGAGCACGACGGCGATTGCGGCGATTACGATGGCACCGTAGAAGGACTGCTGGTAGGCGGCGCTGCCGGCCTCGGCGTGATACAGCACGGCGGTGATGGGCTGGCTGATCCAGGTGGAAGCGGCGTAACCCAAAAACATGATGCCGTAGTTGACGCCGATGTTGCTGGTGCCAAAGGCGCCACCGGTGAGCGGCGGGTAGATGACGAGCAGGGCGCCAAAGCTAAAGCCGAGCAGGGCGAGTGCCACAAAGAACATGCTCTGCGTGAAGCTCATCGACATGATGACGAGCGCGACGATGGTGACGACAAGGCTGATGAGCAGCGACTTATAGGCGCCGAGCTTGTCGATGATCTGGCCAAAGGACAGACGACCGACCAGGTTGGCGCAGGTGTTGACGGAGACGACCACACCGCCGAGGGCGACGGCCGCGGCGCTCGTGGGGTCGGCGAAGAGCTGGACGGCGGCGATGGAGGCAACCTTGCCGACGAGCAGGGTGCCCGCGGTGGCGGCAAAGGCGAAGGTGACGATGAGAACCCAGAAGCGCGGGGTCTTGACCATCTCGCCCGGAGTGAGGTCACCGAAGGTGCCGGCATGCGCGCCACCCTTGGGGGCCTCGAAGCCCTCGGGCAACCAGCCGGCCTCGGGGGCCTTCAGGAACAGGGCGGAGGCGGCGATCGTCACAAAGAAGATGACGCCGAGTGCCTTGAGGGCGCCAAAGATGCCCAGGCTCGGGATGAGCAGCGAGGCGAGTACCGGGGACAGCACGGCGGGACCGGCGGTCGAAGCGGCCAGGGTGATGCCGGAGGCGAGACCTTTCTTGTCGATGAACCACTTTTGGCCGGTGGTGAGCGCCGGGTTGTAGCCCAGGCCGTTGCCGACAGCGGCGACGAGCGAGAACCACAGGTAGAACTGCCACGGCTCGGTGACGGTGCCGGACATGAACCAGCCCAGGCCGTAGCACACGGCGGCAGCGATCACGACGTTGCGCGGGCCGATCTTATCGGAGATGCGGCCGGCGAAGATGCCCGTCACGGCCATGATGGTCTGGAAGACGGGGAAAGCCCAGGTAAGGGCGCTCGACCACTCGGGGTAGACGGCGAGCAGGTTCTTGCTCACGACGGAATACAGCGCGATGGAGCTGATGAAGAACATGGTGACGCACGCGGCGGAAAGCACGACGGCGCGACCCTTGTTGGAGTTGGTGGAAGCCATTGGACTCTTTCTGATCGATACGGGGGAGGAGCGGGCGTGTCCGCGGGGCCTCCCTGTCAGGTTGGTTTACTGGTCAGTCGGCTTGGCGACGCCGGACTCATCGGACCAGAGCTCGACACCCTTGTTCTTAAGGTAGTTGTCGGCATAGGCGCGACGGCCGCCGGGCTTGGCGGTGAGGTCGCCCATCATATTGGAGAAGCCGCCATCGACCTTGATGGCGTCGCCGGTGGTAAAGTCCGAGCGCTTGGACGCCAGGAACATGACGGCGTTGGCGATATCGCTGACCTCGCCGATGCGACGCGTGGCGATCAGACGGCTGCGGCTCTTTTCGACCTCGGGATCGGCGTAGAAGTTGGCTGACATCGGGGTCTTAACGAAGCAAGGCTCGACGCAGTTGGAGCGCACGCCGTAGGGGCCCCACTCGGCAGCCAGCATCTTGGACATCATGTTGACGCCCGCCTTGGTGGAGCTGTACACGCCCGAGAACGTCTCGGGGGAGTGGCTGGCGACGGTCGAGATGTGCACCAGGCGGCCCTGGCCGGCCTTGATCATCTCGCGACCAAAGCGCTGCGAGGTGATGAAGTAGCCGGTGAGGTTGACGTTGATGACCTCATTCCAGTCGGAGAGCGGCAGGTCCTCCATGGCGGCGAAGCGCAGGATACCGGCGGTGTTGACGAGGACGTCGACGCGACCGAAGTCGGCGATGGTGGCGTCGACGGCGGCCTGAACCTCGGCCTCGTCGGTGGCGTTCATCTTGTAACCCTCGGCGTGGATGCCAAACTCGGCAGCGAGGTCGGCGGCAGCAGCCTTGACCTTCTCCTCGTCCAGGTCGAGCAGGACGACGTTGGCGCCGTTGCGGGCGAACTCGCGGCAAATCTCGACGCCCATACCGCCGAGCGCGCCAGTCACGGCGCAGACATCGCCCTCGAGCTTAAGCCAATTGCTCATAGGAACTTCCCTTCTTGTGCCTCCCGGTGGGTCGCTCCCATTAACCGACCCACGTGGTTTTCGCTGGTTATCGTATGCTTTGCATTTGCGCAGGTGAATTGCATATTTGTTAGAATGGCGTTAACCGTAGGTTTATACTGTGCGATGCAGTTTTTTCTCAATTGAGCGCGTGACCTGCCAAAACGACCCCCTTCGGCAGTTCATTGCCATGCGTCTGGAAACGGGAGATTGACGTGTACGATCGACGACTCGAGGCCATATCGGCCGCCGCGGAGCTGGGAAGCTTCTCGCGTGCGGCGGCAAAATTGCGCGTGTCGACCCCGGCGCTCGTCAAACAGGTGTCGGGATTCGAGGCCGAGTTCGGCATCACGTTGTTCGAGCGCTCGCATTCTGGTGTTAAGGTGACGCCGGCAGGTGCTCTGCTGGTGGACGATGCACGTTCGATCATGCGGCAGTCCGAGGACGCGCTGCGCCGTGCCCGACGCGCGGCAGGCGATGGCGGGGCCGTGCGCCTGGGCGTGTCGATGATGTGCCCGGGGCGCCAAACGCTGTCGATGTGGTCGGACATCCACGATCTGGAACCATCGCTGCGATTTGAGATCGTGCCGGTAAGCGACCTCTATGACGAGCGCGAATCCGTCATGCGCAGCTTGGGCCGCGAGGTGGATGTAGTGCAGTCGAGTTTTTCTACTCCACGCTGGGGCGACGCCTGCCAAAAGCTTCGCATCGTTAACGTGCCGTTTTATATCGACCTGCCGCGCACGAGCCCGCTGGCGCGTAAGACGCGCATCACGGTTGCCGACCTGGAGGGCATGCGCCTGCGCGTGCTCCGCCACGGCAACGACGCCATGGACAGCCTGCGTATCGACCTTTTGGCCGACGGCGGCGTGGACGTGATCGATGTGGATAACTTTGACTTTGCGCTCTTTAACGAGGCAGAGGAAAAGGGCGACGCGGTGCTCACCTGCGGCGCATGGTCGGGCGTGCACCCGGTCTTTGTGGGCGTGCCGTTCCTCTGCGGGCGAGAGGTGCCGGTCTTTCTGCACTACCCGCTCGAGCCAACCCTCCAAGTACAAAAATTCGTCAACGCCATGGCCCAACTTCTCAACTAGCTCATTTGCTACGGGTTTAGCGGTCCTCGCGTTGCGGCCCGGCTGCCTCGGCTGTCTTTACGCGGTTCTTATCGACGTACATGTTCTTGTCGGCCTGGGAAAAGAGCTCGCGCATCGTAGGCGGTTCATCAAAATCACTGGAAAGCGCATAGCCCACCGCATAGCTGATAGGCATGTCGGGGTGAGCCTCGGAATACTCGTTCACGTTCGCACGAACCCGAGCGAGACAGGACTCCACGGCAGCCCGATCGGCATCCCACAGCACCGCGATAAACTCATCGCCGCCGTCGCGGCCCACAAAGCACGTCTCGGACGCCACACTTCCCAGTTGCCGGGCAAAAGAACGGATGTATTCGTCGCCCTTCTCGTGGCCGAAGCTGTTATTGACCGTATGCAGATTGTTAAGGTCGAAGACGCACACCGCAACGGGCGCCTCCGCGGAGACAGGCTGCTCCTGCCCCAAGACCTCCTCGCACTTGTTCTTGTTGGGCAGTCCCGTGGCTTCGTCGAGATAGACTTTGCTCTGCAGTTCGCGATTGAGCGCGGCAGTTCGCACCGCGCGAACAAGTTCGACCGCAAAGGTCGCCACCAAGCCCATGATGTCGATGATCACCAGGCCCTCGAGATAGTTGAGTGCCGACGCCTTCTCCTGAGAGTAGTCCTCTGCGAGTCGCGTAGCATCGTCGCAAATGCCAAAGAACTCCTCGCTCATGGAGATGATGTCGGTGTTCTCATAGCCGACTTCGCGCACGCGGATGATCTCGGTGCAAAGCTCATCAAAATAATGTGCAAGCTCGGTCATTTTTGCCTGATACTCATCGTCGTCGAGACGGACGAGGTTGAGGTCGTCACTTCCGTAACGCAAACCGTTGATGTATGAATCCACGGCTTTAAGCAGGTCATCTTGAGGCTGGCCCGCGTCCTCGAGCTTAACGATTCGCTGCGTGGTACCGCGAACCAGACCGGCGTAGTTGACCACGCGCGCCGTGCCCTGGATATCGGAGACGAGCAGCATAACATTGATGAAGAAGAAGATGAGAACTGCCGTGAGCACCATCATGAGCAGGCGCACCGCCTGGCCGGCCTTCTTGGCGACAGAAGTATTCACAAGTTCACTCCCCTAAATGACAAAAGAACAGGTAGCACGCAGTGTGCTGAAATTCATGGGTGGTTAACTCTACCATATGGGCCAGCAGCCTCAAACTGCAGCAGACACTCGTCCAAATTGGCGTGACGCTTGCCTTGTTGTTCTTGACCTGGCCGCGCTATCGGACATGCTTCTGGTCTTGGATCACCATGGGAAAGCTCATCCCGTTTTGTGCGTCTAGAGCGGGATGCGGCTTCCCAAAGGTGCCGTTAGGGGAAATCACATCCCGGTTTACCCCCTTGAAATGGGATGCCGTTTCCCGGAGGGGGTCCAGCGGGAAACGGCATCCCATTTTGGGCCCGAAAAGTGGGATACGGTTTCCGGCCGGCATGAAAAAGCCTCCGCAGCTCGTGTGGCTGCGGAGGCTTTATTCGTTGCGGCGCATTGTGTTTGGGTCGCTGAGATGAGTCGATTTGCCCCGAAAGAGGAGGGCATTGACCTTAGGGTCGTGCCCGACGAATGAGCGGCAAATCGGCCATCTCGGCGAGCCGAACTACTCCAGCTCAAACGCTCCGGTATAGAGCTGGTAGTAATACCCGCGCTTGGCGATCAGCTCGTCGTGGTTGCCGCGCTCGATGATGCGGCCGTGATCCAGACAGATGATCGCGTCGGAGTTGCGCACGGTGGACAGGCGGTGCGCGATGACAAACGTCGTGCGGCCCTCCATGAGCTTGTCCATGCCGGCTTGCACGATGGCCTCGGTGCGGGTATCAATGCTCGACGTGGCCTCGTCCAGGATCATCGCCGGCGGATCGGCGACGGCGGCGCGTGCGATCGAGATCAACTGGCGCTGGCCCTGCGACAGCTGCGCGCCGTTGCCGGTGAGCATGGTGTCGTAGCCGTCGGGCAGGCGGGTGATAAAGTCGTCGGCGCCCGCGAGCTTGGCTGCCGCGATGCACTCCTCGTCGGTGGCGTCCAGGTTGCCGTAGCGGATGTTATCCATCACGGTGCCGGTGAACAGGTTCACGTCCTGCAGTACCACGCCCAGCGAGCGGCGCAGATCGGCCTTGCGGATCTTGTTGACGTTGATGCCGTCGTAGCGGATCTTGCCATCGGCGATGTCATAGAAGCGGTTGATGAGGTTGGTGATGGTCGTCTTGCCGGCACCGGTGGCACCGACAAACGCGACCTTCTGGCCCGGCTTGGCAAACACGGACACGCCGTGCAGCACCTCATGGTCGGGTGTGTATCCAAAGTCCACGTTGTCCATGACCAGGTCGCCGCGCAGCGGTACGTACTCGATCTCGCCGGTTGCGCGGTGCGGATGCTTCCACGCCCACATGCCGGTGTGGTGGTCGGCTTCCTCGAGCTGCCAGGTATCGGGGTTCACCTGCGCGTTGACGAGCGTCACGTAGCCTTCGTCGGTCTCGGGCTTCTCGTCGATGAGCTCAAAGATACGGTCGGCGCCGGCGAGGCCCATGACCACGGCGTTGATCTGCTGCGAGATCTGGCCGATCTGTCCGCAGAACTGCTTGGTCATGTTGAGGAACGGCACTACGACGGCGATGGACAGCGTCATGCCCGAGATGCTCAGGTTGGGCACGCCCAGCGCCAGGAAAATGCCGCCTGCCAGTGCGACCAGCACGTAGAGCAGGTTGCCCAGGTTCATAAGGATGGGCATGAGGATGTTGGCGTACATGTTGGCCTTCTGGGAAACCTCGAAGAGCTTTTCGTTGCGCTCGTCAAAATCGGCCTCGGCGGCAGACTCGTGGCAGAATGCCTTGACGACCTTCTGGCCGTTCATGACTTCCTCGATATGGCCCTCGACCACGCCGAGCTCGGTCTGCTGCGCAATAAAGAAACGCGCGGAGTTGGAGCCGAGCAGCTTGGTCATAAAGGTCATAAAGGCGACGCCTGCCACAATGACCAGGCACATCCAAACGCTGTAGTACAGCATGATAAAGAACACCGTGACGATGACGATGGTCGTCATGAGCAGGTTGGGCAGCGACTGACTGATCATCTGGCGCAGCGTGTCGATGTCGTTGGTGTAGTGGCTCATGATGTCGCCGCGCTGGTGCGTGTCGAAGTAGCGAATTGGCAGGTCCTGCATGCGGTTGAACATCTTCTCGCGCAGCTTCTCGAGCGAGCCCTGCGTGACGATGGCCATGGCGCGGTTCCAGAACAGCGAGGACAGGATGCCGACGCCGTAGATGCAGGCGAGGGTGGTCACGAGCTGTGCGATCTTGGGCTGTGCGGCTTCCCAATCGCCCGACTGCCACGATTCGCTAATAATCTGCAGAGCGCTCTGAAGGAAGGTCGCGCCGATGGAGTTGATGATGGCGCAGAGTACCACGCCGACGACGACGAGGGGCAAAAGCACGGGGTAGAAGCCAAAGAGCGTCTTGATGAGGCGCGACATGGTGCCACCCTTGCGGTTGAGCGCGCGCTCAGCGGTCGTTGCCTTACTCATGTGCCTCGCCTCCTTCCTGGGTCTGAGCTTGCGTTACGGATGCCTCGGTGTCGGCCTCGACGGCCCCTTCGCCCTCGGCAGACATCTTGTTTTGCGAGGTAAAAGTCTCGCGGTAGATCTCGCTCGTCTTAAGCAGCTCGTCGTGGTTACCGATCTGCGCGATGCGGCCGCCCTCCATGACGATGATGCGGTCTGCGTCCTGCACTGAGCTGATGCGCTGGGCGATGATGAGCTTGGTCGTGTTGGGCAGATAGCTTGCCAACCCTGCGCGAATCTTGGCGTCGGTCTTGGTGTCGACGGCGCTGGTGGAGTCGTCCAGGATCAAGATCTTGGGGCGACGCAGCAGGGCGCGCGCAATGCACAGGCGCTGCTTCTGACCGCCGGAAACATTGGAGCCGCCCTGTTCGATCCAGGTGTCATAGCCCTTGGGGAAGCCATCGACAAACTCATCGGCGCAGGCCAGATGTGCCGCCTCGCGGACTTCCTCGTCGGTGGCGTTCGGGTCGCCCCAGCGCAGGTTTTCGGCAATGGTGCCGCTAAACAGTACGTTTTTCTGCAGCACCATGGCCACCTGGTGGCGCAGGGCGTCCAAGTCGTAGTTGCGCACGTCCATGCCGCCCACGCGCACGGTGCCCTCGGTGGCGTCGTACAGGCGGGCGATGAGGTTAACGAGCGTGGACTTGGCCGAGCCGGTACCGCCGATGATGCCGATGGTTTCGCCGCTCTTAATGTGCAGGTCGATATCGTCGAGCGCCTGGCGCTTTGCATGCGCGGAATACTTAAAGCTCACGTGGTCAAAGTCGATGGAACCGTCGGCAACCTCGAGCACGGGCTCGGCGGGATCGGCGATCGTGGGCTCGGCGGCCAGCACCTCGGTAATGCGGTGCGCCGATTCGTCGGCCATGGTCACCATGACAAAGATCATCGACAGCTGCATCAGGCTCATGAGGATCGCGAAGCCATAGGTAAAGATCGAGGAGAGCTGGCCCACGTCGAACAGCGTGCCCTGGCTCGTGATGATGAGCTTGGATCCCAGGTAGATGATGACGACAAACGCGCCGTTGACGCAGATGTTCATCATGGGGTTGTTAAAGGCGAGCAGCTTCTCGGCGCGGGTGAAGTCCATCTGGACGTCGCGTGCGGCGGTCGCGAATTTCTCCTTCTCAAAGTCTTCGCGCACGTAGCTCTTAACCACGCGCATGCCGGTGACGTTTTCCTCGACGGACTCGTTAAGGGCATCGTACTTGTGGAACACGCGCGAGAAGATGGGGCGCACCTTAAAGATGATAAAGAACAGCCCAAAGCCCAGCAGCGGAATGATGACCAGGTAGACCATGGCAACGCTGCCGCCCATGATAAACGCCATGGTAAAGGCGAAGATCAATACCAGCGGCGCGCGCACGGCGATACGGATGATCATCATAAAGGCCTGCTGCACGTTGTTGATATCGGTGGTCAGGCGCGTGACGAGCGAGGAGCTCGAGAACTCATCGATGTTGGCAAAGCTGAACGTCTGGATTTTGTAGAACAGGTCGTGACGCAGGTTCTTGGCGAACCCGCAACTCGCATGGCTGCAGGTGACGCCGGCCGCGGCGCCAAAAGCAAGCGACGTTAGCGCGATGAGCACCAAAAAGCCTGCGGTGGGAAGCATCTCGGCTACGGTGGCGCCGTCTTTGATGGCGTCGATCAGGTTGGCGGTGATAAATGGAATCAGCATCTCGCAGAGCACCTCGCCAAGCACGAGCAATGGCGTGGCAACAGCGACTTTCATATAGTCGCGGATGCTGCCCATGAGGGTTTTAATCATCCAGTTCCTCCCAGGTTACACGGATTTTCTCGAGCATTTCGGCGAGCTGCTCGCGCTCGTCGTGAGTGAGGGCACTAAAGGCCCGTTCTCTAAAGCGGATGCGGGCCGCCTGGTCGATGCGGGCGTTTTCCCGGCCGGTTTCGGTCAGGCGAATGGTGAGCTGCCGTCGATCCTTGGGGTTACGGCTGCGCTCGATGAGACCGTTGACCTCGAGCTTGGACAGGATCTCGGAAAGCGACCCCGGCTTGAGGTCAAAGTGCATGCCGAGTTCCTGCTGCGACATCTCGCCGCCGGGCTGCTTGGCCAGCAGGCAGATGATGGGCGCCTTGCCGGACACGCCTCCGCCATGAAAATGCATGTAATGGCCGCAAAAGCCCAGACCGCTCAGGATGCGCTTGGCGAGTTTGTCTTCGGCGCTGACCGCTTCGGGTATGTCTACCGGTTGCGACGGGTCACCGCCGGGCTCATGTGGAAGGACGAGTGGTTCAACACACATATCTAAGCTTCGCTCCTTTCTTTAGTTAGGTAGTGGAATTGTTTTGTGCCTAACTAATCTAGGAGCATAAGAAATCAATGTCAAGGTACCAAACTTATTAAGTTACGGAGTTTTGCCAAACGCCGTAACCGCTCGACGCTGCAAGCGTTCCTAAGCAGCAATCTGGCGTTCAATCGTCGGGCATGGCTACAAGGCCTATGCCCTCCTCTTTCACGTCACCTTGCTCGCTTAGGAACGCTTTCGCTGTCCGTCCTCAATCTGCAGCGCTGCCTCGGTTGGCATTTGAGTGATCCGTGGGGGACGGAGGAAAACGAATCATTTTGGGCTGCGGTGACACCCTTCCGAAGCTGCTTTGCCCAAAACTATGCCGGATTACTACGATGAATTCGAAATCTCAGACCTCGGCATTGTTTTTCGGAAAATCACAAGCTGTCTACCTGCGGTTTTGCTGGAGTGCAATTCGTTGTGGTTGGAGACTGGCGGTTTATCGTAGTAATCCGGCATAGTTTTGGAATGGTAGTAAATAGATGGCAGCTACCGTGCCGCTACCGCCGCGATTTGCCTCCCATTTCCGAAACCTATCCGCAACAATTTGCCCTCCACGGCGCCAGCGCCCGCCCGCCGTGCCTCCTGCGCTACACTTAGTCGCACTGTGGCGCCGTCGCGCCGCGCCCGACCCAAGGGGGACACTCATGAAGAACACTCAGCTGCTGCTGATCAACGATATGTGCGGTTACGGCAAGGTCGCGCTTTCTGCCATGCTGCCGGTGCTGTCGCACATGGGCTATCGCATCCACAACCTGCCAACGGCGCTCGTTTCCGATACGCTCAACTACCCCAAGTTCTACATCCACGACACCACGGAGTATGTCCGCCAGAGCCTCGCCATCTGGGAGGAACTCGGCTTTGAATTCGACGCCATCTCGACCGGCTTTATCGTGACCGAGGAAGAGGCGCGCATCATCTCGGACTTTTGCCACCGCCGCGCGCAAAAGGGCACCAAGGTGTTCGTCGACCCCATCATGGCCGACAACGGCAGGCTCTACGCTGGCGTGCCCGAGTCGACCATCGGCCTTATGCGCAGCCTGGTCGAGTGCGCCGACTACGCGGTGCCCAACTATACCGAGGCGTGTCTGCTCACCGATACGCCTATGGCCGAGCAGATTACGGCCGACGAGGCTCGTACGCTCGTGGATGCCATGCTCGCGCTGGGCGCCAAGTCGGTGGTCATCACGAGCGCAAAGGTCGACGGGGCGAGTGCCGTTATCGGCTACGACCATGTGGCGGGAGAGTACTTTACGATTCCCTTTGAGCTGATTCCGGTGTATTTCCCGGGCACGGGCGATACGTTCTCGTCGGTGCTTGTGGGTCGCGTTATGGCCGGCTGGAGCCTGCAACGTGCGACGACCGACGCTATGCGTGTGGTGGCCGAGCTTATCGAGCGCAATGCCGACCAAGAGGACAAGTCGGCCGGCCTTCCCATCGAGGCCTGCCTGGATGTGATCGACCATGAGTAACGCTGGCGAGGGCGGTGCCAAGCCCGCGGGCGGGGACAAGCCGCTCGGCGCGTCGCGGGGCAAGCGTCCGCGTATCCGCGTGAGCTGCGTGGATCAGCTGGGTGTGTGTCGCTGCCACCATGGTCATAAGCCGGGCGACGTCTTTGACTTCGACCGAGACCGCGGCAAGATGTGCGCCATGGCCTGCCACGTGGGCTTTCCCTATATCGATATCCTGCGCTACGGCGGAACCGTGCCTGGCAACGAGCCCGGTACGGCAAAGTTCTGCTGCCCCGAGGTCGATACGTTGAACGTCTGGCTTGCCGAGATCGTCGACGAGTAACCGAGCGTGGATAATCTTCCACCGAGATAATGAGCGTGGATTTTCTCCCGTTTAGGGCTCCCTTGAACGCTCAAAGTGGGAGATTATCCACGCTCAATTTGTATGCGGGAGAAAATCCACGCTCGTTTTATACCGATGGCGTGGCCCGTATATCCGCGCCGCCCGAGCGCCTACAGCTGCTCGAGCATAGCGGTGCAACCGGCGAGCACATCGCGGTAGGTGGCATCGAAATTACCGGTGTACCAGGGGTCGGCTACGTCGCCGGGGCGATCGGTCCAATCGAGCAAGCGCGAGATCTTGCCGTCGGGGTCGTCGCCAAAGATGCGGCGTAGGCCACGCGCGTTCTCAGCATCCATATAGACAATGTGATCCCAGTTGCCATACTCTGCGCGACGCACCTGGCGGGCACGGTGCTCAACGACGGGAATCCCGACCTCGCGCAGCTTGGCAACGGTACCGTGGTGTGGCGGGTTGCCGATCTCCTCGGTCGAAGTCGCTGCGGAATCGATGACAAACTCGCCCGCGCGCCCAGCGCGGCGCACGAGCTCGGTAAACACCGACTCGGCCATCGTCGAGCGACAGATGTTGCCATGGCAGATAAACAGTATGCGTTGCATGAGCGGTTTCCTTTCTAGGCGGTCGTGCAGGGCTTACAGACTGCTCTTGAGGCAGTTTGCTCCAATAAAGCCCGCTGCGTACAAGGGGAGGTGGCGTAGCTCGCGCCCGTCATCGGTTTCGCTGCGGAAAAAATTGTTCTCGGACAAAATGTAGGCATATGGCGATCGGGCTTTGTCCATGAACGACCCGAGGGTTCTCGCGCGCACGTTGCGTGCGGACTTTACCTCGACGGGCACGATTTCCATACGGTCGGTCTGAAGTAGAAAATCGAGCTCGCCGGTCGTCTTCCAAGACGACGGCGGCACCCAGTAATACGTCTGCAAGCTGTTACCCGAAAATGCTTGCATGACCGAGTTTTCCGCCAGGGCGCCTCGGAAGTCGGAAGATAGCGCTATGGCGGAATCTTCTTTGAGGTCGAGCCAGAGCCTCGGGTTGATGCCGAGTTTGTAGAACATGAGGCCGGTATCGAGAAGATAGACCTTAAAGAAACTTCCATCTTCGTCGTCGAAGGGAACGAGGGGAGGCTCGATGCCTTCGGTCAGGTTGTTGACCGATATGATACCGGCGCCTTCGAGCCAGTCGAGCGGCTCGATAAGCTTGGCGCGACGGCCTCCGCGTTCGACCTCGGAGTACTTGAATTTTTTTGTGGACGATCTCAGCAGCTGGGACGGAATGGAGCGCCAGACCTTGCGTGCCGCCACGCCGCTGATCCCGTTTTCGGGGTCGGTCATATCGGCGGTATAGGTCTCGTTGATTTCGCGCTGCTCGACGCGCGCATCCTCGATGGATAACGTCTTGCGATATGCGTTGACGGCGGCGGGCATGCCGCCCACGATCTGGTATCGATGAAACAGGCTGAGCGCGGCTTGGTGCGCGGCGTAGGTCTCGAGCGTGCCGGCGTGGGTACGAATGGCATCGGCCATCTGCTCCTCATCGAGCGCCCAGAGAAACTCCTCGAACGACATAGGATGCATGGTCTCTTGACGAACGCCGCTGGGAAAAGGCAGCTTACGTTTGCGCGTGGCGACGCCGAGCTGACTGCCGGTCGCGCATATGCGCCAGCCCGAACCCGAAAAAAAGCGAAGCGAGTTGAGCGCCCGTTCGCAGAGCTGCACCTCGTCAAACAGGATGAAGGTGGTTTCTTTGCGAATGGGGGCGCGTTTATAGTCTGAAATCCGCGCCACGATGGTGTCAACGTCGTCGGTGGGACAATCGAACAGCGGAGCGATCAGCTCAAGATCGGTCTGAAAGTCGAGTTTGACAAACGCATCGCCGGCGATTCGCCTGCCGATTTCCTCGGCAGCGTACGTTTTGCCTACGCGTCGCGCACCACGGATGAGGAGGGGGCGTGAGGCGTCCTTTGTCGCCCATGATTCGATAACGGACTCGATTGATCTGCGCATGGGGCCGCCTTTCCAATTTCGTGTACTTCAGATACATAGTTTAGTACGATTTCATGTACTTGAAATACACGAAATAATAGAAAAGCGTGTATCTCAAATACACGAAATTGCACTGCTGAAGCTTCCAGGCGGATAAACATACTCATATTGGGCGGTTTTCACCGGTTACTCGCCACCTTGGGCTATGTTTGCCCCTATGCCCGTATTGAGGGCCGTGCTGATTGACGACGGCGCTCCCAGCGAGCCAGTTTAATCGTCACCAGCGTGAGGGCCCAGGCCACAAGCGAGAACGCGGCGCCCACTGCGCCCACGTACGCAATGCCAACGCTGCTTACCACGGCGCCGCCCACTGCGGTGCCAAACGAGATGCCGACGTTAAACGCCATGGGCTCAACCGAACTTGCGAGTACCATCGACTTGGGATGGCGGCTGCGTGCCACGTCCATAAAGTGCGTGATGCATGAGACCGAGAACAGGTACATGAGCATCGCCAGGCTAAAGACAAAGACCAGCGCGAGCGGCATGGCGGCGCCCACGGCAAACAGCCCGAGCAGTGCCGCCGCCTGCAGCACAAACGTAACCAGCAGCGCCTTCATGCCAAAACGCGCATCGATCCATCCGCCCAGGATGTTCGAGATCAGGCAGAACACGCCATAGGCCATAAGTGTGGTGCTCGCCTGAACGGTATCCATGCCCAGCACCTGCTCCAGATAAGGCGTCACGTAGCCGTAGAATACGTAGACCGAGCCCACGCCAAACAAGAAGATGAGCATGCCGGTGATGATACTCGGCTCGCGTAGTAGCCCCGCCTGCTCGCGGAAGGTGGCGGGCTCATCGGTCTGCCCGGCGCGAGGCATAAACGCCACGAGCGCGCTACAGATCAAAACGGCAAAGGTCAGCGTGCCGTACATGGCCACGTGCCAATCGAGTGTGTCGGCCACAAACTTGCCAATCGAGGTCACAAAGACCATCGCCACGGAAAACGCGCCGTACACGACCGAGATGGCAAGTGAGGTTTGCTGCGGGGATAGCAGCTCAGGGATGTACGTCACGCCCACGGCGAGCAGCGCACCCGAGACAGAGCCCAGGACAATGCGTGAGATAAACAGCACCTGGAAGTTGGGAGCCAACGCCATGACCAGGTTGCCGAGCACAAAGACGACGCTATAGCACACGAGCAGCTGGTAGCGGCGGAATCGCCCCGTGCTGAGCGCGAGCACCGGCGTCGCGATAGCGTAGACGAGCGCAAACACGCTGATGAGCTGGCCCGCAGTGGCAAGTGATATGCCGAGTTCCGTTGCCAAGTCGCTTTCGATGCCGATGACCACGAACTCGGAGCAGCCGAGCGAGAATCCCAACAGCACGAGCAGCGCCAGGCAGAGCTTGGTGCGCGCGGGGGAGAGCGCGGCGGCGGTTGGCTTACTTTTAGGCGTGGTTGCGGCGGTCAAGGTTGTCACTCCAATGTCGCATGAATAAGCGGGATTCAATCCCTGCAACTCTAACAGAATGTGACAAAGGGGCAGTCCCTTTGTCACATGGAGGGCTTGCCTGTATAGTCGCAATACAGGCGAAGATGGTCTCAGGTACATCGCGGGCGGCAGGAGATCCCATGGGTATGCACACGACAAAGGTTGCAGTGGGCGAGGGCAAGTTTGCGCTCGAGGCCCAGCTGACGGTGACGCCGCGAGGCATGGCGGTGTACGCCTGCTCGCCGGAGTTTGCGCACCTGGGCGCCACGGCGCAGGCCATTCCGCGCCCCGAGCCCGGCCGTACGGCAACGGTGAGCATCCTGGCCGTTCCGTGCCATCGAGACGAGATCCCGGCGCACGATATCGCGGCGGCGCTGGCCACGCGCTTTGGCGTGCCGGTAGTTGCAAGCACGGGTTTTCATGTTGAACAAGCGAGCGGTGACGACCTGCAGCGCGTGCTCGACACCACCAAGGAGCTCATCGCCGCGCTCGAGGAAGCCGCAGCCCGCATTCTGCGCGCCGGCTGGGATGAGGGCGGTGCGGGCGCCGAGGTCGTGGCGGTCGATGCTGCGACCGGCGAGGCGCTTGGCCCCGTCGACCGCATCGAGGCCCATGCTGGTGAGGGCATCCTGCATCAGGCATTTCTGACGCTTTTGGTCGAGGGCCGGGGCGAAGACGCGCGCCTGCTGCTCTGTCGCCGCAGTCCGCTCAAGCGCCTGTGGGGCGGGGTGCTGGCCGATAGCTGCGCCGGCCATCCGCTCCCCGGGGAAGACGTCGCGGCCGCCACGGCGCGCCGCATCAACGAAGAGCTCGGCATTACGCGCGAGCCCGATCAGCTCAAGCACCTCGGACACGTGGTGTACCGCGAGGACCACGGCGACGGTCGCTGCGAGTGCGAATGGTGCGAGGTCTACCTTGCCCATGTTGAGCCGGGCGAGCTGCATATCAACCAAGAGGAGATCTCGGAAGTGCGTCGCGTGGCTCCGTCCGAGCTCAAAGGCTACCTGCAGGGTCACCCCGAGCAGCTGGCCCCCTGGCTCCGCGAGGCCCTCGGCGACCCATTCATCCGCACGGCCCTCGCTATGTAAAAAAGACAGTCCCTTTGCCACATCCAAACCGTCACAACAATCGGCGAAAATCTCGAAAACGAGGAAAAGCGTCGAATGTTGTGACGGTTTTTGTCTAGGGAATCGCTTCTCATCCAAAAAATCCGCTTGACTGTATTGCCGCAACACAGCGCAACGTAAGGGGTGTCCGATAACGGGCGCCCCTTTTTAAGCGGCAACATGGCTGCGAATTCGGAGCGCCCCCAACAAGAAAGGTGGGGAGATGGAAGCGGAAAAGAAGGCGTTTAAGATCACCAAGCGCGAAATTGGCTTTGTGCTGGGTATCGTTGTCTTTTTGCTGGTGAAGTTTCTTCCTTTGGCGGAGCTGAGCTCGACGGTCGAGCTCACGGTCGGCGGTCAGACCTGTCTGGCACTGACGCTCGCCACGGTGGTGTTCTGGGCATGCGGCGTGGCACAGCCGGGCTTTGTGGGCCTGCTCTACTGCGCACTGCTCGTCCTGTTCAAGGTGTGCGTGGACGACACGGGCGCCGCGAGCATCTCGGCGACGGTCGCCTCCACGTTTAGCTCGTGGACCAAGGCCACCATGTGGCTCGTCATCGGCGCCTACCTCATCGCCAGCGCGGTCAAGGAGTCGGGCCTGGGCGAGCGCATCGCCTACGCGTTCATGCTCAAGTTCGTGCGCGACGCCAAGTCGCTCATCATCTCGATCTTCGCGCTCACCTTTGTGCTGTCGCTGCTGATCCCGCATCCGTTCCCCCGCGCCTTCCTCATCCTCGCCGTCGTCTCGGTCATTGCCGAGTCCGCCGGCTACGGTGACGACGACAAGGGCAAGCTCGGCTTCCTCGTGTTTGCCGCTGCCGCCCCGGGTTCCATGTTCTTCCTGACGGGCGACTCCACGCTTAACCCGCTCGTTGCGCAGTACAGTGCCGAGGCCGGCGGCATGAGCCCGTCCTTCGTCGACTGGTTCCTGTACATGAGCGTGCCTATGCTGGTTGCGCTGCTGTGCACCCTGTTCCTGGGCCTTTTCCTCTTTAAGCCCAGCAAGGAGCTCGTCTACGATCGCGAGCAGATCGTGGCCAAGCAGGCCGCGCTCGGCAAGCTCTCCGTCAAGGAGATCCGCACCATCGTGTGGCTTGTCATCGCCATCGCGCTGTGGCTCACCGTCTCGGGCGACTATATCGGCTGGGTCACCCTGGCCATTGGCGTTGCTCTCGCCATGCCCATCATCGGCGAAGTCCTCACTCCCGCCAGCTGGAACGCTGTCGACATCAAGTCCCTCATGTTCCTGACGGCCGCCATGGCCGTGGGCTCCGTGGGCGGTGCCACCGGCATGAACGCCTGGATCGCCGACGTCGTGCTCCCCAGCTCCGTGCCTGAGAACATCTTCCTGTTCGCCCTGCTCGTCGCCGCGCTTTCCATGATCATCCACATGTTCATGGGCTCGGTCATGGCCGTGCTCGGCGTGTGCGTGCCGGCATTTATCAGCTTTGCCGCCGGCTCCAGCGTGAGCCCACTCGCCGTGGCGCTCATCGTCTTCACGTCCATCAACATCCACTACATCCTGCCGTTCCATAACCTGCCGATCCTTATCGGCGAAGGCAAGGACGCCGGCGGCTACACCTCCAAAGAGGCTATGCGCATGGGCATCCCCCTCACCGCGGTCGTCTTTGTCGTCGTGCTGGTCGAGGCCGCCTGGTTCCACCTCTTTGGCCTGATGTAAGCGGTCGAGCGCCCCGGCTGTAAGCAGCCAAGCGCTTGAACTTCGAGTGGTCGAGCGCTCCATTTGTGAGCGCCGCGGCCCCATTACGTTACCCCGTCCGGCGGCACCCCGTCGCCGGACACTCTCCCGAAAGGAGTACGCCATGTCCACTACCGATGCTTCCCAGATCCACGACCTGCGTTCCGCGCTCGACTTTTTGCGTGAGATGCCGGGCCAGCTGCTCGAGACCGACACCCAGGTCGATCCCGATGCCGAGGTCTCGGGCGTCTACCGTCACGTCGGTGCTGGCGGCACCGTCATGCGCCCGACCAAAGAGGGTCCGGCGATGGTCTTCAACAACGTCAAGGGCTTTGACGACGCCAAGGTCTGCATCGGTATGCTTGCCAGCCGCAAGCGCGTTGCCGCCCTGCTCGACCTGGACGAGGAGCACCTGGGCCTCGAGATCGGCAAGCGCTTCGAGAACCTGATCGCCCCCGAGCAGATCGCCGAGGGCAAGCACGTCGACTGCCAGGAGGTCGTGTACAAGGCGACCGACGAGGGCTTTGACCTGCGCAAGATCGTTCCCGCTCCCACCAACACGCCCGTTGACGGCGGCCCCTACATCACCATGGGCCTCGCCTATGGCACGAGCCCCGATGGCACCCAGTCCGACGTAACCATCCACCGCTTCTCCTGCGTCGACAAGGACAAGCTCGCCATGTGGATCACCCCGGGCAGCCGTCACCTGGGTGCGTTCTTTGACGAGTACTGCCAGCGCGGCGAGGATATGCCCATCTCCATCTCCATCGGCCTGGACCCCGCCGTGTACATGTGCTGCGGCTTCGAGGCTCCCACCACGCCGCTCGGCTTCAACGAGCTGCAGATCGCCGGCGCCCTGCGCGGCCGCGCCGTCGAGCTTGCCGACTGCGTCACCGTTCCGCAGAAGTGCATTGCCAATGCCGAGTACGTGCTCGAGGGCTACCTCATGCACGACGAGACCATCAACGAGGATGTCAACGGCCACGGCTACGCCATGCCCGAGTTCCCCGGCTACACCGGTGGCGCCAAGGTCTGCCCGGTGATCAAGATCACCGCCGTCACCACGCGCGTCAACCCCATTATGGAGAGCTGCATCGGCCCTTCGCACGAGCACGTGTCCATGGCCGGTATCCCCACCGAGGCCTCCATCTACAAGATGGTCGAGACCGCTATCCCGGGCCGCCTGCTCAACGTTCACGCCGCTCCCTGCGGTGGCGGCAAGTTCGTTGCCATCATGCAGTTCAAGAAGTCGAGCAAAAATGACGAGGGCCGTCAGCGCAACGCCGCCATGCTCGCCTTCTCGGCGTTCTCCGAGCTCAAGCACGTCATCCTTGTCGACGAGGATGTCGACATCTTCGATATGAGCGACGTGATGTGGGCCATGACCACGCGCTTCCAGGCCGACGTGGACCTCATCACCATCCCCGGTTGCCACTGCCACGTGCTCGATCCGTCCAACGACCCCGCGTTCGATCCTTCGATCCGCGAGCACGGTATCGCCTGCAAGGCCATCTTCGACTGCACGGTTCCGTTTAACCTCAAGAAGAACTTCATCCGCTCGCAGTTCATGGAGATCGATGAAGAGAAGTGGGCCGCCGAGCTCGCCTTCTAGTAAGTAGCCCTACCAAGTAGTTAAGGAGTTGTCATGCCTGAGTCTTCTGTTCGTCCCCGTCGCATTGTCGTTGGCGTGTCTGGCGCCAGCGGTGCGGCACTGGGCCTTGAATGCCTCAAATGCCTGCGCCAGGCCGGCGCTGAGTCGGCGCTTGTCGTCACGCGCGGGGGAGAGATCACCATCGAGCAGGAGCTCGGCATGACGCTCGACGAGTTTGCGTGCTATGCCGATGTGGTCTACGACAACAAGAACATTGGCGCTGCCATCGCAAGCGGCACCTATCCGGTCGACGGCATGATCGTGGCTCCCTGCTCCATGAAGACGCTCGCCGGCATCGCGAGCGGCTACAGCGAAAACCTGTTGCTGCGTGCGGCCGATGTGCAGATGAAAGAGCAGCGCCGCCTGGTGCTTATGGTGCGCGAGACGCCCTTCAGTGCGATCCATGTCGACAACATGGCACGCCTGGCGCGCGTGCCGGGCGTTATGCTCATGCCGCCCATGCTCACGTTTTACAACGGCCCCGCCACGCTCGATGAGGCGGTGCATCACATCGCCGCCAAGGCACTCGAGGCCGTCGGCGTGTCGTGCGCCAACTATAAGCGCTGGTCATAGGCATCTTTAGGGTAGGATACGAGTAGTGTTTGAGCCCGCTGCCCCTGTGGGCGGCGGGCTTTTCGTGTCAAAGGGTGTGTCGGGAGGACCTATGCAGACGGGTATGTATGCGATTAGCGAGATGGCGAGCTTGTTTAACGTTTCGCGCCAAACGCTCATCTACTACGACAAGATCGGTCTGTTTAAACCCGCCGTGGTTAACGAAAAAGGCTACCGTTTCTATTCGCCCACGCAGATCCCGCTCATGCGTCTGATCTGCATGCTGCGCGACTTGGGACTGGAACTCGATGAGATCGATCGCCTGACCTCGACGTTCGACATTGGAGAGATGACCGATCACCTGCGCTCGCGGGTGCAGGCGCTCGACGAGCAGATTGCCGGGCTCAAAGCCGAGCGCGCGAGTGTGCAGGAGCGGCTGAGTTTTTACGACGAGGCGGTCTATTGGCGCGAGCGCGAGGGCAAACCGGAGCTCAAGCAATTCGAGCGCCGCTACGTGGTCTTTGAGGAGTTCCCGAGCGATATCGAGCGTGGCCGCTCGATGCTGCACCCCACGCTCATGCGGGCGATTCTGCGCATGCGTGCGCTCACGGGCACACGCCCCATGCGCGGTTGGGGCGCCATGCTGCGTCGCGAGGCGCTGCATTCCGACGACCCCATCGCCGGTGCCGGTTCCTTTGCCGTGTTGCCGCGTGGTGCCGAGGAAATACTGCCGAGCGATCCTGCCGAGCTGGCGGAGATTGGCGTCGAGGTGCTGCCCGAGGGCACGTACCTGTGCATGAGTCGCTGGGGCATGCCGTACGAGCCCGAGGGTATCCGCGCCATCGTGGCCTGCATGGACAGGCACGCGCTCCAGCCCATCGGCAATGCTTTCGATTTTTGCTACCTGGACACCACGAGCTACGACGAGTCTCACCAAGAGGACTTCTGCTGTATCCAAATCCCCGTCGCCCTCAAATAACTTGCGGTGAAATAGTCCCTAAATAGTTCGAGTGGGCGTGCAAACAGGAACTATTCCACCGCAACTTCGATGCGACAAAGGAGCAGTCCCTTTATCGCATTCCGTGCGAGCTCCAGCGCCATCTGCGGGTATAAGGCTAACAAGTGTTTATTTGCGAGGCCTAAGGGGCGCCCCGTATGGATATCGATAACTTTGAATGGTGGTATAGCGAGGGCGAGGCTCCGGACGAGGAGTGGGACGAGCCGTCGCCGCGTGACGTGTCGAGCGACGAGGACGAGACCGGCAACGATGCCGTCGAGACGGACGCCGCCCCCGATGCCGCCGAGCCCCTGACTTTTGAACGGGCCTGGGCTCAGGCCGAGGCCGACGAGGCAAAGGCCGATGCCACGGCCACGCTGGGTGAGCCAGCCGACATGTCCATCTCGCCGGCCAAGACCCCGCAGCCGCGCCACACCATCGACCCCGGCAGTACGGCATCTTTCAGCATTCTCGACGTGCCCGCGCAGGGTGCTCAGGCGCCTGCGCCAACGCATCGCCCCGACCTGGCTCATGAGGAAGACGCGGGTTGCCGCTCTCCGCTCGGCCCCATCCTCATTGCCTTCATGGCCGGCGTTATCGCCTGCTCGGCAATCGGCAGCATCTGGGGCCATGTTGAGCAGCAGCGCCAAGACGCCGCCAAGGTCGAGATGTCCGTCGAGCAATCGCTCAGCCGCACGCGCTCGGTGCATGTGTCAGTCGAGGTTAAGGAAGGCGCGACGTGGGATACCGCGCGCGGCGACAGCCAAATGCTCGTCCATATCGTGGGCCGCACGCTCAAGGGACAAGCAATCGACGAGTATCAATACGTCAATTCCGAAGGTGACGGCATCGAGCTCAAGCCCGGCGACTACGAGCTCACGGTCGATGAGCCGCCCGTCGCCACCGACGGCACGCGTTACCGCGCCTCAAAGCGCATGGTTCCGGTGAGTTTTAATTCACAGGCTCCCGACACGGTCGATAGCACGCCGCAGGGCGGGTTTGACCTTTACGCTATTGCTCAATAACTGCGCCTGCCGCTCAACCCCGCCGCCAAGAGTGGGACAATAACCATCGACACCGTTGTTTACCATTGGAGGAAGTAGTATGTCCACCGTCACTACCATCAAGCGCGGCGGCCTCACCGCAGCCATCGATTCCATGGGCGCTCAGCTCACGAGCCTTGCCCTCAACGGCAACGAGTATCTGTGGCAGGGCGACCCGGCCTTTTGGGGCAAGCACGCGCCTATCCTGTTCCCCATCGTGGGATCGCTGCGCAACAATACGGCGACGTCTGCCGCCGGCACCTGCGAGATGGCGCGCCACGGCATCGCGCGCATTGTCGAGCACAAGATCGTCGAGGTGTCGGAGGATGGTTCGTCCGTTACCTACGAGCTCACCGACACGCCCGAGTCGCTCAAGGCGTTCCCGTTCCACTTTAAGCTCAACATGACCTATGCCCTGACCGGTGATGCCACGCTTACCCAGACCTTTGCCGTCACCAACACCGGCGACGTGGACCTGCCGTTCTCGGTGGGCGGCCACCCCGCATTCAACGTGCCCGCCCCCGGTGCCGAGGACGAGGCGTTCGAGGACTACGAGCTGGCGTTTACCGAGGCTTGGACTAACGAGGCCCCCGTCATCACGCCCGATGGCCTTATGACGTTCGAGGGTAGCTACAAGGCTCCTGACAACTCGGACGTGCTGCCCATCACGCACCGCAGCTTCGATAACGACGCCATCATGTTCACCGATACTCCGGGCTCCACGCTCACGCTGCGCGGCCGCAAGTCGGGCCACGGCGTCAAGATCGACTTTGAGGGCTTTAAGTACATCGGCGTGTGGTCTGCCGCCAACGACGCTCCGTTTGTGGCTCTCGAGCCCTGGACCGGTCACACCACCATGGACACCGAGGACGACGTCTTTGAGCATAAGGTCAACACCATCACCTTGGCTCCCGGCGCCACCGATAAACGCAGCTTTAGCGTTACCTTGCTCTAGAGGTTCCGCCGCTCGGTCGATGCTGCGCGCCGTCCAGAGCGATAATTTGTCATTCAAAAGGCGAGGCATGACCAGAAGGTCTATGCCTTGCCTTTTTCATGCCAACTTGTTCGCTCTGGGTGGCGCTCGCTGGCATTGTCAGATCATCGATGTCGCCGCTTCTGTCAAGTAGTCATCGGGTGTAGCCATCGGGGACGTTCTTGTTTGACTGGTCGTTTAAGAACGTCCCCAACGGCTACTAATCGTTTTCAGTTCGTTTATTTGTATATATGCATCTTATATATGCATCTGCTGGAGGTAGCGCTGAGCGGTATCCTGTTAAGTTGTCAGCATACGATTCAACAGGGAAGGCAGATTATGCATTCTCCCCAACAGTGCGATGCTCAGCGCCAGCCGGTATGCAGCCGTCGCATCTTTTTGGGTAGCGCTCTCGCTGCGAGCGCTTCCGTCGTCGCCGGCGCGCTCGCCGGCTGTCAGCGTCCGTCCACGCTCAAAGTGGTTCAGCCCACGACGGGCGGCGGTCGCGACGACCTGTCCGATTCCGTGATCGGCAAGGACAAGATCCGCATTGGCATGGAGGCGGCCTACGCCCCGTACAACTGGCAGGTTTCCGAAGCCAGTGAGTACACCATCCCCATCGACAACGTGCAGGGCGCCTATGCCGACGGCTATGACGTGCAGATCGCCAAGATCGTCTGCAAGGCCCTCGGCGGCGAGCCCGTTGCCGTCAAGCAGAGCTTCTCGGGCCTTATCGATTCGCTCAACAACGGCCAGATCGACCTCATCATCGCTGGCATGAGCGCCACGCCCGAGCGTGAGGAGTCGGTCGGCTTCTCCGACCCGTACTTCATTGGCTACTTTGGCCTGTTCGTAAAAGAGGGCTCGCCCTACCAAAATGCGACCAAGCTCAGCGACTTTAGCGGCGCTACGGTGCTCGGCCAAAAGGACACCATGCTCGATACTGTCATCGACGAAATCCCGGGCGTTGTGCACAAAAACCCGGTCGACTCCGTCCCCACGGTGTTCTCGAACCTGCTGCAGGGTACCTGCGACGCCGTGACCTACAACACCGAGAACGAGAAGGGCTATATGGCCCAAAACCCGGGCATTGTCCCCATTCATTTTGCCGAGGGAGAGGGCTTTAAGCAGGAGGTCGCGGCAAACGTCGGCTGCCGCAAGGGTTCGGACAAGCTCCTTAAGCTCATCGACAAGACACTCAAGGGCATTAGCCAAGAGGAGCGCGACCAAATGTGGGACGCGTGTCTCGACCGTCAGCCGGCATAGGGAGGCAGCATGAAAACCATCAATCGTCTGGCCTCCTTTATCAAGGCCGACCACCGTTATGTGTACCTGGGCACGAGCGTTATCGCGGCGCTCGGCCTGGCGTTTAGCCAACGCAACCCTACGCCGCTGAGCTTCTTGGCGCCTACGGGCGTGTTCCAAGATTGCCTCTGGGCAATCCTTTGGGCCTGGCTCGTCGTGTCGGCGGCGGCGCTCGTCACCAAGATTATGCACTGGAGCGACTATCGCGAAAAGTCGCCGTTCGCATCTGAGCGTTTCCGCCACGGCGCGCGCCTGGGCAGCTACGTCGTGGTCGCCATCGCGGCGATCTTTTTCGTGGACCGCTGCGTCATGTCGTTTATCGACCTGGTGCAGGTGAGCATTGTCTCGGATTCCAACCCTAGCGACTTTTTGTCGAGCCTGGTCTACATGACCTACAAGAGCGGCGACTTCTTCATCCGCGGCATCGAGATCACCATCGCGCTCGCGACCTTCGGCACCGTCATCGCATTCTTCCTGGCGCTGCTCCTTGTGTTTTTGCGCATTCAGACGTTCGACCGCGTGGATAACGACCTCACGCGCTTCTTTAAGAGTATCGGCCGCGGCTTTGCGACCATCTACTCCACCATCGTGCGCGGCACGCCCATGATGGTCCAGGGCCTGCTCATCTATTACGCGGGCTTCACCGTTTTGCGCGGCATGGGCTTCGAGACCGCTCAGGCCAACCAGATTTGGAGTACCTTCACCGCCGGCCTCGTCACCATCTCGCTCAACTCCACCGCCTACATGATGGAGGTCCTGCGCGGCGGCATCGAGTCCATCGATCCCGGCCAGGCCGAGGCAGCCCGCTCGCTGGGTTTGTCGCAGTGGCAGGCTATGCGCAAAGTTGTGTTCCCCCAGGGTATTAAAAACGCGATTCCGGCGCTCACCAACGAGCTCATCATCAACATCAAGGATTCGTCGGTGCTCTCGGTCATCGGCGTGTTCGACCTTATGTACGCTACTACCACGGTCGCCGGCGTGTACTACCGCCAGATGGAGGTCTACTGCGTGGCGCTCGTGGTCTACCTGATCCTGACGCTCGTGGCGAGCCGCCTGCTCGAAGCCTTTGGCAAAAAGCTTGGCGCCGAGGCTCCGGCCACGCTGCCCAGCTCCAACTAGGCTCAAGACGAGGAGAATCATCATGGCAGATACCGCCACTACCGGCGTTGCGGCCGCCGCACAGACCAATGAGCCGCTCATCCGCGTCGAGGGCCTGCGCAAGAGCTTCGGCTCGCTCGAGGTACTCAAGGGCATCGACCTGTCCGTCAATCCCGGCGAGGTCGTCACCATCATCGGTGCCTCGGGCTCGGGCAAGTCGACCTTCCTGCGCTGCCTCAACCTGCTCGAGACCCCGGACGCGGGCCACATCTGGTTTCACGGCCAGGACCTTACGGCCGAGCGCTGCAATATCAATAAACTCCGCGAGGACATCGGCATGGTGTTCCAGGGCTTCAACCTGTTCAACAACATGGACGTGCTCGACAACTGCACGCTTGCGCCCGTCACGCTCAAAAAGATGAGCAAGGCCGAGGCCGAGAAGGTCGCGATGGAGCATCTGACGAGCGTGGGGCTCGAAAAGTTCGCGCACGCCGCCGTGGGTCGCCTGTCCGGTGGTCAAAAGCAGCGCGTGGCCATCGCGCGCGCCCTGTGCATGAATCCGCAGATCATGCTGTTCGACGAGCCGACCTCCGCACTCGACCCCGAGATCGTGGGCGAGGTGCTCGAGGTTATGCGCAAGCTCGCGGCCGACGGCATGACCATGGTCGTCGTCACGCACGAGATGGCCTTTGCCCGCACGGTGTCCGACCGCGTGGTCTTTATGGACAAGGGCGTGGTACTCGAGGATGCCGCGCCGGCCGAGCTCTTCGGCAACCCCAAGCACCAGCGCACCCGCGAGTTCCTCTCGCGTTATCTCGAGGACAAATAACCGACCGCAAACGCTTATGTGGCAGGGCCGCTCCGGTGGGGCGGCCCTCGTCATCACAATCGAAAGGATGCCATGGCCGAGGTTTGGCGCTTCTTTGCGCATGAGGATGATTTTGCCGATTTGGACGAAGCTGGCGCGTGCGAGCGCTTGGGCCGCGTGCTGTCGTTTCCGACTGTCTCGAGCATGGATGCCGAGGCGGTGGACTGGCAGCCCTTCGACGACCTGCGCGTCTATATGCAGCAGGCCTGGCCGCGCATGTTTGCGGCGGGCGAGGTCGAGCTTATCGACCATTCGCTGTTGGTGACGCTTAGCGGTTCCGACCCCGCCCTCAAACCCGTCATGCTCATGGGCCACATGGACGTGGTCCCCGTGGTGCCCGGCACCGAGGCTGACTGGACGCATGCCCCCTTTAGTGGCCACGTGGACGACACCTACATTTGGGGTCGTGGCGCTATCGACATGAAAGACCAGGTCGCAGGCATTCTCGAGGCGGTTGAGTATGCGCTGGCGCACGGCTGGGAGCACGAGCGCACCCTGCTGCTCGCCTTTGGCCAGGACGAGGAGACTACGCAGCACGGCGCGGGAGCAATCGGCCGCGTGCTCGAGGAACGCGGCGTTGAGCTTGAGTACCTGATCGACGAGGGCGACTACCGTATTGTTTCGGCTGCCGAGTACGGCGCAGGCGAGGGCTGGCTTATGCATGCCGACCTTGCCGAGAAGGGCTATGCCGATATCGTGCTCAAGACGAAGAGTGAAGGCGGGCATTCGTCTAACCCCTACGGCGGCACTTCGCTCGAGGTGCTGAGCCGTGCCATCGCCGCAATCTGCGATATCGAGTGGCCGACGCGTGTGACCGATCTGCTTGCCGTACAGCTCGTCGAGCTGGGGCTCTACACGGCCGATGAAATTGCCGCCAACGGGGATGCCATTGTCCGCGATTGCCTCGTCAGCAAAAAGCTCTATCCGCTGGTGACGACCACCTGCGCGCCCACGCAGATCGAGGGCGGCAGCACTGGCGCTAACGTGATGCCACAGGATATGTGGGCCAATATCAACTTCCGCATGCTCGAGGGCACGAGCGTGGCCGATGTCGTTACCCGCTGCCGTGAGGCGGTTGCCGGGGCGGACCTTGCCGGACGTGTGGAGGTCGAACTCGGTCCCGGCAGCTCCGAGCCTTCGCCGTCTCCGCGTGTCGGCGGATCGGGGCTCGAGGCCATTCGCGCCACCGCCGCCCGCTACTTCCGTGATCCAAAGGGGACGGAGGAAAACGGATCATCCGAGCCGTTGACGATTGTCCCCTCGACCGTGATCGGCGCGACCGACGCTGCCAACTATCAGCGCATTTACCCCGAGTGCATTCGTTTCTCGGCCTTTGTGGTCGACGATGACGAGTGCGATCGCGGTGTCCATGGCACCAACGAGCGCATTACCCGCCGCGCCTACCTCCAGGGTATCCGCTTCCTCGTCGCTCTACTCCAAACGCTCTAGCCAAAAAGCAAGCCCTTGGTGCAATGGGGTCAGGTTTGTTTGCACCAATCAATCCGTGCGGGTTATATGCAGGTTTGCTTGCGCACGCTATCATGTATGGGTTAGACCGCAACTATGTACCCCACACGCGAAGGGATGCGCATGTATCTGAAGATCGACATGTTCTAGCTGGGCTTACCCCCGCAGTGGCGCCATGCGCCCCATCAACTCTGCCGATTTTCATCTTCACGCATATAAAGGAGTCCTGCCATGCGCGACAAGCTCGAAAAGATCATCAAGGCCTACGAGGAGCTCGAGAAGAAGCTGTCCGACCCGGCCGTCGCCTCCGACATCAAGGAGTTCACGCGTCTCAACAAGGAGTACGCGCACCAGTCCGACCTCATTGCTGCCTCGCGCGAGTACATCGGCGCGCTCGACGACATCGAGGCTGCCAAGGAAATGCTCCACGATACTACCGATGCCGATGAGAAGGAGATGCTCCAGATGGACATCTCCGAAAACGAGGCCAAGCTTCCCCAGCTCGAGGAAGACATCAAGTACATGCTCATCCCGAGCGACCCCAACGACGACAAGAACACCATCGTCGAGATCCGCTCCGCCGCCGGTGGCGACGAGGCGGCCATCTTCGCCGGCGACCTGTACAAGATGTACCAGCGCTTTTGCGAGTCGCGTGGCTGGAAGACCACCGTGCTCGATTCCAGTCCCAGCGAGGCCGGCGGCTTTAAGTCCATCGAGTTCAAGGTCGAGGGTGACCGCGTCTACTCCGTCATGAAGTTCGAGTCCGGCGTGCACCGTGTCCAGCGCGTTCCCAAGACCGAGTCCCAGGGCCGCATCCAGACCTCCACGGCAACCGTCGCCGTGCTTCCCGAGGCCGAGGAGATTGACGTCCAGATCAACCAGTCCGACCTGCGCATCGACACTTACTGCGCTTCGGGCCCTGGCGGTCAGTGCGTTAACACCACCTACTCCGCCGTGCGCATCACCCACCTGCCCACCAACACCGTGGTGCAGTCGCAGGAGCAGCGCTCCCAGATCCAGAACCGCGAGGTCTGCATGCAGATGCTGCGCGCCCGTCTGTACGAGATGGAGCTCGAGAAGCAGCAGGCAGAGCTTGGCGCCGAGCGCCAGAGCCAGATCGGCCACGGCAACCGTTCCGAGAAGATCCGCACCTACAACCAGCCCCAGGACCGCGTGACCGATCACCGCATCGGCTTCAACTCCACCTACAACGGCGTTCTTCTGGGCGACCAGCTCGGCACCGTGATCGAGGCACTCGCCGCCGCCGAGCGAGCCGAGAAGCTGGCACAGGCTGTTTAGGTTACGCGGTTTTACCAAACCGCGTAACGGCTCGACGCTGCAAACGCCCCTAAGCGGCAATCTGACGTTCAATCGTCGGTCGCGTACCGAAGTACGCTTCCCTCCTCTTTCACGTCACCTTGCTCGCTTAGGGGCGTTTTCGCTGACTTATGCTCAACCTGCGGCGCCTTAGAGGTGGTCATTGGGGACGTTCTTAAACGACTAGGTTGGGCTTATTGCTTTGAGATGTTATTCAATCGTCTTTGATAGACTTTAAGCTGTCTACCTGCTGAAAGCAATTAACGGTATGCATCTGCAATTGAAAATATTGCTCGAGAAATTGTCCAAGAAGTCGTGGGGCGATTTTTGACGCGTCGCGCGTCAAGCGATGTGGCAAGCGTTTGGTTAGATATTGGTCAGGTTAGGGGCAACCTTGCCAAAAGCTTGACGGATGCAGATATGAACGTCGACGAATGAACACTTTGGACGGAGCCAAACCAAAAATCTGGGCTGATTCTCGATAATCGCCTTCAATCGTCTCTTGCCAAGCGCTGGCCTCGCGTACAATCTGCTCCGACATTCGCGCGCCGCCTGGCGCTTAAGAGGGGAGGACCCCATGGCAAACGAGATCTGGACCATCAAGCGTTGTCTCGAGTGGACCAAGGAGTACCTGGCCGAGCGCGGCGAGGAACACCCCCGACTTTCTGCCGAGTGGCTGCTCTGCGCTGCCACGGGTCTGGCGCGCATCGACTTATATATGCGTATGGACGAGACGCTCGATGCGGCGCAGCTCGAGACCATGCACGCGGCGGTCGTCCGCCGCGCCAAGGGCGAGCCGCTGCAGTACATCACCGGCAGCACGCAGTTCCGCATGATCGACGTCGCGTGCGCCCCCGGCGTACTCATTCCGCGTCCCGAGACCGAGATGCTCGTCGAGGAAGTCCTCAATTATCTGGATGCCGAGGTGCTGAGCCCCGAGGCTGCCGCCCGTCAGCGCGTTGAGCTGCCCTGGAACGACGAGGTCGAGCAAGCGCGCAAAGTCGAAGCCGCATTGGCCGACGAGCGAGCGACGGCCGAGCGCCGTGCCGCTAACCTCACGGCTGCCGACGAGGCGGCGTTGGGTAGCGATGTGTTGGGCAGTCGTGCCTATGCCGAAGAACTGGCCGACCGCGAGACCGAGGAAGCTGCCGCGCAGGCAGCAGAAGCCGAAGCCGCGGAAGCCGCCGAGCCCGAGCTCGACGAATACGGCATCGCCATCGAGGGCACCGACCAGGAGACGGCTTCAGCTCAGGATGCCGCTGCGCCTGCCCCAGCCGAGCCCCGCACTGCCCGCGTTCTCGAGGTCGGTTGCGGCACAGGCTGCATCTCGCTCTCCCTTGCCTGGGAGCGCCGCGGCCACGTCACCTGCACCGCCACCGATATCGAGCCACGCGCCATCGATCTAGCCACCAAAAACCGCGATGCCCTCGGCCTCACGGCAGATGAGGTTGCCTTTAGCCTCACCAACCTGGTGAGTTCCATTCCCCGCGAAGAGTGGGGCACCTTTGACGTGCTCGTTTCCAACCCGCCCTACATCCCCACCGATGTCATGCGCTCGCTGCCGCACGAGGTCAAGGACTTCGAGCCCGATTTGGCGCTCGAGGGCGGTGCCGACGGCCTCGATATCTTCCGCCGCCTGCTCAATGCGGCGCCCTACATGCTGCGCGCCGGCGGCCTGTTTGCCTGCGAGCTCTACGAGGGTGCCCTCGACGCCGCCGCCGAGCTCTGCCGCCAGGCGGGCCTCTCGGACGTGTGCATCGTCCGCGACCTCACCGATCGTCCCCGCATCGTTCGAGCCATCGTCACCGAGCCCAAACAGCGCCAGTAATATTTATTAACTGGTTAGCAAAAATTATAAAGTAGTTTATAATTAGGACGGCTGAAAAAGGTCGGCCCATGCAACCTCCTACCTTTCGGGAAATCATTGCCCTACTCAAGCACGATGGATTCGTGAAGGTCGCGCAAGTCGGTAGTCATGCTAAGTGTGTTTCTGGTGACCGTGCTGTCACCGTGAACGGCTCTGGTGGTGATCGACCAAAGAAGGGCACGTGGGCAAGTATTCGTCGCCAAGCTGGATGGTAGTTGGAGGCAAAATGAGGCAGCGATTTACCTATGACTGCGTTCTCATAAAAGAAGACGACGGTTACTGCGCTAGCTTCCCGCAGATTCCTGGCGCCTTTGCCGATGGCGACACGCGCGAAGAAGCGATTGCCCATGCCACCGAGGCACTGATGGCGTTTTTGGCCGACGACCTCAACAACGGTTTGACTCCAGCAGGGTACGAACGCTCGGCCGAGGTCGTGGCCCTTTCAGTCGAAATCGACCACGAGGACGCTCGGGAGGCGGCGTGCCGAACATTTAAAGACGCAGCGCTGGACCTCAAAGTCTCCGCTCCGCGGATTACCGCGCTGGTCAAAGCCGGAAAGCTCGATGTTGAACTCGTCGACGGCCGTCGGATGATAACGATAGACAGCATCGAGCGTTACGCCGCTCAAGAACGTCACGCCGGAAGACCAAAGAAGTTTGTCGCAGTCCAATAACCCCCCTCACTTTCACCGACTACTAGAGCCGCTCACCAAACCAACATGCGCTGTGGACAAATGGATTAAACGTTTCGTGCGAGAATGCCCCTCAGTAAACAAACTTTCACCAGAGCGTAAGGGGCTGGCATACGCATGCAGACGGTCTATCGGGTATTCGAGGGAGCGCGTGAGCCGCATCGGCTCGCCGTCGAGCGTACGGCCGAGGTACTCAGCTGTGGTGGCTTGGCCCTGATCCCGACCGAGACCGTCTATGGTGTCGCTGTGGCAGTCAGCGCTTTCTCGGACGCCTTGCCCCAAGATACAAGCGAATCTCTGCCGTGGCCGCGCGATCCGCAGGTTGCCGTCAATGGCGCCGCAGTCCCTGCGCTCGGCACCGGCTATCGCCGTATCTTCACCCTCAAGCAACGTGAGCTCACGCAAACCGTCGCCTGGCTGGTCGATGATGCCGAGGCCCTCGATCGCTACGGCGTGGATATTCCGGAAGAGGCCCGCGTGCTTGCCCGAAGATGCTGGCCGGGCGCCCTGACTATCGTGGTCAAGGCGGCGCCCTGCGTGCCGACCTTTATGCGCGCCGCCGACGACACGGTGGCCCTTCGCGCGTCGGCCTCTCCCGTGGTCCAAGCGCTCATCCGCGCGTGCGGCAGTCCGCTTGCCTGCACCAGCGCCAACACGCACGGCGCGCCCGCGCCGGCAAGCTTTGCCGACGTTGAGGACCGCATTCTGGAGGGGGTCGATGTGGCCGTCGACGCGGGCGAGACCCCGTGCCGCGACGCTTCGACCATCGTGGCGTTTAAGCATGGCGAGCTCCGGATCCTGCGCCAAGGCGCACTTCCCGCATCAGAGATCGAGCGGGTCCTGTCCGACCCGATGCAATAGAAAGGTGTAAGCGATGTCGTTGAATCTAGGTAGCCTGGGTATGGAAGACGCCTCGTTTAGCTTTGGCGGTTCCTACATCATGGCGCTCGACTGCGGCACCACCTCGGTACTCGCGACCATCGTCGACGAGTACGGCTGCATCGTCGCCCAGGCGCGTCGTAGCGTCAAAACCAGCTTCCCGTGCCCCGGCTGGGTGGAGCAGGATCCCACGGAGGTGCTTGCCAGCCAGATCGGCGTGATGATGGAGGTCCAGTTTAAGAGCGGCATCCATTCCGATCGTATCGCCGCCATCGGTATCTCCAACCAGCGCGAGACCACGGTGGTGTGGGACCGTATAAGCGGCCAACCCATCTATAACGCCATCGTGTGGCAATGCCGTCGCACCGCACCTCTGATCGACGAGCTGGTCGAGCAGGGCTGCGAGGAGCTGGTGCGTTCCCGCACCGGCCTTACGCTCGACCCGTATTTCTCGGCCTCCAAGGTGCAGTGGATTCTCGACAACGTTGACGGCGCACGCGAGAGCGCGGCGGCGGGCGACCTCATGTTTGGCACCATCGATACCTGGCTCATCTACAACCTCACCGGCGGCCAAACCTTTGCCACCGACTACACCAATGCCAGCCGCACAGCGCTCTTCAATATTCATACGCTGGACTGGGACGATGACCTGCTGGCGCTCTTCGACATCCCGCGTGCCATGATGCCCGAGGTTCGCTGGAGCTCGGGCGACTACGGCCGCGTCGCGAGCGACATCATGACCAACATGCCGCCCATCATGGGTGTGGCGGGTGACCAGCAGGCGTCGCTGTTCGGTCACTGCTGCTTCCATCCCGGCCAGACCAAAAACACCTATGGCACGGGCTGCTTTATGCTCATGAGCACCGGCGACGAGATCGTCGAATCCAAGAATGGCCTGGTCTCCACCATCGGTATCGCTGCGAACGGCAAGGTCAGCTATGCGCTCGAGGGCTCTATTTTTGCCGCCGGCTCAACGATGAACTGGCTGCGCGACAACATGGGCGTTATCTCCAACGTATCCGAATCGGCACGGCTCGCCTCCTCGATCAGCGACAACGAGGGCTGCTACTTCGTTCCCGCTTTCGCGGGCTTGGGTGCACCTTGGTGGGACGCGCACGCCCGCGGCATCGTATGCGGTCTGACCGGCGCCTCGAGTCGCGCGACCATCGTGCGTGCCGCTTGCGAGTCCATGGCCTATCAGAGCTATGACGTGCTGCGTGCCATGGAGCAGGACGTGGGTCTTTCGATCGAGCGCCTGTCCGTCGATGGCGGCGCCTCGCGCAACGAGTTCATCATGCAGTTCCAGGCAGACTTGCTGGATATCCCCGTACTGCAATGTGAGTCGGTGGAGACCACGGCGATCGGTGCCGCGTATCTGGCAGGCCTCGCGGTTGGGTATTGGGAGGATCTGGAGGAGCTGGAGCAAAACACCCAGATCGTCAAGACATTCCATCCCCATATGTCCGTTGAGCGTCGCGAGCACAACCTGGACGGTTGGCACGATGCGGTCAGGCGTTCGCTCAGCACCGCTCAATAGGGCTGCGACGGGGCACTCGATACAACAAACCGTTAAACTTATGCACGGCGCGAGGCAACAACGTCGCCATGCGCCTTGTCAGCAAGGCCATCTTCCGGCCGAAACGAAAGGGGCATCAACCCATGACCGTCACCTACGATACGTCCCGTGTGACCCTTGTCGATCACCCACTCGTCCAGCACAAACTGTCGATCCTGCGCGACAAAAACACCGGCACCAACCAGTTCCGTCAGCTCGTGCGCGAGCTCGCGCTTTTTGACGGCTACGAGGCCATGCGCGACCTGCCTATGGAAGACGTCGAGGTCGAAACCCCCATCACAACCGCCACGTTCAAGCAGCTTGCCGGCAAGAAGCTCGCCATCGTCCCCATCCTGCGCGCGGGTCTTGGCATGGTCGACGGCATCCTCGACCTGGTGCCCTCTGCCCGCGTGGGCCACATTGGCATGGAGCGCGACGAGGTCACCCACGAGCCGCATGAGTATTACTGCAAGATGCCCAAGGATATCGACCAGCGCATCTGCCTGGTCGTCGATCCCATGCTCGCCACGGGCGGTTCTGCCGAGATGGCTATCAGCTATCTGCGCGAGCGCGGTGTCAAGGACATCCGCATGCTGTGCATTGTCGCGGCCCCCGAGGGCCTCAAGTCGCTGACCGAGAAAGATCCCGATGTGCATATCTATACCTGCGCCATCGACGACCATCTCAACGAGGCCGCCTACATCGTCCCCGGCCTGGGCGATGCCGGCGACCGCATCTACGGCACGCTGTAGTCTCTGGGCCAAACCGGCTAACGTCGAAAATACGAAGAAATGGTGCGCGCGGGCGAGCAAAAGACGTCCACGCGCACTCCTGTTAACGGACGTTTAGCCCAGAGGGGTTCGAGAAAAACGTATTACCGTACCTGCGGCATAAAGAAGGTCTTAAGAAAACGAACAGGTGCGTATTAACCGATGCTTTTTCGGTTGTACTTTAGCGATTGGCTCGTACAATAGTCACCAATGTTTGGCGGGAACTGTTCTGTGAAGCGTTAAAAAGGAAAGTGAGGACGCCAGTGTTTCAGGTAGCCGATCTGCTCGCTATCGTTGCAGGCGCCATCGCGGGCGCAATCGCCTTTCTTCCCTTTGTTTTTACGCTCAAGCCGGTTCTTGACGATAAGCAGAATGCGGACATGCTCAAGGGCATGATGAGTCTGGCGGTCTCGGCAATCGCCCTGCTCGTCTTTACCTTGGTTGTGTTTGCGTTGTTCGGAGAGGCATTTCGCATGTTCCTTCTGGGCGAGGCGATCGGCTTCGTGGCCTTTATGGCCGCCTGCACGGTTCGTGTCGCCAAGGCGCTGCGAGATCCTCATGAGGTCGAAAGGTAAGTCGTGGAAATTTTTGAAAAGCTGCCTGATGAGATTAATCATCTGGTCAGCGAGTTCAGCTCCACCCCCGTCGTGGGCGATCTAAGCTGCGGCATCACGCAGTACTCGTTTTGGCTGATCGTCTCCACGATCGTGCTCCTGATCGTCCTGGCCGTGTTCAAGAAGAAGCAGACCCTGGTTCCCAAGGGCTTCTTCGTCAACGGTTTCGAGTACATCATCGAGTACGTCGAGAGCGATATCGGCAAGGGCGTTGTGGGTGAGAACTGGAAGAAGCACTTCCCGTTCCTGTGCTCGCTTTTCCTGTTCATCCTGATCAATAACATGATCGGCCTGATCCCGGGAATGAAGCCCGGCACCGGCGCAATCGGCTCCACCGCCGCGCTCGCTATCTTCGCCTTCGTGTACTTCATCTACTACGGATGCAAGGCTCACGGCGTGATCGGCTACATCAAGAGCCTCGCCCCGCAGGGCGTGAGCTTCCCGATGAACGTGCTTGTGTGGGTCGTCGAGCTTTTCTCGACCTTCCTGCGCCTCATCACGCTCGCCGTCCGTCTGTTCTGCAACATGTTCGCAGGACACGTGGTCATGGGCTCGTTCGCCATCATGGCGAGCATGTTCATGCAGCCGCTGCTTCAGCAAGTTTCCGCGGCCCACGCCGTCGGCGCCCTGCCTTCGCTGGCCTGGCTTGCCATCCTCATCCTGATCTATGCGATCGAGCTTGTGGTCGGCGCCATCCAGGCCTACGTCTTCACGGTCCTTACCGCCGTGTATGTCTCCGAGGCAGAGGAGGTCGCGGAGGAGGAGTAGTCTTCCGTTCGCGCCTTAAAGGTAAGGCAATTCGTTAAACCGCTGGTGCCCGTACCCATGGAGCCCGGCAGTTATAAATAAGGTTATCCTGCGTGAAATAAGACACGCACGACAAAGGAGGAATCGTGGGAGTTATCGGTTACGGTCTCGGTGTTATCGGCGCTGGTCTTGCTATCGGCCTGTCTGCTCTGGGTGCTACGGGTGCTATGGCCCGTCAGCCTGAGGTCCAGGGCCGCGTGTTCACCGTCTTCATCATGGGCTCCGCCTTCGGCGAGGCTCTGGCTCTGATCGGCTTCGTTGTCGCGCTGATCGTTAAATAGCACGGAGCGTCAAGTATGAATCTTTCATCCCAGAAGAGCGCGATCGCACTCTCCGCGTCCGCGGCCGCGCTGCTCATGCCGGTTTCCGCGTTCGCCGAGGACGGCGCCGCCGGTGCGGACATCCTCATCCCTAAGATGGCGGAGTTCATCCCGGCGCTTATCGCCTTCCTGATCATCTGGATCGTGCTGGCCAAGGTCGCCCTGCCGGGCATCATGAAAACCATGGAGGAGCGCGGCAAGAAGATCGAGGAGAGCCTCGACGAGGCCGAGAAGACCAAGCAGGAGGCTATCGCTAAGCGCGCTGAGTCCGACTCGATCGTCACTGACGCCCGTCGTCAGGCTGCCGACATCGTTCTCGAGGCCCGTAAGGACGCCGAGTCCGAGCGCGCCCGTATCATCGAGGCTGCTCACAAGGAGGCCGAGGAGATCATCGCCAAGGCCCATACGACCGTCGAGGACGAGCGCAAGTCCATCTACGCCGGTGCCGCGAGCTCCATCGCCGACCTGTCCGTTGCCGTCGCCACCAAGATCGTGGGCGAGGCACTCGAGGACGAGGCCGGGCAGAAGAAGCTCATCGAGCGCTACATCCAGGAAGCAGGTAGCCTGAATGCCGACTAGCCGCTATCAGGACAAGGTGCTCGAGACCTACGCGCGCTCCCTTCTGGAAGCCGCCAAGGCCGAGAACCATGTGTTCGAGGACCTCGAGATGATCGAGCGCCTGGCTTCCGCCAGCCCCGAGATCATCGCCGTGCTCGACACCATGTCCAAGCGCGACCAGCTCGACCTTCTTCCCAAGGTGGCAGCTGCCTTTAAGTATGTTGCCGAGGAAGACGAGGATGTAGTGGGCGTGACCGTCACCACGGCGATCCCGCTCGACGACGAGCTGCGTCAAACCATCACTAAGAAATGCGAGCAGGACTTCGGCCGCAAGGTATTCCTTATCGAGCAGGTCGACCCGTCTATCGTGGGCGGCCTGGTGCTCGAGGCTCGCGGCGAGCGTCGTGACATTTCCGTCAAGACGCAGCTGCGCATCGCGCAGGAGACCCTCGCAAACTCTGCTAATTCGTACGGAGGTGAAGCCTAATGTCCGAAACCCTCAATGCCCAGGATATCGCCAAGAAACTGCAGGAGCAGCTCACGAACCTCTCCGCGACGGTCGATACGCATGAGGTTTCAACGGTCGACGAGGTAGGCGACGGCATCGCGCGCGTCACCGGCCTCAAGAGCGCCATGGCAGGCGAGCTTCTGGAGTTCAAGAGCTCCGATACCGGTGAGACCGTCTTCGGCCTTGCCCAGAACCTTGACCGTGACGAGGTCGGCGCCGTTCTGTTTGGTGCCGTCGACTCCATCAAGGAAGGCGACGAGTGCCGCACCACTGGCCGCATTATGGATATCCCCGTGAGCCGTGCCATGCTCGGCCGCGTCGTCAATCCGCTCGGCCAGCCTATCGACGGTTTGGGTGACATTGTCGCCACGCACCGTCGTCCTATCGAGTTTAAGGCCCCCGGCGTCATCGACCGTACCCCGGTGTGCGAGCCGGTTCAGACCGGTCTGTTGGCCATCGACTCCATGGTGCCTATCGGCCGTGGTCAGCGTGAGCTCATCATCGGCGACCGTAAGACCGGTAAGACCGCCATTGCCATCGACGCTATCCTCAATCAGCGCGGCAAGGGCATGGTCTGCATCTATGTCGCCATCGGCCAGAAGGCTTCCACGGTTGCCAACATCCGTGAGACCCTCGCCCAGCACGGTGCGCTCGACTACACCATCATCGTTTCGGCAACCGCTGCCGATTCCGCCCCTATGCAGTACATCGCGCCTATGGCCGGTGCCGCTATCGGCGAGTTCTTCATGTACAACGGCGAGGACGGCAAGCCCGCCAGCGAGACCAATCCCGGCGGCCACGTGCTCGTCATCTACGACGACCTGTCCAAGCAGGCTGTGGCATACCGTCAGATGTCGTTGACGCTGCATCGTCCGCCCGGACGCGAGGCCTATCCTGGCGACATCTTCTACCTGCACTCTCGTCTGCTCGAGCGTGCCGTCAAGATGTCCAAGAAGAACGGTTACGGCTCCATGACGGCCCTGCCGATCATCGAGACCCAGGACGGCGACGTCTCGGCCTACATTCCGACCAACGTCATTTCCATTACCGATGGTCAGATCTACCTGCAGTCCGAGCTCTTCTTCCAGGGCCAGCGCCCGGCAGTCGACGTGGGCATCTCCGTGTCCCGCGTCGGTGGTGACGCACAGACCAAGGCTATGAAGCAGGTCGCCGGCAACCTCCGTCTGGACCTTGCTTCGTACCAGGAGCTCGCCGGCTTTACGCAGTTCGGCTCCGACCTCGACGAGGCCACGCAAAAGCAGCTTACCCACGGCGCTCGCATGACCGAGCTCCTTAAGCAGCCGCGCTACAAGCCGTTCGAGGTTTCCGAGCAGATCGTTACGCTGTTCGCTGGCAACGAGGGCTTCCTGGATGACCTGGAGATCGCCGACGTGCTGCCTTTCCGTGCCGAGCTCATCGAGTACATGGACAATGGCTTTGGCTCGCTGCTCGACAAGGTTCGCGCCAAGAAGATCGATGATGACACCAAGGCTGAGCTCTTGCGCGTCATCGGCGACTTCAAGCAGCAGTTCATGGCCAAGCACCATTCGGATGTTTCTGGATCAGAGGAGAACTAAGCCCCATGGCCAACCTTCGCGACATTAAGAAGCGAATCTCCTCGGTTACCACGACCAAGCAGATCACGCGCACGATGGAGATGGTCTCTACGGCCAAGATCCGTCGTGCTCTCGATCGCTCCAAGCAGGCCGAGCCCTATAAGGAGGCGCTGACCGACGTCATGTTGACGGTCGCCGGCGACGCCTCCTGTTCGGGCACCGATCCCATGCTGCAGAAGCATGAGAGCGTCAAGCATGGCCTGATTGTCGTTATTGCCTCGGACCGCGGCCTTGCCGGCGGTTTCAATACGACGGTGGAGCGCACGGCCGAAAAGCTCGCCGCTTCTTGGGCGAACGACGGCATCGAGTGCGAGATCATCGCGTGCGGGCGTAAGCCGGCCACGTATTTCCGTGACCGCGCAAACGTCGTCATGCACTTTGAGGGCAACTCCTCTGAGCCCGATTTCAATCAGGCCCGCATGATCTCCTCTCATATCTGCGATGCGTATCGTGCCGGTGAGCTTGACCGTGTCGAGCTTGTCTACCACCACGCCAAGAACCGCGTGGATCAGGAGCTTCGCGTCGAGCATCTGTTGCCGCTCGACCCCGAGATGATCGCTATGGCCCACGGTCCGCGTAAGAACGAGACCGACGCCCCTAAGCGCATCTCGTCCACGTTCGAGTTCGTGCCCTCTCCCGAGCATGTTCTCGGCAAGCTTGTACCGTCGTATATCCTGACGGTCATCTACCAGGCCCTGATCGATTCGGCGGCCGCCGAGCAGGGTGCACGCCGCAAGGCCATGCACTCCGCGACGGAAAACGCCACCGCGATCATCTCGACCCTTACCCGCACGTATAGTCGCGTGCGCCAGGCTTCGATCACGACCGAGATTAACGAGATCGTCGGCGGAGCCTCAGCATTGGAGGAACAGTAATGGCTAATAACACCGTAAAGCTTGCGGTCGAGGAAGCCACCAAGAAGACGACTGCCGGTGATGGTCGCATCGTGCGAATCATCGGCCCTGTCGTCGACGTCAAGTTTGACGGCGCGGTGCCCCCGATCTACAACGCGCTCACGGTCGAGGCCGAGACCCCGATCGGTCATCTGAGCACGATCCTCGAGGTCGAGAGCCAGCTTCCGGGCGGCGTCGTCCGCACGGTCGCCATGTCCTCGACCGACGGCCTGCAGCGCGGCCTCATCGCCACCGATACCGGTGAGCCCATGAAGATGCCCGTTGGCCCCAAGACGCTCGGCCGTATTTGGAACGTTATGGGCAAGCCCGTCGACGGCAAGCCCATGCCCGAGGTGGAGGAGTTCTACCCCATCCACCATGCAGCGCCCCGTTTCGACGAGCTCACCACCAAGACCGAGATCTTCGAGACCGGCATCAAGGCCGTCGACCTGCTCGAGCCCTACATCCGTGGCGGCAAGACGGGTCTGTTCGGCGGCGCCGGCGTCGGCAAGACCGTTCTGATTCAGGAGCTCATCAACAACCTCGCCCAGGAGCACGGCGGCACCTCGGTGTTCACCGGTGTCGGCGAGCGCACCCGTGAGGGTACCGACCTTTATCTCGAGATGAGCGAGTCTGGCGTTATCGACAAGACCTGCTTGGTCTATGGTCAGATGAACGAGCCGCCCGGAGCGCGCCTGCGCATCGGTCTGGCCGGCCTTACCACCGCTGAGTACTTCCGCGATCGCGGCCAGGACGTTCTGCTGTTCATCGACAACATTTTCCGCTTCTCCCAGGCAGGTTCCGAGGTTTCCGCACTGCTGGGCCGTATGCCGTCCGCCGTTGGTTACCAGCCCACGCTGGCAACCGAGATGGGCGACCTCCAGGAGCGCATTACCTCGACCAAGACGGGCTCCATTACCTCCGTCCAGGCTGTCTACGTCCCCGCAGACGACCTGACCGACCCGGCGCCTGCCACGACGTTTACGCACCTCGACGCCACTACGGTTCTTTCGCGTAGCATTTCGTCGCTCGGCCTGTTCCCGGCTATCGACCCGCTCGCATCTTCCTCCGACGCTCTCGATCCCTCGATCGTCGGCGAGGAGCACTACCGTGTCGCCGTCAAGGTCCAGGAGCTCCTGCAGGAGTACTCCGACCTTCAGGACATCATCGCCATTCTGGGTATGGACGAGCTGTCCGAGGAGCAGCGCCTTACGGTCAACCGTGCCCGTAAGATTCAGCAGTTCCTCTCGCAGTCCTTCCACGTCGCCGAGAAGTTCACCGGCAACCCCGGTGTCTACGTCCGCGTCGAGGATACCGTCCGCTCTTTCGCCGAGATTGTCGATGGCAAGGCCGATGACCTGCCCGAGCAGGCTTTCCGCTATGCTTCCACGATTGAGGACGTGCGCGAGCGCGCCCGCAAGATGGGGGAGAAGTAGGTTATGCGTATCCGCATCGTGTGCCCCGTGAGCCTCGCCTATGAGGGTGACGCTGCGTTTGTGTCGATTCCGTCTACGGATGGCGAGTTTGGCGTTCTGCCTGCTCACTCCAGCGAAATCTGCACGATCGACCGCGGTTACGTTCGCGTTTCCGATAAGGCCATGGGCACTGTCGACCACACGTTTGCCGTGGCCGGCGGCTATGCCCAGGTTGCGGACGATATCGTGACCGTCCTCGCCGAGCGCGCTTGCGATTTGGCGACCGTCGACGCCGACAAGGTTAAAGCTGATATTCAAGGTTTTGAAGAGAAGCTGGGTAATTTGTCGGAGGATGATGCACGCCGCGCCTACCTCTATAATGAAATCGCATGGTGTAAGCTCAAGCTTGCCCAATAGTCAAACGCTTTAGCGTTCGACCATTTGCGAACACATCATGCCCGGGATGGCCCAGCCACCCCGGGCATGCTTTTTGAAAGGGTAGACCTTGGATATTATCCGCGTTGAGGGTGGCCACGCCATCGGAGGCTCCGTGCCCGTCTCGGGTGCCAAGAACTCCGCGCTCAAACTCATGGCGGCAACGCTTCTGGCGCCGGGCAAGACGACGCTGCAGAACGTGCCCGATATTTCCGATGTCCACGTGATGGGCAAGGTGCTCAAGGGCATGGGCGCCACGATTGAAGTTCTCGATGAGCACACGCTCGAAATCGATACCTCCCAGGTTGATTCCTGGGAGGCTCCCTACGAGCTTGTCGCCAAGATGCGCGCCTCTACGGCCGTGATGGGCCCCCTGCTGGGTCGTTTCCATCGCGCCAAGATCGCCATGCCGGGCGGCTGCAACCTGGGCGCTCGCAAGATCGATATGCATATCTTGGGTCTCGAGGCTCTGGGCGTCGAGTTCGACACCGCCCACGGCTACATCAACGCTAATGCGCCCCAAGGTCTGCGCGGTACCACCGTCACGCTCGAGTTTGCCAGTGTCGGTGCGACCGAGAACCTCATTATGGCATCCGTGCGCGCGCAGGGTACCACGGTTATCGACAACGCGGCCCGCGAGCCCGAGATCGTCGACCTCGCCAACATGCTCAACGAGATGGGTGCCAAGATCATCGGCGCGGGCACGCCCGTCGTGACCATCGAGGGCGTGGAGGAGCTGCATCCCGTTACCCATTGCGTGGTGGGAGACCGTATCGAGGCCGGCACCTTTATCGTCGCCGGCGCCCTCATGGCCGATGAACGCGGCGTCGATGTTACGGGCTTCTGCCCCATCCACCTGGGCATGGTGCTCAAAAAGATGGAACTTATGGGCATCGAGTGCGAGCGTATCGAGAACGGTGTCCACGTCAATCGCGCCGAGCGCATCAAGCCGGTCGATATCCAGACGCTTCCGTTCCCGGGTTTCCCGACCGACATGCAGGCGCAGATCATGGTGCTTTCGGCCCTTGCCGACGGAAGCTCCGTAATTACCGAGAACATCTTCGAGAACCGCTTCATGTTCGCCTCCGAGCTCGTGCGTATGGGTGCCGATATTCGTATCGAGAGCCATCACGCCATGATTCACGGCGTCAAGGGCTTCTCGGGCGCACAGGTCACCTCACCCGACCTGCGTGGCGGCGCGGCTCTTGTGGTTGCCGGTCTTATCGCCGATGGCGTTACCGAGGTCTCGGCCATCCATCACATCAAACGTGGCTACGAGCAGTTTGTCGAAAAGCTGCAGGCGCTTGGCGCGCATGTCGAACATGCCACCGTTCCCGATCCCGTCATCTACTAATGCAGGTTGCCTATGTTTAACAAGAAGCCCCTAGCGGATAACACCCGAAGACCCTCGACTGGTGCGCAGGCCAAGATCTACAGTCGCGACAATGTCGCACGCTATTCCGAGCGCGCCCGTCAGTGCCGTCGCGGCCGCACGGTTCGCCGTGTCGCGCTCATCGCCGTGCTCGGTGTGTTGCTGAGCGCCACGACCGCTGCAGGTCTGTGGTTTGCCACTATCATGGGCAAGCTAGGTGACTCCAATGTCATTACCAACAACCTGCGCCAGATTCTGGTCGATACCGATGAGGCAAAAGATCCGTTCTACGTGTTGCTTCTTGGTACCGACGGTCGTCCGGGCGAGGATACGTATCGTGCCGACTCGATTATCCTGGCACGCATCGACCCCACGCAAAAGCAGGCGACGCTCATTTCCGTTCCGCGCGACACCAAGGTCGTGTACAAGGGCGAGACCATGAAGATCAACGCCTGCCACACCGTTGGCGGCGCCGAGGCCATGGTCCAGGCGGTCAACGAGCTGTGCGGCGTGCAGATTTCTCACTATGCCGAGGTCAGCTTTGACGGCATGCAGTCGCTTATTGATTCGGTTGGCGGTATCGACATCAACGCGACCGACGACGTCGACGATCCCGAGCACCTGGATATTAAGATTACCGCTGGTCAGCAGCATATGGACGGCGCTACCGCCCTTACCTATGCCCGCTGCCGCTACACCTATGCCGACGGCGATTACACGCGCATGCGCCATCAGCGTCAGGTGCTTGGCGCCCTTGCCAACCAGATTCTCAATAACTTCGATGCCACGAAGATCTTTGGCCTGGTTAATTCGCTGTCCGATATGCTCGTAACCGATATGAGCGTTCAGGATATCGTCTCCACGGTCAATGCCATGCGCGGCATGGATGTCGAGGGCATCTACTCGGCCAACCTGCCTTCGTATGCTGACGACAGCACTATGATCGACGGCGTGAGCTATGTCTTTGTCTACGAAGACGAGCTTAAGGAAATGATGGCCCGCGTCGACGCCGGTGAGGATCCCAAGGGTCCCAACACCATGGGCCTTTCAGACGGCTCCAGCTCCACGATCGGTGACCTCAACAACAATACGTCCGAGGACTACGCATATGGCACCGTGACCTCGTCGGGTGGCTCGGACGATTCCGACGATTCGAGCGACGGCTCCGATTACTACGAAGAGCCCACCGGTGACGGCAACGGCTACGAAGCCAACTATTAGAGTTACGCGGGCTTACCAGCCCGCGTAACGGCTCGACGCTGCGCGCCGCCCAGAGCGACAATTTGTCATTCAAAAGGCAGGGCATGACCAGAAGGTCAATGCCCTGCCTTTTTCATGCCAACTTGTTCGCTCTGGGCAGCGCTCGCTGACGTTGGCTCAACCTGCGATGCCGACTACTTTTCTTGCACCAAAAATCGCCCCGTTCTCGGTTTTGAGGACGAGGCGATTTTTTTACCTAGATTATGCGAGTTCCTTATGCGAAGCGGGCGACGAGCTCCTGGAGGACGTCGGTCATCTTGACGAGCGAGCTGACCGGGACAAACTCGTTGACGCCGTGGTAACAGTAGCCGCCTGTCGAGAGGTTGGGGCAGGGCAGGCCGCGGAACGACAGCTGTGCGCCGTCGGTGCCGCCGCGAATCGGCAGCACTTTGGGCTCAACGCCGCAGGCAAGGTAGGCTTCCTTGGCAACATCAATAAGCTCCGGGTAGTCGCGAACGATCTCGGCCATGTTGCGGTACTGGTGCTTAATCTCGACCGTTACGCGCTCCTCGCCCAGTCGCTGGTTGAGCAGTGCGGCGGCGGCATTCATCAGCTCGAGTTTCTGCTGGAACTTGGCGGCATCGTGATCACGGACGATATAGCGCGCCGTGGCATGGTCGACCGTTGCCGAGATGCCCTCAAGGTGATAGAAGCCCTCGTAGCCCTCGGTGTATTCCGGGCGCTGCTCGTAGGGGAGCAGGGCGTTGAAGTCGCAGAACAGGTTGCCCGCGTTGACCATGCGCCCCTTGGCGTCGCCGGGGTGAATGGACTGGCCCTCAAAGCGAACGGTTGCCTCGGCGGCGTTGAAGCACTCCCACTCAAGCTCGCCAACCGGACCACCGTCGACCGTGTAGGCGTACTTGCAGCCGAAGGCCTCGATATCCAACAGCTGTCTCTTATACACATCTCCGAGCCCACGAGACCGGAGCCTA
>UQIY01000010.1 GCA_900541195.1 uncultured Collinsella sp. | reverse complement strand
CGCATACGGCGCCTACAACGATGCGCCGCGTGACGCGCCGCATCGTTGTAGGCGCCGTATGCGCGCTTGCGGTGAGCTCGCTGCTCATGCCGAGCGTCTCGCTCGCGGCCGAGTGGGTCAACGTCGGCGGCACTCAGTACAACACTGCAGCAGGCGACGAGGCCGGCACCTGGGCCTGGGACGGCGCCGACGACATGAAGCTCAACGGCTATAACGGCGGCGCGATCGAGGCAGCGGGCAAGCTCAACGTGAGCTACGAGGGCAACAACACCGTCACTAACGGCGACGGCCGCGGCATCAAGGTTAAGGATGGCGCGAACGAGAACGCCGAGCTTAATATTCAGGGCGACGCGTCCAGCACGCTCAACGTGTCATCTTCTCGTGACGCCATCACTTCCGTCGGCAGCATCAACATCGACGGCGCTGGCACTGTCAACGCCACGAGCACCGAGCACGATGCCATCGATGCCGGGGGCGATGTCACCATCAAGGGCTCGGGAAACGTTAACGCCACGGGCGATTCGGATGGCATCAGGGCCGACGGCAACATCACGATCGACAACAGCGGAACCGTCACCGCCAAGGCCACCGAGGATCAGGGTATCGATGCTAACGAGAACCTCATCATAAAGGGCGGCGGCAAGGTAGAGGCAAGCTCTATCAAAGACAATGCGATTTGGGCCGACGGCAACATCGAGATCTCGGGTGGCAGCCAGGTCAAGGCAAGCTCCGAGGAAGACGCCGCCATCGACGGTAAAAACAGCCTCACGGTCACGAACGCTTCCCTCAACGCAAGTGGCGTTGGGTATGGCATCTATGTCTACAAGGGCATCACGTTCGATGGCGCAACCGTAACGGTCCGTGCAAGTGCAGGGAACGATGAAGCCAGCGCCCTCTTCACCGACGAGGACGACATCGTCATCAAGAACGACTCGATCGTGGATGCGTTCGCAGAAGGCCAGTTCTCGACCGCAATCTCCACCAGAAACTACTACCCCAACGAAGCGGGTGGTCACATCTACATTAGTGACTCCGTTGTCAAGGCTATAGCCCGCTATGTCGAGTCCGGTAGCGACGGCCCCGATCACTACAGCAACGACCAAAGCGGCGCGGTCATTCCCGAGCATAGGGGCGTGAACATCGGCATCTTTGCCCGGACCAAGGAGGGCATCACGCCCGCGACCATCTCGATTGTCCGCAGTAAGGTCACAGCTGAGGGAGACACGGCGGCAATCTTCGCCCTTGCCGTGAGCGCGGACGGCGAGACAATCGGCACCATCGAGATCGAAGGCGCTCCCATCCAGACGCCCACAGGCGGCAAGATCATTGGCTATCGCAACAAGGAAGAACTCGATGACGGCATCTTCTACGTGGTGGGTCAAACCATCGGCACGGGCGACGCTGTGATCGACTCCCCCTATAACGAAGCTGTCGCCAAGAGCACGGTCATCGCGCCTCCCGAGGAGATCAAACCCGAGGAGAAGCCAGGCGAGACCAAGCCCGAGGGTTCCAAGTCCGAGGGCACGAAGACGACCAAGACCGTTGCAGTTGCAGCCACGGGAGCCAAGATCGCCGGCAAACTCGCAGCAACCGGCGACGCCTCGAGCGCAGCCATCGTGGCAGCCGCCCTTGCGGGAACAGCCGCCATCGCCGCGGGCGCCGTGGTGAGCCGCAAGCGCTCGTAAACACTTTTTCGCACGGGACGGGTGGATCGCGGCCCTTGCCTTCCTCGTCTACTTCTTCGTAGCGTAAGGGCAAGGCTGCAAAAGCTGAACAATAAAGCGCGGAGTCGCCATGCGGCCCCGCGCTTTTCTTTTAGCGCCGGTCCCTGCGCCGGCGTGCGGCCTATTTCTCCCCCATTTTGGCCATTTTGCCCTCCAAACGGCACTACCGCCGGCAACATCCAGCAGATACGCTGAATCTAGTCGTATAGGCCCTATGAGAACGGGAGCAACCATGGCAGCCTTGTTCACGACCCCCAAACGCAATGACACTACCGCCGGAACCCATGTTGCCGAACCCGACGTTCGCCGTCGCATAGGACTCGCGCACGGCAGCTGGCGCCGCGTGACGCGCCGCATCGTCGCGGGCGCCGTGTGCGCGCTCACGGTGAGCTCGCTGCTCATGCCGAGCGTCTCGCTCGCAGCGGAATGGGTCAAGGTCGGCGGCAACAAGTACAACACCGCGGCGAGCGACGAGGCCGGTACCTGGTCGTGGGACGGCGCCGACGACTTGAAGCTCAACAACTATAACGGCGGCGAGATCCAGGCCGCAGGCAAGCTCAACGTGAATTACTCGGGAACCAACATCGTCACTGCCGAATGGATCGAAAGCATCAACGTTTCTCATGGCACTAACGAGAATGCCGAGCTCAATATCCAAGGCGACGAGGGCGGCACGCTCAGCGTGACATCTACTGAGGACGCTATCCTCTCCACGGGTAATATCAACATCGACGGAGCCGGATCCGTCAACGCCACGAGCACTGGGTTTGATGCCATCAATGCCGGAGGTAATCTCGCTATCAAAGGTTCGGGCAACGTCAACGCCACGGGTGCATCGGATGGCATCAGGGCAAACGGCAATATCACGATTGACGACAGCGGAGCCGTCACCGCCAGGGCTACCAAGGACAAGGGTATTGGAGCCGACAAGAACCTCACCATCAAGGGTGGCGGGACGGTCGAGGCAAGCTCAGCCGATGGTGAGGCCCTTTGGAGCGGCGGCAATATCAACATCTCGGACGGCGGCCAGGTCAAGGCAAGCTCCGAGAAAGACGCTGCCGTCGAGGCCAAGGGCAGCCTCGCAGCCACAAACGCCTCCCTCAACGTAAACGGTGTTGAATATGGCGTCTATGCCCACAAGGGCATCACCCTCGATCATGCAAACGTGACGGTCCGTGCAAGTAAAGGCAGATACGGTGGCGCCAACGCCCTCTTCACCTACCAGGACGACATCGTCGTCAAGAACGGCTCCACCGTGGACGCGTTTGCGGAAGGCGAGGTTTCGGCTGCATTCTCCACCAGAAACGATCGACCCAACGAGAAGGGCGGCCACATCTACATCAGCGACTCCGTTGTCAAGGCCATAGCCCGCTATGTCGAGAACGGCGACGGCCCCATCCCCTACAGCGAAAACCAAGATGGCGAGACGAGGCGCGAACCCCAAGGCGAGAACATCGGCATCATCGCCCAGACCAGCGAGGGCGTCACACCCGCAGTCATCTCGATCATCCGCAGCAAGGTAACGGCCGAAGGAGATACAGCGGCAATCTTCGCCCGTGCCATGAGCGCTGACGGCAAGACAATCGGCACCATCAAGATTGAGAACGCCGCCATCCAGACGCCCGAAGGCGGCAAGGTCATTGACTATCGCAAGCTCCGTGACGGCATCTACGAGGCAGGCCAAGCCATCGGCACGGGCGACGCCACGGTCGACTCCCTCTATATCAAAGCAGTCGCCAAAAGTACGACCATCGCACCTCCCGAGGTAGCCAAGCCGGAAGACCCCAAGCCCGACGAGACCAAGCCCGCAGAAAGCAAGCCCGCGGAGTCCAAGCAGAACCCCAAGCCTGAGGGCTCAAAGCCGACCAAGGCCGTTGCGGCTTCAACCACGAAAGCCAAGACTACCGGCGTGCTCGCGGCAACCGGCGACACCTCGGGTGCGGCCATCGTGGCAACCGTCCTTGCGGGAACAGCCGCTATCGCCGCAGGCACCATGGCGAGCCGTAAGCGTTCTTAGACGCCTCTGCGCACATGGCAGCTCCCGCGAAGGCCCCGAGCCCCAGCACCGTTTAACAACGCCACCGCCGAGCTCCCCTCCGGCGGTGGCGTTTTCCATATGCGTCCGCAGGGGATGCACGAGATTGTCTTTGGTCTAGCCCAACCGGCATACGCTGGCGTGCGACAATTGGGGCTGCCGATATCACAACACTGAGAGAAGCCCGTCATGGAAGCGCATCAAAAGCAGATAACCGTTTATTCGAATCATACGGAAAGCGCGCCTGTCATCTACCTTCCTGTGGTCGTGGGCGACGGCAGCGAGGTTTATAAGTGTTGCCGAGAGCTCGACTGTCCGCCATTCGCCCTCGTCACCATTGGCGGGCTCGATTGGAATCGCGAGCTGAGCCCCTGGGCATGCGACGGGACCGTACGCGATGCCGAGCCTTTCGGCGGCCAAGCTGCCGATTTTCTTGATGAGCTGCTGAATCAGATAATCCCCCAGGTCGAGTCGTCGCTTCCTCAGCCGCCCACCTGGCGCGGCATTGCCGGCTACTCGCTGGCAGGCCTCTTTTCGCTTTGGGCTCTCTGGCAAACCGATGTCTTTGGCCGCGCGGCGAGCGCATCGGGGTCGCTGTGGTTTCCCGACTTTGTCGACCGTGCCAGCACGGCCCCTTTTGCCGGCAGCCCGCAAGCCGTCTATCTGTCACTCGGCAAAAAGGAAACCAAGACGCCCAACCGCATGATGAGGCACGTGCTCGACGACACGCGCGCAATGGAAGAGCTACTCATCGAGCGCGGCATCCCAACAACGATGGAGCTCAACCCCGGCAATCACTTTGCCCAAACCGACTTACGCATGGCCCGCGGCATCCACTGGATACTGACACATTAAAAATGGTGCCCACACGCATATACGCATGGGCACCATATCTTGTTTTAGCTGAACGCAGCTGCTACTCAGCAGCCTCCTCGAGCTCGGAGACATCAAACTCAAAGTCGTTACCCGGCAGAATGGCGTTGAGCACAATGCCCACCAGTGAACCCACGGCAAGACCCGAAAGCGAAATCGTCACGCCGCCCAGCTCCAGTACGATGGCGCCGGCGGTGCTGTACGCGATGCCGAGCGAAAGCACGAGCACCAGGGCGGTCACCAGCACGTTGCGGTTGTTTTGGAAATCGACCTGGTTCTCGATGAGGTTGCGAACGCCCACGGCGCTGATCATGCCGTAAAGCACGAGCGACACGCCGCCGATAACGCATGCCGGCATGGCGGCGATCACGGCAGCGAACTTGGGGCAGAACGAAAGCACGATGGCACAGCACGCGGCAATGCGAATCACGCGCGGGTCGAACACGCGCGTCAGGGCGAGCACGCCGGTGTTCTCGCCATACGTGGTGTTGGCCGGAGCGCCAAAGAGCGAAGCCAGAATCGTGGCAAGACCATCACCGAGCAGCGTGCGGTGCAGGCCGGGGTCGGCGATGTAGTTACGCTCGCAAGTGGAGCCGATAGCGGAGATGTCACCGATATGCTCGATCATGGTCGCAAAGGCCAGCGGCATGATGGTGATGATGGCCGTCGTGGCAAGACCGCTATCGAACTGCGGCCCAAAGAGCGAAAACACGGTGTTATCCCACACGATGGGCAAACCAACCCAGGGAGCGGCTGCGACGCCAGAAAAGTCGACCTCGCCCAGCGCAGCCGCAACGGCATAGCTCACCACAACGCCCAGCAAGATCGGCACAATCTTTACCATGCCGCGGCCCCAAATATTGCAGATGACGATCACAGCCACGGCAACAACGGCAACAAACCAGTTTGTCTGGCAGTTGGCAATAGCGGAGCTTGCCAGAATCAGACCGACCGAAATGACGATGGGGCCAGTCACCACCGGCGGGAAGAAGCGCATGACGCGCTTGGCGCCAAACGCGCGGAACAGAGCCGCAAGCACCGGATAGAGCAGGCCGGCGCAAGCTACGCCCAGGCAGGCGTAGGGCAAAAGCTCGGCCTCACCATTAGGCGCGATGGCGGCATAACCGGCAATAAAGGCAAACGATGAGCCTAAGAATGCCGGCACCTTACCGCGCGACAGGAAGTGGAACAGTAGCGTGCCCAAGCCGGCAAACAAAAGCGTTGCCGATACCGAGAGGCCGGTGAGCACGGGCACCAGCACGGTGGCGCCAAACATGGCAAACAGGTGCTGTAGGCCGAGCAGGAACATGCGCGGGCGGCCGAGCGACGATGCGTCGTAGATGGCATCGCTGACGGCGGGCGTCGAGGACTGGGACATGGATGTCCTTTCGAATGGAAGGGCGATCAGGCATATCGGATAACCTGCCCGAACGATACGATCCGAACCATTGTACGCGATACACTATGCCTCGCACGCGCCGCCACCTGCAAACACTAGCGCTATTTCCAAACGCGCTCGGCAATGCGCTTGACCAGCGCGATCTTTGCCCATTGCTCGTCCTCGGTCAGCTTGTTGCCAATCTCGCAGCTGGCAAAGCCGCACTGAGGCGACAGATACAGGTTCTCGAGCGGCACGTACTTTGCGGCTTCACGGATGCGCTCGACGATAACATCCTCGTTCTCGAGCTCTGCCGCCTTGGTGGTTACCAAGCCCAGCACGACCTTCTTGCCCGGGGCAACGTACTTGAGCGGCTCAAAACCGCCGGCGCGCGGCGTATCGAACTCCAGGTAAAATGCATCGACATCCTCGTTTGCGAACAGGTACGGCGCGATGGGGTCATAGCCGCCCTCGAAGGCATAGGTGGAGTGGTAGTTGCCGCGGCACACATGCGTGTTGATGACCAGATCGTCGGGCTTGTCCGCGATGGCGGCATTGTTGAGCGCCACGCCCAGCTCGCTTACCTTTTGCAGGTCGACCGGGCTCATGCCGGTTTTGGCGACAAAATCGGTGTCGCAGTAGATGCCCCAGGTGCAGTCATCAAACTGGATGTTGCGGCAGCCTGCTGCGTACAGGTCGGCGATCACCGTGCGATAAGCGGCTGCGATGGCGTCGGCAAGTTCCTCATCGGTCTTATAGACAGCGCGCAGGCTCTCCTGCTGGCCGTCGCAGCGGTCGAGCGTGACTTCGGAGAACGTCTGGATCGGCGCCGGAATGGTTTGCCGCGCGACCTGGCCCTCCCCCTCGAGCACCTTGACAAATTTAAAGTGTTCGACGAACGGATGGTTCTCGCCGCTAATGGGGCCGGTTACCACGGCGGTGTCGGCTGTGGTCTCCTCGTCGTGGAACATATAACCCGTACGCGAGGTACGGCGTTCAATGCCGTTAAGGCCCCACATAAAATCGAGGTGCCAGTAGCTGCGGCGAAACTCACCATCGGTGATGACCTGCAGGCCGGCGGCCTTCTGCTTTGCCACCAAATCGCGAATGGCATCGTCCTCGACGGCCTTAAGGCCGTCGTCATCAAGCGTGCCCGCGGCGTAGGCGGCACGGGCGTCCTTCACGGCCTGAGGACGAAGAAAACTGCCGACGATATCGGCGCGAAACGGCGCGTTCGGTTGAATCGAAGTGCTCATAGATATCTCCCTTTGAATTGGTTGCTTTACTGGGACAGAGTATGAGCGCTCCTATGGCCATCGTATAATATATGTTTATAACAGTTTGATATAGATGCTTCCTATATCAGTTTGGGCTGCCTTAAAGAGATTTGACCTGTGCAGAACGCAGCAGCCTAGATATGTTGGCGGATCGCGTCGATATAGGCCCGACCGTAGCGCGTGAGCGTCGTATTTTTGCGCGTGATGATGCCGATCTCCATGTACTCGTCCACATCGAGCGGAATGGAGATAATACCCGGCCCGTTGAGCTCGTGGCTGATCACGCCCGAACACACCGTGTAGCCGTTGAGGCCCATGGCCAGGTTGAACAGCGTCGCGCGATCGCGCACGCGGATGTTCTTGCGGCGCTCAAACGTCGAGGTCAGTTCCTCGGAATAGTAAAACGAGTTGTAGCTGCCCTGCTCGTAGGACAGGAAGGGGTAGTCCTCCAGGTCCTCGAGCGTCACGCTGGAGCGGCCCGCCAGCGGATGGTCGGCGCACACAAAAACGTGCGGCGTGGCGCAGAAGAGCTCTTCGAACACGAGCTCGTTGGCCGCCAGCATGCGCTCGATGACCTCGCGATTGTGCTCGGACAAGTACAAGATGCCTAGTTCGCTTTTCATATGCGCGACGTCCTCGATAATCTCGTGAGTCTGCTCCTCGCGCAGGGTAAAGTCGTAGCGCGCAGCATCGAACTCACGGATCACATCGACAAACGCGTTGACGGCAAAGGAATAATGCTGGCAGCTCACACTAAAGTGCGGCACCTGCTCGGACTCGCCCTTGTACTTGCCTTCGAGCAGATCCGCCTGGTCGAGCACCTGGCGCGCGTAGCCCAAGAAGGTCTCGCCCTCCTCGGACACAATGACACCCTTGTTGGTGCGCTCAAAGATGTGCACACCCATCTCGTTTTCGAGATCGCGGATCGACGCAGTAATCGAAGGCTGCGACACAAAAAGCCGGCGCGAGGCCTCGGTGATGCTGCCGCATTCGGCAACTTTGACGACATACCTGAGCTGCTGAAGCTTCATAGCTTTCTCCCTAGACGTTCGTGACGTCGAAACCCGTCGCATCCATCTGACGCATAAACGGCGGCATCTCCCCCGTCGCGGCACAGGCGGCAATCTGATGCAGAGCCCCGGCAACCGCATCGTCTGCCGCAGCGCCGATATGCCAGCGCGCGGCAGCCGTGACAGCCTCGTTGGCATTGGCGACTGCAACGGAGTTGGGAACGGCATCGATCATGGGCAGATCGTTATCGGAATCACCGAACACGGCCACCTCGTCGGGCGTCAGGCCCAAAGCGCGCGCCAGCTCCAGCGCAGCGCAGCCCTTGTCCCAACCGGCCGGAAGGATGTCAAACAGGCGCACGCGGTTGTTGGGAAACACAAGCGAGAGCTCCGGCACCTCGGCGGCAACGCGCTCGCGTAGCTCCACGAGCTCCTCACGTGAACGGGCACTCCAAATATTCGCCTTAAACACCGGGGCATCATCGACAACAGGACGGCACGGGGCCTCTTCGCCCTTGAGCCACGCGTTGCCGCCCGACTCCATGGCGCGGCGTACGCGCTCGGGGTCGTTCGTCACGCAATAGGCATCGTTATCCCAAAAGTCATCACCCAGGCTGTAGACCTTCAGATACGTATCGTCGGTCTCTTGCTCGAGGTAATCGGCCAGACGCGTCAGGGCATCGTTGTCGGTCGCATGCGAGGCCACCGCCTCGCCGTCCACAAACATGACCTGGCCGTTGCAGAACGCGCCGGTCGAGAAGCACTCGACGCAATTGCGGAACATCCAGCCCATCGCGGACGGCTGGCGACCCGAAACCGGGCCAAAGTGCAGACCCGCCGCCTGCATGGCATGAATGCCCTCGATGGCGTAGTCGCTGGCGCCGTCATGCCCGGCTGGAATCAGCGTATCGTCCATATCGGTCAGCACAAGTTTAATCATAAGGCCCCCATTCGTATCGGTCCTACCTATTGTAACGACCTGCCAAAATAAACCTGTCCCTTTTTGGCAGGTGCGCTAGTATAGGGAACAACAGATTCGATGCGGGAGTGCCGGCGGTGCAAACCACAAGGCTGAGAGGGCATGGGGCCCAATCCTTTGAACCTGTCAGTTAATGCTGGCGTAGGGAGCATGCCGCCTTTACAGGGGCGCTGTCTATGCACAGCGCCCCTTTTCTATGCCAAGGAGGCATGTGCAGTGATTGATTCGGAACAGCTTAAGCAGCATATGGTCAAGGCCGTGGAGGAGATTCGCGCCACCAATCCGATGGCCGGCTCCATCACCAACACGGTGACGATCGACTTTGTCGCCAACGCACAGCTCGCCGTGGGCGGATCGGCCGCCATGGTCTATCTGCCCGACGAAGGCGAGGCACTCGTTGCCGGCGGCGGCGCCATCTATCTCAACATGGGCACGCTCTTCCCCATCTACGAGCAGACGATTCCCCGAGCGGCCAAGGCGGCACACGACGCCGGCAAGCCCTGGGTGCTCGATCCGGTGGGCCTGGGCATCGGTAGCCTGCGCACCCAGCTGGTAAACGAGCTCAAGCAGTACAAGCCCGCCATCGTGCGCGGCAATGCCTCCGAGATCATTGCGCTCGCCGGCCTGTGGGGTCTTGAGGGCGAGGCGGCCGATCTGAGCCGCGTACGCGGCGTCGATACCACCGACACGGTCGACGCCGCCCGCGATGCCGCCGTGGCGCTCGCCCGCTACACCGGCGGCGCCGTGGTCGTCTCGGGCGAAGTCGACCTGATTACCGACGGCACGACCGTGGCCAAGTCCCACGGCGGCAGCCCGCTCATGTCCAAGATCACCGGCTGCGGCTGCTCGCAGGGCGGCGTGCTGGCCGTGTACGCCTGCGCCGCCGACCCGTTTACGGCAGCCGTCTGCGGCACCGCCGTCTACAACGTTGCCGGCACGCGTGCCGCCGCCGTCGCCGATGCCCCGGCAAGCTTTAAGGTCGCCTTTATCGACGAGCTCTACCGCGCGACCGCCCAGGACATCGCCGATAACCAACTCGAGCTCGAGGAGGCATAAGCCATGTCCGAGCCCGCAACCAATGCCGGCATGAACACACTCGTCGCCGTGGCCATCGCCCCGTGCGGCACCGGCGATGAACTGTCCGCCGAGGTCGCCGAGGTCGTGCGCGTCATTCGCGAGAGCGGCCTTCCCAACCGCACCACCTCGATGTTCACCGAGATCGAGGGTGACTGGGACGAGGTCATGCAGGTCGTGCGCGACGCAACCTTTGTGTTGGCGAGCAAGGGCATCCGCACCGAAGTCGTGCTCAAAGCCGATATTCGACCCGGATTTACCGACACCATGACCGGCAAGCTCGAGCGCATGGAAGCACAGATCAAAAAGCAGGAGGAAGCACGATGAGCATCCGCGACAACCTTGATATCTCGGCCTATCTGGTACTCGGCCCCGAAAACACGCTCGGGCGTCCCGTGGGCGATGTGGTGGCCCAGGCGCTCGACGCAGGCTTTACCTGCATCCAGGTGCGCTCCAAGGTGGCAAGTGCCCGCGAGATCATCGCGCTGACGGGCGACGCCGCGCAGGCAATCGCACAGGCCGGCAAGACCGGTCAGGTCGCCCTGCTGATCGACGACCGCCTGGACTGCGTACTCGCCGCGCGCGAGCAGGGCATCGCTGTCGACGGCGTGCACGTTGGCCAGAGCGATATTCCCGTCGAGGTCTGCCGCAAACTTTTGGGCCCCGATGCCATTGTGGGCCTTTCGGCCCGTTGCGAGGAGATGCTCGAGTACGTCAAGACCGCCGACATGAGCCTGGTCGACTACCTGGGCATCGGCCCGCTCCACGAGACCGAGACCAAGCGCGACTGCGGACGCGCGGCCGACGGCTCTATCATCACCAAGAGCTTTGAGGACTTGGCCGCACTCCACGCGGCAAGCCCCGTGCCCATCGTGGTGGGCGGCGGCGTCAAGACGGCCGACCTGCCACAGCTCAAGGCCACCGGCGTCGATGGCTTCTTTGTGGTGAGCGCCGTCTGCAGTGCCGACGACCCCTACGCCGCCGCCAAGGAGCTCGTCGATACCTGGCAGCAGGCATAGGCTCAAGCCGAGCAGCCGATTCGCAGCCTCATATCTTCAGCGATGGAAAGCGCATCCCAGTTTGGACCTCCATTCCGGGATGCGCTTCCCGCCGAGATGGCGGCAGCAGCCTCTACCCTGCCAGATATGTCTCCAGTGCCGGCAAGGTTGCCTCCGCATCGCGGCGGCCGATCTGATAGATGCGTTCGAGTTCATCGGGCTCGCGGCACAGCGACGGTACCTTCACCGATTCGCTCGGCCGCACCACAAAGATTTCGCCGGCAGCCTCGCGACGTGCTAAGTCATCGAGCGTGGCATTGTAGACCTCATGCCGATGCTCAAGCGCTGCGACAAACTCCGGGTAGTGACGGAACACGCGCCGCAGCATGGGCATCACGCTGTTGGGCTGCTTCACAAAGCCCGCCGGCTGCGTGAGTACCACGATGTTTCGGTCATACCCCTGCGCAAACAGCCATGCGCTGGGAATAGAATCAGCCACGCCACCATCCAGATACTTATGTCCGTCAATAGCAACGGGACGCGTCGCCACAGGAATAGCCGACGACGCCCGGATCCACTCGATATCGCGCTCATCGCCATAAGGCAGGTCGTGATAGACGGCCTTGCCCGTCTCGATATCGGTACACACGCACGTAAACCGCATGGGGCAGGCGCGATATGCCTCCAGGTCGATGGGATCGCGCTCGATGGGCACCTCATGATAGGCAAAATCGGCATTGAACATGTCTCCAGTCCGCAGCCAGCTTGCTACACCCGCATAGCGCTTATCGGCACAATATGCCTTGTTGTAGCGAATGGCGCGTCCAATCTGCCGCGATTTAAAGTTGTAGCCAAACGCCGCGCCCGCCGAGACACCCACCATATGGTCGCAGGTCAAACCGTGCTCCATCCAAACGTCGAGCACGCCCGCCGTATACATACCGCGGTAGCCGCCTCCTTCGAGCGCCAGCCCCACCGTGCGCATCATATTTGACTGTGCCATGCGACCATCTCCGTCCCCGCAAATTCAAACGGAACAAGTATACCCGTCAACATATACCGCCCCAGTCGCATTTTTATCAAGCATCGCATCGTCGCGCTACCGCTTGTCGAACAATAGCCGCCCACAGCATGTGCACCCATATATAATTGGGTATTGTTGTTTACACTACCCAGCTGTTATCAACAGCGAACATTAGCCGGCAAAGTAACTCAACAACGCAGCAAGGCGGGGGCCTGGATACACGCAAAGCGCCGGACAACAACGCGTGTGCACAACGAGCTCGCCCGACGCAATCCGCCCGACCTCAGAAAGCCGCTTAGAACATGGAAACTGTCAGCAATTACACCGAAACGCTCGAAAAGACCGTCCGCGACCTTCTCGAGCGTCAGGATGATCTGATTAGGACCGCCTTTACCGACCAGCTTACCGGACTTGGCAACCGCGGCGGCTTTGCCCGTTCCCTCGAGGAGCTCTGGGAGCAGGACGCTCCCGTTACCATGGCGTTCATCGATATCGACAATCTCAAGCACTGCAACGATGTCTTTGGCCATGACGAGGGCAACCGCTATATCTTGCAGGTAAGCCTTTATCTCAAGCTGTATATGAAGGTAGACGAGGCGGCATTTCGTCTGGGAGGCGACGAGTTTGCCATCCTATCTACGATTGCGACCGAGGACGACCTCGCCGAACGTCTGGAACACTGCCGAACGATCCTGCTCAAAAACAACGATTCCGAGATGCCCCACTCGTTTAGCTACGGAGTGGCACACGCCGACCCCGCCCTGGGCGAAGCCTCCAATCGCATGACGCTCGATGCCGACCATCGCATGTACGACTACAAGCTACGTCATGCCATGCATCTTGATCGACGTAATATCGCGCAAGTCCACACCGACGACTTCGAAATAAGCGACCGTATTTTCGACGCCTTTTCGATGCTCAACGAAGGCCGCTATTTCTTTATCGAGAACTTGGACAAGGACCGCACCCTTTGGTCGCAAGGTGCCTTGCGCGATCTCGGTCTTCCTTCGGAGCACATAGACAGCTGCCGCGATTTCTGGAAAACGCGTGTCCATCCCGATGACCTCGAGGCCTACGCCAACGACATCAACCAGATCTTTAACGGCTCCAAACACCGCCGCGTCATGCAGTACCGCATGCGCAATGCCGCGGGTGACTACGTTCTCTGCCGTGCTCGCGGGTTTCGCATCGACGGCGACGGAAATGCCCCCTCGCTCTATGTCGGCGAACTTGTCAACCACTCACTTGCCGAGACCGTCGACGCCGCCACGGGCCTCGGAACGCAGCGTATGCTGATCAACGCTATCGATGCCTGCCGCCGCGATCGTTGCGAGACAGGGCTTATAGCGGTGCGCGTTCGTGGCACGACAAAGCTCAACGAGCTCTACGGGGCCGAGGCTGTCGACAACATGCTTGCCGAATACGCAGGCCGCATGCTGTCGATCACCCGCGGCAGGAGCCGGGTCTACCGTTCACGAAGCGTCCAGTTCGTCGTGCTCAGCAACGACTTGGACCACGAGGCATTCGAGCAACTGACCCGCCACCTTAAAGAGGCCGTTTTCGCTCCTGTTCAAATCGCAGGCGACACCATTACTCCCGTCTGCCTTGTCGTCCCGGCCTTTTACGAGCACTTAACCCATCAAGCGACCGCCGTTTTAGGCGAACTCGACCGTCGCCTTCGCACGGCCGGCGGGCTTGTTCCCAACGACAGCCTCCCCATACCCGAGGCGGAGCGCAAAAGCGCCATCGCCGAACGTATCGACTCGCTCACGGGCCTCTATCGACCCAGCGAGTTTATGCGGCGCGCCAACGCATTTCTCGAGGCAAGGCGCGACGACACCTGGTGCATCGCCACCGTCGACATGGGTCACATGCGCCTGTTTAATGAATGGCACGGCCAGGCCGAGGGCGACCGCGTACTCGCCGATGTGGGCACGGTCCTCAAGGACATCGAGAATGCCGATATGGGCGTCGCAGGGTACTGGGGCCAAGATGACTTTTGCGTACTCATCCCCTTTAAGCACATCACCGTCCATCAAATCTACAACCGCGTTCGCGAGGCAGTAGCCAGGCATGATGACGGCGTAGGTTTTTGGCCGTCCATGGGCATTTACCCCATCGACTCCAATGAGGAGATCACCATCGATGCGCAGGCAAAGGCCATGTTTACCAATCGACGCGCCAAAAACGACTTCAAGGAGCGCATTGCTATTTTCCGCCCCGAAGAATATGAACACGAGATTGCGTTCCACCGCACGCTGACCGAGTTCCAGTACGCGCTCTCAAATGGCCGCATCACGTACTACCTGCAGCCCCAGGTCGATATGGAAACCGGCGAGATCATTGGCGCCGAGGCACTTACGCGCTGGATTGACAAGGACGGCTCTCTCATTTCGCCCGCAACGTTTATTCCCGCACTCGAGGAAAGCGGCTTTGTGGTGACGCTCGACAAGTACATTTGGCAGGGTGTCGCCATATGGCTTCGCGGGTGTCTCGATCGCGGTCTTCGCGTGGTTCCGGTCTCGCTTAATGTGTCTCGCGTGGACATTCTTGCCTGCGACGTTGCCGAGCATATGGGGGCGCTTGCCGCCCAATACAACCTGCCGCCCGAGCTCATGCGCATCGAGATCACCGAGACGGCTTATACGGGAGAGTCCGAAGCCGTGGACAAACTGACAGCCGACTTGCACACCCGCGGCTTCTCGACCTATATGGACGATTTTGGCACCGGTCAGTCCACGCTCGCGATGCTCAAGAACGTCAACGTCGACGTCATCAAGCTCGACCGCACCTTTGTGCCCACCGACCGCGATCAAGGCCGCAGCGCGCAGATCGTGTCATCGATGCTCGAGATGGCGCAGTCGCTCCATCTGCCCATTGTAATCGAAGGCGTCGAGACAGATGAGCAGGCGAACATGCTACGCCACATGGGTGCCCGCTACGCTCAGGGCTTCCTCTACTACCGCCCCATGCCGGCGAAGGATTTTGAGGCATTGCTCGATGGTGGCAATAACAACTGATACGCTCGCGCGCAAAACGCCACCGTCGAAGGGGGCATTTGTCTCCATTAGCTAACTTATTACCCCAATTCAAACCGAATTGGGGATATGATACAAACCGTTGTTCCGCCCAAGGAGGTTATCCATCATGAACGAGTCGTACCGCATGGGCGAGCAATCGATTATTGCCTATCTTCAGCGACTTGCGAATGGCATCTCGACCGCCGAACTCGATGTTGCCGCGCTGCCTGCTGAGCTGCGCGCCGTTGGTGAGCAACTGCAAAAGACGCATGCTATCCTGCAACAAGAGCGCCAGCTGCTTGAGCGCAACGCCTATATCGACCCGCTCACCAACTTGGGCAACCGCAGCGGACTCGACCGTCACGTCGAGCAGCTCTGGCGCAAAGGCGATCCCTTCACCTGCGCCTATATTGACATCGACCATCTCAAGCATTGCAATGATAGGTTTGGCCACGCCGAAGGCAATCGCTATATTCTGAGCATCTGCCGCACGCTCTCCGAAACCATGGAGCACAATGAGATGCTGTTCCGTATCGGTGGAGACGAGTTTGTGCTTATCTCGCTCTCCGCAAACGAGACTGAACTCGAGCAGCGCTTGGAGCAGGTGCGTGCCGGGCTGATCGAGGCGAGCTCAGGTGGCAAGGCGCCCATGATCGCCAGCTTTAGCTTTGGCTGCTCGCGCGTCGATCCACTTGCCGGCGACACGCATCGCCAGATGACGATGGATGCCGATCGCAAGATGTATCGCTATAAGCTTATGCATCGTGTACAGCAACCGAAAGACAATGACGCACCACAACGCCCAATCGTCGATCAGCTTCCCTGCAACGACCGGGTGTTCCAAGCAATCTCCATGAGCTCCGAGACGCGCTATCCGTTCATCCTTAACCTCGATACGGGCGAATCGCAATGGTCGGTTAACGCCGTGCGCGATTTTGACCTGCCCTCCCAGCACCCTTTTAACTCGGTCGACATGTGGCTCGCCCGCGTTCATCCCGAGGACCGCGACAACGTACGCGCCGAGCTCGACATGGTGATAAACGGCACGTGGCACTTCCACTGCATGCAGTATCGCGTAATGGATGCCACCGGAAAATACGTGCTTTGCGACTGCACGGGCTACCGTTTGGACGGCACCGATACCGAGCCCAGCATGTATGTGGGCATTATCATCAACCGAAGCTTGGCAGATACGACCGACTCGGTGACGGGCCTGGGCGATATTCACGCCCTGGTCAACGCCATTGGCGAAATGCGCCGCGTGGCGCGCGAGGCAGGCTTTATTGCCATTAAGGTTGACGATATCGCTGAGGTCAATGCCCGCTTTGGATTTGATGCAGGCGACCGCGTGCTCGCCGAAAGCGCCGCTTGCCTTATGGAATGCTCGCGCGGCAAGGGTCGCCTGTTCCGCTCGACGGGGCCGACATTCGTGGCGCTTTTCGATGACTTTGATCCCGAAGAGACCGACGCGATCGCAGACGAAATCGAGCGGTTCCTGGGTTCTCCCGTGCTCATCGGCTCGCTTGAATATCAGCCGCCCATTCGTGTGGCAACGCTTCATCTGGACGCTGTCAATCGACAGCCCGTTTCCATTTTGAACGAGCTCAAAGCGTTGCTCGGTAAAGCCGTGCAGGTGCCAGGTACCAAACTGGATTAGCACCGCGCCCGCACCGCCTCCCCCATCGTGCGATAATCCTCTGCAGAAGTCACCAACAGCAGAGGGAGTTTGTGATGAAGGTTCTTTTGGTCAATGGCAGTCCCAAGGCAAACGGCAATACCGCCCGCGCACTCGCCGAGGTCTCCGAGCAACTCAACGCCGAGGGCATCGATACCGAGGTGTTCCAGCTGGGCGCCAAGCCCATTCGCGACTGCATTGGCTGTGCCCGGTGCGACAAGCTCGATTACCGCTGCACCTTTGACGACGACGTGGTCAACGAGCTCATCGCCGCCGCCGAGCAGGCAGACGGCTTTGTCTTTGGCTCGCCCGTCTATTACGCGCACCCCAGCGGCCGCATCCTCTCGGCCCTCGACCGCGCGTTTTATGCTGGCAGCAAGGCCTTTGCGCACAAGCCGGGCGCCTCTGTCGCCGTTGCCCGCCGCGGCGGCACGTCGACCACGTTCGATGTACTCAACAAGTACTTCACCATCAACCAGATGCCCGTAGTTGCCTCCACCTACTGGAACAACGTGTTTGGCCGCGTGCCCGGCGACGCCGATGAGGACGCCGAGGGCCTTGCCACCATGCGAAACATCGGCAAGAACATGGCCTGGCTCCTGCGCTGCATCGAGGCAGGACAGGCCGCCGGTATCAACGCACCCGAGGCAGATCGAGCAACGACCAACTTCATTCGATAGAGCGGCGGAACCATGAATATTCAAATCTTCGGGACTAAGAAGTCGTTCGACACCAAAAAGGCCCAGCGCTATTTTAAGGAGCGCCGCATTAAGGTGCAGTTTATCGACCTTAAGGAAAAGGAGATGAGCAAGGGCGAGCTCACGAGCGTGATGCAGGCGGTCGGCGGCATCGACAAGCTGCTCAACCCCAAGGCTAAGGACGAGGAGACGCTCGCGCTCATCCAGCACCTCACCCCTAGCCAGCGCTTCGATAAACTGCTCGAAAATCAGCAGGTTCTAGCCGAGCCCATCGTGCGCAACGGCAAAAAGGCCACCGTCGGTTATTGCCCCGATGTATGGGGAGCCTGGGAGTAGCCTGTGTTATTTGCCGGCGCGTGGGTATAAGAGCAGGCGTTTGGCATAAGATTCAACTGTAAGCCATGTCTAACAAAGGAGGGCACATGCCCAACAAACCCGTGAAGATCATCATGCTTACCGGATACCTCGGTGCCGGCAAGACCACGCTGCTCAACCACATCCTCGCTAACGACGGCGGCATCCGCGCCGCCGTGATTGTCAACGACATCGGCGAAATCAACGTCGATGCCAGCCTCATCGCTGACGGCGGCCTTTCCGAGACCGACGACCTCATCCCGCTCACCAACGGCTGCATCTGCTGCACGCTTTCGGATGACCTGGCCAACCAGCTGCAGGGCATCGCCGATTCGGGCAACTTCGACTACATCATCATCGAGGCCTCGGGCATTTGCGAGCCCATCCCCATCGCCTACACCATCTCGAGCTTCTGCGACGAGGCCAAGGTGGGCGGCGAGCCCAAGCTTGCGCTCGACAACATCGTGGCCGTGGTCGACTGCGCCCGCATGTACGACGAGTTCAACGGCGGCCGCGACCTGCTGGCAGAGGATATCGACGAGGACGACATCGAGAGCCTGCTCATCCAGCAGATCGAGTTCTGCTCCACGCTGATCCTCAATAAGACCGATACCGTGACGCCCGAGCAGATCGCCGAGCTCAAGGCCATCGTGCGCAGCCTGCAGAAAGACGCCGTGATCGTCGAGGCCCAAAACGGCGAGGTTCCCATGGAGGAACTGCTCGATACCGACCGCTTCGACTTTATGCGCGCCTACAACTCCGCTGCCTGGATCGAGGCCATGGAGCATCCCGAGGAGCACGACGACCCCGAGGTGCTCGAGTACGACATCGAGACCTTTGTTTACTCGCGCCGCAAGCCGTTTGACCTGCAGAAGTTCACCGATTTTGTTGAGCAGGAGTGGCCCGACGAGGTCATCCGCGTCAAGGGTCCGCTGTGGCAGACCGGCGATCCGGACATGTGCTACATGTTCGAGCAGGCTGGCCACCAGATGCGCCTGATGGAGAACGGCCTGTTCGTTGACTCGGCACCCGAGGGCGAGAAGCAGAAGATCATCGACGAGAACCCCGAGATCATGCAAATTTGGGACGACGAGACGGGCGACCGCATGACGAGCCTGTGCATCATCGGCCGTCACATGGACAAGGATGCGCTCATCGCCTCCCTCGATGCCTGCCTGACCGACTGGCACCGCGCCTAGGTTTATCCAAGCGGGCATTTTTCCGCCTACGTAGCCGCCAAACCACCACGAAGGTGCCCTTCGTGGTGGTTTTTCGTTCTAAGCCAAGGAGATTCATGTTCAATATCGTGCTGTATGCGCCCGAGATTCCAGCCAATACGGGCAATATCGGCCGCACCTGCGTGGTTACCGGCGCCCGCCTGCATCTGGTGGAGCCGCTGGGGTTTTCGCTCGACGACAAGACGGTGCGTCGCGCCGGACTGGGCTACTGGCAAAACTTAGACGTGACGACCTATGCCGACTGGGAGGACTTCCTTGCCCGCAACGGCCTCTCCCCCGCCGATGAGCGCCTGCACCTGCTGACTAAAAAGGCTCGTCGCACCTATGCGCAAAGCACCTATCGCGACGGCGACTTCTTGGTCTTTGGCAGCGAGAGCTCGGGCATTCCCGAGCCACTGCTTGCCGCGGCGCCCGAGCGCTGCGAGCGCATCCCGATGCTGCGCGATTGCGACTCGCTTGATAACGCCGAGACTTGGGAAGCCCACGAGGTGTCGCTGGGGCATATCGAGGACGGCCATGAGGCCATCCTTCGGCAGGATATCTGCGGCAACTTCGTCAATCCGGACGACTACCGCATCAGCGCACTCAACCTCTCCAACAGCGCCGCCATCGTCCTCTACGAAGCCCTGCGCCAAACAGGCTTTGCCGGCATGTGACAAAGGAACTGTCCCTTTGTCACATTCAAGCGCCACGCCGACGGCACACACGCCTAATTGATGCTCTAGATAAAGAGCCCTCACTTTTAATCAGAATTAACTAAAGTAAAATGAAGTTAAACGGCGGTGTGAAAGGAGAGTCTTGTGAAATATCTCGAGAACCCGTTTACCCCCAGTTTTGGTGAGGTTCCTGCCCATCTCGCTGGCAGACAACAGATTATTCGGGATTTGGACCGTGCCTTCTTGAGCCAGCGCAGGCGCCCAGAATTGACCTCGATCTTCTCAGGCGCGCGTGGAACCGGTAAAACCGCTCTCATGTCGTCGCTCGCGACAAGGGCGGAATCCCACGGCTGGATTGCCGTAAAGACAACCGCGCTCCCGGGAATGCTTGAGGAAATCGAGTTCGGGGCGAAACGCGCCGCAGCCCATCTCATCGACTCGTCCAACCACCTCGAAGTCACCGGTCTCGGAATTGCACCGCTCGGCAGCATCGAGGTCAGTCGCGTTCACGATGCCTCAACCTGGCGTTATCGCATGAGCGACATCATCGACCAGCTCAACGAGGCGGGCACCGGTCTGCTCGTCACGGTTGACGAGGTGGACCCGACACTCGACGAGATGATTCAGCTCGCAGCGACGTATCAGCACTTTGTGACCGATGGAAAACGCGTCGCCCTGCTCATGGCGGGACTTCCCAACAACGTATCGACGCTACTGAACCACAAGACGGTCTCGTTCCTTCGCCGCGCCCAACAATATCATCTGGGTCGCATTGCCGACTATGACGTACGCGAGGCCTTGATTCGCACGATCCAGGAAAACGATCGCCTGGCAGATGCTGAGGGAATCGATAGAGCCGTTCGCTCGATCTCTGGTTTTCCCTTCCTATTGCAACTCGTAGGCTACCGTGCCTGGGATCTCACAAGCGATTCGAAGGAAATCTCGTCACGCGACTTTGACCTGGGAATCAAAATCGCGCGCGACGAAATGGACGACCGAATCCTCGCGGCAACCTATCGGGAACTCACTGCAGAGGACAAGCGATTCCTCATCGCCATGCTCGATGACGAGGAAGAGTCCACCACCGCTGACCTTGTCGAGCGCCTTAAGCGTTCGCCGCAGCAGGTCTCCCGCTACCGACGCCGCATGATAGACGCCGGCATCATCGGGGAGCGAGGACGAGGGCTCGTCGCATTTGAATTGCCATTCTTCCGCGACTATCTCGCCGCTCAATGCGTGAAATAGGCATCAATGAGGCAAAGGGACTGTCCCTTTGCCTCATTCGGTTATAGGTAGCGACCGGTGATACTTGCGGAGCAGGCTGCGATGTCGCCCGGCGTACCGGCGCAGACGATTTGCCCGCCGGCGCCACCACCGCCCGGGCCCATGTCGATCACGTAATCGGCGTTACGGATAAGGTCGAGATCGTGTTCGATCACGATAACCGTGGCGCCCTTGGCAACGAGGCCGTCGAACACACTCAGCAACACCTGAACATCGAGCGGATGCAGGCCGATCGTGGGCTCGTCGAATACGAATACGGCATCATCCTGCACGCGACCCATCTCGCTCGCAAGCTTAAGACGCTGCGCCTCGCCGCCCGAGAGCGCCGGTGTGGGCTCACCGAGTGTGAGATAGCCCAGGCCCAGGTCGTGCAAGGTCTGCAAGCGCGCCTGAACCTTCTTGAGTCCCACCGTGGCGTCGAGGGCCTCGTCCACACTCATGTCCATGAGCTGCGGCAACGTAAGCAGACTCCCGTCCTTGCCCTCGCGATGGATATGCGAAGCCGCGTCTGCATAACGCGAGCCGCGACATGCCGGGCAGACGATCTCGACGTCGGGCAAAAACTGCACGTCGAGCGATATCGAGCCCGTGCCGTCACACGTAGGGCAGCGCAAGGCGCCAGTGTTGTAACTGAAGGCGCCCGCCTTGTAGCCGGCTGCCTTGGCTTCGGGCGTACGGGCGAAGGCGCGACGCAGCTCATCATGGATGTCGGCATAAGTCGCCACCGTCGAGCGCACGTTGGCGCCGATGGGAGTGGCGTCAATCAGGTTGGCGCGGGCAATGCCTTCGGCATCGACCCAGCGCACGTGTCTTGGCAGACGCTCGCCATCTGTCTGCGCCTTGAGTGCCGGAATGAGCGTCTCAAGCACCAGCGTCGTCTTGCCCGAACCCGAAACGCCCGTCACCGCAACGAGACGGCCGCGCGGGATATCGACTTCGAGCGGTTTGACGGTATGGATGGTATCGGTTGCCATACGGATGTGGCCCTGGTCGAACATTTCCTCGTCAGTCACCTGCGGACGCAAGCGCTTGGGCTCGGCGCGCAAAAACGGGGCGATGCGGCTGCCCTGCGATTGCTCGACCTCGTCTACCGTGCCAGCGGCAATCACATTACCACCACCCGCTCCGGCAACGGGGCCCATCTCGACCAGATAGTCGGCTTCCACCAGTACGCGCGTATCGTGGTCGACAACAACCACGGTGTTGCCGTCATCCACCAGATCGCGCATCACGCCCACCAAGCCGTCGACATTGGCGGGATGCAAGCCGATCGAAGGCTCGTCCAGCACATAGAGCACGCCCGTCGATCGGTTGCGCACCACGCGGGCGAGTTGCACGCGCTGGCGCTCACCCGTGGAGAGCGTGGCACCAGCGCGGTCGAGTGAAAGGTAATCGAGACCCAAGTCGACCAGGCGACGGGCCGCGCCCAAAAATGAATCGCAGATATCCATCGCCATGGGCCGCATCTCGACCGGCAAGGATGAGGGCACCCCGCGCACCCACTCGACCGCATCACCAAGCGTCATGGCCCCGGCCTGTGCCAGATTGATACCGCGCACCTGAGGCTGGCGCGCAGCCTCGGAGAGACGCGTGCCGCCGCAATCGCGGCATGCTCCCTCGCGCAAAAAGCGTGCAACGCGTTTGAGGCCCTTGTCGTCCTTAACCTTGGCGAGCGCATTCTCAACGGTATAGACGGCGTTGTAATAGGTAAAGTCGAGCGGCGTGGCGCCCTCGCCGTTTTTGGGAACGTAGAGAATGTGCTTCTTAACCGCCGGACCGTGGAACACGATGTCGCGCTCTTGAGGCGTGAGCTGGTTAAACGGCACGTCGGTGCGCACGCCCATCTCGCCGGCGACCTGCTTCATCAAATCCCACATGAGCGTACCCCAGGGAAGCACCGCACCTTCGTTGATGGTCTTTGACTCGTCGGGCACCAGGCTCGCTTCGTCCACCTCGCGCATGACACCGGTGCCGCCGCAGGTAGGGCACGCACCACCGCTATTGAAAGCCAAATCCTCGGCACTCGGCGCGTAGAACTCGCGGCCGCATATCGGACACGTGAGCGACAGGCCCGCAGCCACGTTAAGGCTCGGCTCCACGCGCGCCCCGCAGTGCGGGCACACGTGATGGGCGCAGCGGCTAAAGAGCAGACGCAGGCTGTTGTTGAGCTCGGTCATGGTGCCAAAAGTGGAACGCACGCCCGGCACGCTGGGGCGCTGATGCAATGCGAGCGCCGCCGGCACGTGCAAGACCTCATCCACCTGGGCGTGTTCGGCCTGTGTCAGGCGACGTCGAGTATAGGTGCTGAGTGCTTCCAAGTAGCGACGCGAACCCTCGGCATAAAGAACCCCCAGCGCCAGCGAACTCTTGCCCGAACCCGACACGCCGGCAATACCCACGAGCTTTCCCAGCGGGATATCGATATCGACGTCCTTAAGGTTATGGACGCGCGCGCCACGCACCTCGATAGCACTTGGTTGTTGCGACACCGTCATCGCTCCCCTTCTGCCCGCCCGCGCCAGTCTTCGCGGGTCAAACACGTAAAGCACTCGGTGCGTACATCGCCCATAAGCTCGCAGAGTACGTCGCGCTCAACGTGATGCGGCGCGAATCCGCACTTTTGCTGAACGCGTAACGACTTGTTATTGCCCTCGTAGTATCCGCACCAAAGCGCCTTGCAGCCAAGCGTTTCGAACGCATAGCGCTGCATGGCTCGTACTGCTTCGGGGGCAAAGCCTCGGCCCCAGAACGGCTTGGCGATCCAATAGCCCACTTCGAGTTCAAGACCGTCATCTCGACGGTTTGACTCACAGCGAGACGGCATGAGGCCGATGCTACCCACGGGCTCATCTGTCGCAGCCAGGCAAACGGCAAAGGTATGGGGTGCCGCAAAGACTGTCCGAATGATCTCCCTGCTTTCCTCAATGCTTCGATGGGGCGGCCAGCCCGCAGCCGGTCCCACGTCCGGGTCGCTCGCATATGTAAACAGGCTCGCCGCATCCGTCTCGCGCCACGGACGAAGCGTCAAACGCTCAGTATGAATCGCCATAATTTAGCCTCTCAAATATCGATGTGACAAAGGGGCTGCCCCTTCGTCACATCACTCGTGCCATAAAACGCAATCGCGAATATACGTGCCCAGCATAGGCACGGTAAACCGGACGAGGCCGTATCCGGCAGCCTCGATGACGCGCTCGCGAATCAGGCTTGCGCGATATTTGCTCGCCCAGCTTTGGGTGCGATCGCAACGCTCAATGATATCCGCCATGCGAGTCGGTTTGCCCTCGTCAGCCGCCATGGCCTCGATAAAGAGGCGCTGCGGACTGCGCAACCCGTAATACAAGGGAGCGTCGACCGCTTCATAGAACTCGGAGACGGCATCGGCGTAGCCAGCCTCGACATCGCGCCTTTCAATGACTCGCGTGTTGCGCCGGACAGCAGACCGCCACATGTAATAGCCCACCAGCTGAACCATATAGGGATGCCCCATGCTTTTGCGCGCCGCAAGGTCCGCCGTCTCCGCGTCAACGTAAAGACCAGCGTCTTTGACCGTCTGGATATACGAATCGCGCACCTTGGGCAAAGATATCGCCCCCAGCGTACGCTGCTGGGCACGCCGCAAAAACGTCACGCTCGGCTCTTCGAGCAGATCGTCAACCATACTGGGTAAGCCGGCAAAAACAAGCGCAAGGCCGCGCTGGTCGCTATCGGACAAGCCCGTGGCATCCTGGTCTCCGAGCACCTGTTGATAGAGAACGGCAAGAGCCGCCAGCTCCTCGATAGACGCAGATTGAGCCTCGTCAATCGCAAACAGTATGCCCTTGCCTGGACCGAGCTTCTTGAGGCGCTCGTTGACCAGCCCTCGCAACGTCTCGCCCTTTGCTCGCGCCGCCTCGACCGACATCCGCCCAAACGACGGACCGAACTCCATTGACGTCACAACGGGTTTATTCGAGCGAAGCGCGTCGGCCAAGCGGTCGCATAAGCCAAGCGAAGCGGAATCGGAGACAACCGCCCATCCGCGCTCACTGGCCAGACGTTGCAGCTCCCGCAGGAGAACTGTCTTGCCGCAGCCGCGGTTTCCCGTAATGAGCATGAGCCTGCCCGGCGCTCCGGCGCCGTTATCGAGCCCTTCCTCGAAATCTTCGATGACCGACTCGCGACCGATGAGTATCGGAGGCCGCTTGCCTGCCGTTGGCTTAAAGGGATTTGGATTCATGTCGGCCTCCTCGGATTGGCAAACCCTGATAATAGTTATACCAACTTATACCGAGTTATACCAATAGCATGGAACAAAAGGAACTGCCCCTTTGTCACATGTGGCCGAAAAACTCCGCGTCTGCTGCACGCCAGGGGCGGAAGGTGGCGGGATCGACCTTTACGTGTGCCGCGGCGGGTACGTCGTACCATTTGACCGTGTAACCGGCGCCGTGAGAGCAAAAGACCGAGTCGGGCGTGTTGGGCAGATCGGCCTCGGGCTCATAGGCGGCCGCCTCTATAACGCGCTCGGCATCATGGCAAGCCGCATAGCCGGCGAACTCCAGGTACAGATGCCCGCGACCGCTCGTGTAGGCGGCCACCTCCAGCGCGTAATCCTGCACCTCGGATGCTGGCACGCGACCCACAAGCTTTGTCCGGTCTCCCGCCATCGTCGGCGGCTCGTACTCGGCACCCATGCGTGTGGCATCCGAGAGCGTCCGGCCCACGCACTCCCCCGGTACCTCGAGCTCAAAGCGATACCACGGCTCCAGCAGTACCGCCGCGCCGGCCTCACGCGCCTGCATGAGTCCCTGGCGAATCGCACGGTACGTGGCCTGGCGAAAATCGCCGCCCTCGGTGTGTTTGGCATGCGCGCGACCGCCCGTGAGCGTAATGCGCACATCGGTGATGGGCGAGCCAGTCAGCACGCCCAGGTGGTCGCGCTCCATGGCGTTGGTGAGTGCCAAACGCTGCCAGTTAAGATCGAGCTCGTCGGTCGAGGTCACGGTGCCAAACTGCACGCCCGAACCCGCTGGCAACGGCTCCAGACGCAGATGCACCTCGGCATAGTGGCGCAGTGGCTCAAAGTGGCCCACGCCTTCGACCGGCTGCAAAATAGTCTCCTTATAGAGAATGCCGCCGGGCTCAAACTCGACCGCAAGGCCAAAACGATCGGCCAGCACGCGCTGTACGACCTCGAGCTGCACCGCTCCCATGAGCTGCAGATGTATTTGTTCAAGATGCGTGTTCCAGCTTACGCCGAGCATGGGGTCTTCGTCCGCCAACTCAGTCAGCGCTTTGAACACCGCGTGGACATCATGTTCGCCCGGAAGCACCGTATAGGTGAGGACCGGCGCAATGACAGGCGCATCGCCCGCGGGCTCCGCGCCCAGGGCGTCCCCCGGGCGAACGTGCGCAAGACCCGTCACGGCGCAAATACCGCCAGCAGCAACTTCTTGGGCAAGCTCATACTTCTCGCCGTTATAGATGCGCACCTGGTCGATCTTTTGCTCCCAAGTAGAGGCGCCAGAGCATCCCTCGACAACTTGCTTTGCACGAAGCAGACCGCCCGTCACCTTGACCCAGGCAAGACGCTCGCCACGGTCTCCACGACTCACGCGGTAGACACGCGCGGCGAACTCCTGGGGCCATGTTCGCCCGTGCATCAGAGTACACATGCCGTCGAGTAGCTCGTCCACACCTCGGTCCTTGAGCGCCGAGCCGGCAAAGCAGGGAAAGAGCTTGCGCTCGGCAACCATGCGCGACAGCGTTGCGACAGAAAGCTCGCCCGCCTCAAGAAACTCCTCGAGTGCTGCCTCGTCCAACGCGGCAGCGTCCTCCTGAACGGCGCCACCCGCCAGCAGTTCGTTGGCATCCAGGCAGCCCTCGGAAAGACGCTGCCCAAGTTGTGCCAGCAAAACATCGCGGCCGGGATTCTCCAAATCGATTTTGTTGATATAGATGAACGTCGGAATGTCATAGCGCGCAAGCAGGCGCCACAGGGTTTCGGTGTGCCCCTGCACGCCATCGTTGGCGCCCACAACCAAAATCGCATAGTCGAGTGCGCGCAGCGTGCGCTCCGCCTCGGCAGAAAAATCGACATGGCCGGGAGCGTCCACAAGCATGACGTGGGTATCGCCGTGGTCGAGCACGGCCTGCGACGAGAAGATCGTAATGCCGCGCTCACGCTCGATCGCGTTCGAGTCCAGATGCGAATCGCCGTCGTCCACGCGGCCGCGCTTGCGAATGCGACCCGCGTTGAACAGCATGGCCTCGGCCAACGTGGTCTTGCCGGCATCGACATGTGCCAAGATTCCAACGACTGCCTGCTTCGACATGGCTCTCCTCTTATTACAAGCCCATCGCACGCGGCAACGGGCGTCCTCGTTCCACACTGGATGATACAATTTACGAGCCGGCGGGCGAAGCGGGCCCTATCCCCCGACCGAGCTCATCGCCCCGCGTTGCCGCGCGGCGATTTTCGTAGGTTCGCGCCTTGCGAAAGCCGGCTTTCAAAACAGCGCAGCGAACGAAAATGGCCCCACCCGGAGCCATTTTCGTTCGTGCAAATTGTTGATACGCGTCCCCGCTCTTATGTCTCGCGCAGCCAATCAAACGCGACGCGCGGCGTACCGTCCGACACATACACGATGCCGGCGCGCTCAAAGCCGGCCTTTATGATGGCACCTTGCATGGGCAGGTTGTCCTGATGCGTGTCGATGCGCAGGTGATCGGCACGCTCCTTGGCAAAGGCAAACATCGCAGCCGCGATACCGTGCACGGTGCCATCGGACGCCACACGGTGCAGCACGGCGTACGGAGTGTCGCTGCGCCATTGACCATCCTCAATTACGTCATAGCACTCGTCCGGGCCCGGCAAAAAGGCAAACGTCGCCACCACGCGGCCATCGACTTCGCACACATAGCTGCCACCGGCGGCGATATCGGCAGCCAGTTGCTCGGCAGAAGGCGTGCCCTCGGGCCACTGTGTGGCGTTGCCATGCGCGCGCATAAAGGCGCGGGCCGCGTCATAGATAGCCATGACAGCGGGAATGTCGGTATCGAGGGTTTTTCTGATCATCACGCGGCGACCTCACGTTTATTGGTATCACTTTGATTGAGCAATGATACCAACGTTTGGAGAGGGGCGCGATGCAGATGGGGAGCAAAAAGCGAGCCGCCTGGTCAAAGGCCAAAAGCGAGTTTTTGGGCGCTGCCACCGGCGGCGATATGAGCGACCTGTTTGCACGCGAAGACGAGCGCCGCGACGCCCTGGACGCCGAGCGCGATGAGGCCTGGCGCTACAAGTCGTGCGAACGCAAAAACCGTTACGACACGCGCGCCGAGGCCGAGGCCGTTATGGCCGAATGCGAAAACCGCGGGCGGCGCGGTTTGGCCTGCTACAAATGCGAATACTGCGGCGGATGGCACCTGACGTCGCACCCTTGGAAATAGGCGCCGCTTCGACACGGCACTGACGGAGCGCCAGCTATCGCGCGCAAGCTACGGGCGCGGCGGCACCAAAACATCGTAACGAACGGCCTTGCCCGCAAGTTGATAGCTCGGCTTAACGCCGGCAAGCAGCGGGCCCTTTACCGGCCGCTTGATAACGACCTTGCGCGGACGCGCCGCAAGCGCAGCTTCGACCAGCGTCTCCTCATCGGCACATGGCTGTTCCAGATGATGCAAGAGTTGGAACTTCTTTTTCACCGCCGCGCTCTTGGTGCGCTCGGGAAACATGGGGTCCAGATACACCACGTCGGGAGCCGCGAGCTCGCCCTTCCCGATCAGCTCAGCTGTATGGCGAAGGCCGGTAATACTGTCCTCGCCCGCATGTAAGCGCATGCGCGCCACGGCTGTCGCAAGCGCCGGATCATCTGCCGCGCGATCCAAAGCATCCTTGAGGAGTGCCGCGATCACGCAATCCTGCTCATACAGATCGACGGTAAAGCCCGCGGCCGCCAACAGCAGCGAATCCTCGCCAAAGCCTGCCGTGGCATCAATCGCCCATGGGCACTCGACGCCTTTTGCGCGCGCAGCCTTTACCAGCAGCTCTTGCCGCAGACGGCCCTGCTTGAGCCGCGGCAGCATGCGGTCAAAATCGGCGCGCAGCTCCATCGTGCCGTCAGTGAGCGTGAGGCCCTCGGACTTCCCGATTAGCTCAAGCCCCGCGGACCGAGCAACAGAAAAGGGATCGACGACGCCCATGGGTACTCCTTAACAAGCAAAACGAATACGCGAGCGCCGTTTATGTCGGCACCCAACCGTCCGCTATTGTCCCACATGCGACATGGCCCACAGCATCCCAATGCAAAGCACCGCCATCAATCCCGTGCACACGGCAGCGATCACAGAATCACCCATGCGCCTTCCCAACGACCGCGGCTCATGCACTTGCCCTGCTCCGTACATCATGGCTCCTCCTTGAGACCAGCTCTTACCATGGACCCATCATCGCAGCGCCGCGCATACGCTGCCATCGATTTGACTTACGCCCAGCTTTCCTTTTTGAAAGGTTGGGTTTGGCTGCGCGGGCTCAATGCGCTTTCAAACGCATGCATCGCCGCGTTGAACTACAATGTGCTTCACCATATGTGCAGTACATTGGGTGCGCCAAGTTGGCGTACTCGTATCGAAAGGACCAGCCATGAGCTTCACTCGCAAGACTCTCAAAATCCTTGCTCTCATCTACTTTGTTTTGGGCATCGCCAGCCTCGTCACCGCCGGCGTCGGTATCGCCACGGGCGGTCTCGATTCCACGTACGGTTCGTACGCCACGCTCGCAGCGGTCGTGCTTATCGCCAAGGGTCTCGTCGACCTTGCCGCAGGCGTCGCCGGTATCAAGGGCGCCAACAAGCCTTCGCAGGTGGACGGCGCGTTTAAGCTCGGTATTGTTGCCGCGGTCGCCACGCTTGCCCAAGCGGTGCTCACGCTTCCCGCGTTTGGCGGCGACGCCATCAACTTTGGCGCCTTTGTCATCGTGGTGTACGACCTGTTCTTTGTTCAGCAGGCACACGCCGTTAAAGCCGAGAACAAGGACCGCCTATAAGCGCTCGCTTCTCATAACCTCTGCAGCCAAGCAACTAAAAAGGGCCGATCGCGCATCTCCGCGGTCGGCCCTTTACGTTTGCCCAGATAAAACCTACCAAAATAAACCTGTCCCTTTTTGGCAGGTTGTTAGCTGTGGCGGTACTCGGCGATGATGAAGTCGATGTCGGTTTGAAGGGTGTCTAAGTTTGCCAGTCGCTCTTTGTCGGCAGGGCGTGTGCGATAGTAGTACGGCGTCATCTGGAACACCGCCTCGATGTCGGCCTGGGTCTGGAGCGTAATATTCGCAGATACCCGCTGCGTTCCGACCAACTCGAGCTCGGTAGTCTTCGGCAGTTTCTCGTCATTGAGATATGGCGTGTCGTAGAGCACCTCCTTGAGCCCAAAGAGATGACGGGCACCCGGCACCACGATGTAGAGCGAGCCCTCTGGCGCCAGCACGCGGGCAAACTCGCGCTCGTTAAAGGGAGCAAAGAGCTCGGCCACCATATCGAAGGCGCCATCGGCCACGGGGATATCCTTCATGTTGGCCACAAAATAGGTCGCATCGCCGCGCTTGGCGGCCAGGCGCACCATCTCTTTGCCCAAGTCGAACCCGTAAGCGTCCACGCCCGGCACCGCGCCCATGGCGCTGGTGTAGTAGCCCTCGCCACAGCAAATATCGAGCAACGTCATGGGGCAGTTCGCAGACGCGGCACGTCCAGACACCCGCTCGCGCACCAGCTCGACCATCGCATCGCGCAACGGCGCATAGTATCCGCGGTTCAGAAAGTCACGACGGCTGCGCGCCTGCGACTTGGGATCGCCCATGGAGTCGCCGCTCTTGGACGAGCGCAGCAGATATAGATAGCCCTCGCGCGCACGGTCAAACCGGTGTCCGCTCGCGCATGCAGCACCGCGTTCATTGTCCACCAACGGCTCATGGCAAACGGGACACAACAACATGGCAACTCCTTAGCGCGAACAACACAACGCACACCATTGTCGCACGCCTTCCCCACCTAGTCATTGGGGACGTTCTTGAATGACTAGTTAGAAGAGATAAGGAGTGTCCCCAGCTGCCGACAGAAAAGGAACGTCCCTAAGTGCCGACTGGTTGCATTAGGAGTATCATCGTCTGCGCAAATAAGCACGATATAGCATGTTAGAGATTGAGAGCGTATGGCTGACACCGTATCTAAGCACATTGACATGACCACCGGCTCGCTGTGGCGCAATATTCCCCTGTTCGCCTTCCCCGTGGCCGCCACGAGCATCTTGGAGCAGCTGTCGAACCTCATCGCCACGGTCATCATCGGTAACTTCTCGGGCGACCAGGGAACCCTCGCCATGGCGGCGGTCGGCTCCAATGTTCCGCTTACCAGTCTTATGCTCAACCTGTTTATTGGCATGTCGCTTGGCTCCAATGTGGTCATCGCCAACGCTATCGGCCGCAACGATCAGAACATGGTCAAACGCGCCGTCCATACCTCGATTTTAATGGCACTCGTGGGATTTGTCGTCATCGCGCTGGGCGAGATCTTTGCCGAGCCCATGCTCGCCGCGCTCAACGTTCCCGCCGAGACCATGCCGCTCGCCTCACTCTACCTACGCGTCTTTTTGCTCAGCATGCCCTCGATTTTGCTCTACAACTTTGAGGCCGCGATCTTCCGCTCCGTCGGCATCACCCGCATGCCGCTGCAGGCGCTTGCCGTATCCACCGTCCTCAACATTGGTCTGGACCTCATCTTTGTCCCCGTACTCCACTGGGGCGTCGCGGGTGTCGCCATCGCCACCGCCATCGCCTACACCGTCAGCGCCACTACGCTCTTTATTCGCCTGCTCAAGACCGACTCCGTCGTCCGCGTCACCCTTCGCGACCTGGCTATCGACCCCGTCGCCCTCAAGCGCATCGTCAAGATCGGCCTGCCCGCCGGCATCCAAAGCGCCGTGTTTGCCGTCGCCAACATCATCATCCAGTCCGCCATCAACAGCTTGGGCACCGAGGTCATGGCGGCATCGAGCGCCGCCATGAGCCTGGAGTACGTGTGCTACAACCTGCTCAACAGCTTTAGCCAGGCTTGCACTACCTTTGTGGGACAAAACCACGGTGCCCGCCAGATCGGCCGCTGCACTAAAACGCTCAAGGTCTGCCTGGTCGAAGGCGGTATCGTTGCACTCACCACGATTATCGTTATTGTCGGCCTGGGGCGCGAGATCTTGTCGCTCTTTAACAGCGATCCCAACATCGTCTCGATCGGCTATATCCGCGTGTGTTCGATCTTCCCGGCGTATGCCTTTAGCATGTTCTACGAAAACATGTCAGGCTACCTGCGCGGCTTTGGTATCTCGCTCACGCCCGCCCTCATCACCATGATCTGCGTCTGCGGCATCCGCTTCTATTGGGTATTCTGCGTGTTCCCGCACTTCCGCACCTTTGCGAACATCATGATGGTCTACCCCATCAGCCTGGGCACCACGGCGTTCTTTATGGTCGTGGCGGTACTACTTTGCCACCCGGCACGCACCTATCGCGCCACCCAAGCCAAAGCGACAGCCCGCTAAACACCGCACTCAACACCACGCCAGTCATTAATTGACAATATGCGAGCTCATATAGTCGATAAAATGCCTCGTGGCGATAGGCATGGTATCCCAGCTACGCCAAGCTGCCACCACGTCGCGCGAGGGAGCATGCACGATGGGTCGCACACGAATATCGGCTCGCATGCCCTCCACAGTACGACGGTAGAGCATGCTCACGCCTAGGCCCTCCTCCACCATCGCCATGATGGTGTAGTCGTCAGTCACCTCACTCGTCACGTGCGGCGACAGCCCATGTGTCGCAAATGCATCGAGCACCAGGCTCTGTTCGCCCTCATCCAGCAGCACAAAGGGCTCGGACGCCAGGTCGGCGAGCGTCACCTTTTCCTTTGCCGCCAGCGGATGCGCAGCCGGCAGCAGCGCCACCAACTCGTCGTGATAGACCACACGCTTCTCGAGGCCTGCGGTAAACCCGCGCGCCGTAAAGCAAAAATCCACCACGCCGTCGTGCACCCACTGAGCGTTGCGCGTGTAATCGCCCTGCTTGAGGGTAAAGCGTACGCCCGGGTGCAGCGCACCAAAGTCGCGGATCACACGCGGCAGCACGGTACGACTCACGTTGGTAAACGTCGCGATACGAATATCAGTCGAGGAGAGTCCCAGCAACTCCTGACGTTTGCCCTCAAGCTCGGCCTCAGCAGTTACGATCTGTCGCAGATACGGCAGATACTGCTTGCCATCGCGCGTAAGCGACACACCCTGCTTACCGCGCTCGATAAGCGTGGTACCCAGCTCGCGCTCGAGCGCCTTGACGGCCTGGCTCACCGCACTTTGCGTATAGCCCAGCTCGTCCGCCGCACGTTTCAGACTGCCGCAATCGACCACCATACATACAATCTGATACCGCGATGCCATCGTGCCTCCCCATCGATGTTGCCGTAAAACGTTTTGCCAGGGCTTTTTCTGTCAACATTAGCATTTCTTAATCATACTGAAGATACATTCGCTTTACTACATCCACATCTGGGAGCAGAATCCTTTTTGCGAAACCGTTCTGTAACAAAAGGAGTCCCATGGATCGCAAAAAAGCAATCGCGCTCTCATTTTCCGTTCCCGTCGCATGGGGCTTTTCGTATCCCCTTATGAAGATCGGCATGGACAGCATGAACGCCACGAGCATCGTCGCGCTGCGCTGCATCATCGCCTTTGCGGCTTGCCTGCTGCTCTTCCACAAGCACGCGTTGCGCATCAACCGTAACCTTATGGTCCGCGCCGCCATCATCGGCGCCATTATGGCAACCGAGCTCACCTGCATGTGCCTGGGCTCCAGCCTCACCTCCGCCTCCACCGCCGGCTTTTTGCAGAGCCTGACGGTCGTGATCGTGCCGTTTGCCAACGCCGCCCTGCTGCGTCGCGCCCCCGAGCGCAAGGTGCTCATCGGCACGGCCATCGTCACCTGCGGCATGCTGCTGCTCTCGGGCGCCGACTTTACCAGTCTGAATCCCGGCGCGCTCATCATGCTGCTCTCCGCCTTTATCTACGCTGGACACATCATTGTCGCCAAGCGGTTTGTCGAAGAAGTCGATCCGCTTGCTCTGGGCGTTTGGCAGCTGGGCTTTGGCGGCTTGTTCTCGGGCATCGCCGCATTCACCTTTGGCGGCTTCACGCTTCCCAGTACGCCCAGCGAGATCGTGGTCGTCGTTGCCCTCGCACTCATCTGCTCTGCCTACGGCTTTATCACCCAGACGCTCGTGCAGCCCCACGTGCCCGCCGAGACTACCGGCTTCGCCTTCTCGCTCGAGCCGGTCTGCTCCGCCGTCTTCTCGTTCTTCCTGGTCGGCGAGGTCCTGAGTCCCATCGCCTTCTTTGGCGCCGCCCTCATCCTCACCGGCGTCATGGTGGCAACCGTCGAGCTTCCGCGCCTTCGTGCACATGGACAGGCCCGCATGGCAGGAGCGCCCGAGCACGTCTCGTAGACCCCACTCCTTATGCAGCCGCGGCATAAAGATCTCCAGACGCCTTTACAATAGATGTCAACAGAGCATCTGCCATAAAGGAGCCCCATGGACACCGCAACCCGCGACCGCAACATAGCAACTTGGTTGATCGATGCGCCGCGGCCGGTACGTGAAACTACGAACCGGCTGCTCGAGCGCATCGCCCTTTTGCGTGCCAAGCAAACCATCTACCCGGCACAAGACGACATCCTCAATGCCCTCGCCTACACGCCGGCCGACCAGGTCAAAGTTGTCATCTTGGGTCAAGACCCTTATCACGGACCCAACCAGGCCATGGGGTTGTCGTTCTCGGTCCCCGCGACGCAAACCAAGTTGCCGCCGAGTCTGCGCAACATCTATAAGGAACTCAAAGCCGATCTGGGCTGCCCCATTCCCGCCACGGGAGACCTAACCCCCTGGGCACAACAGGGCGTCCTGCTCCTCAACACTACGCTCACCGTGCGCGAGCATGCCGCGAACTCGCACGCCAAACTGGGCTGGAGCACGCTCACCGACTACATTATCGAACGCTGCTGTCAGCTGCCCCAACCGGTCGTCTTTTTGGCATGGGGCCGCTTTGCCCAGCAGATGGTTGAGGGCAAGCTCGCCGCGATCGGCGCGGGCAAGGCAACCGACAAGTTCTGCCTGGCCTCCACGCACCCCTCGCCGCTTTCGGCCAACCGTGCCACAGCAGAACTCCCCGCCTTTATGGGGTCGCGTCCCTTCTCGGCAGCCAATCAGCTACTCGAACAGCACGGCTCGACCCCCGTCAACTGGACTTGCCTCGGCTAAAAGTCGATACATCAAAAATGCGCCCGACGGCTTTCCATCGGGCGCATTTCCTATTCGGGCCAAATAAATTGTGTGCGGCCGGCCTCGCCGCCATCGATTAGCAGACTCTGCCCGGTCATAAACCGGTTGGTCACGCCCACAAAGTAGATCCACTCAGCGATCTCTCGAGCGGTAGCCCAGCGTTTAAGCGGCGTGAGCTCCATAATCTGGTTCCACAGGTGCTCGTCTTCCATCACGCAACGGTTGAGCGGCGTGATAACGCCACCCGGGTCCACACTGTTGGCGATGGCCTGCGGCGCCAGACGGTTTGCAAGGTTCTTGGTGTAGGCGATAACGCCGCCCTTGCTGGCAGCATAGGCGGGAAACTCCGATCCCGTATGCCCGCTCGCCGACCCCACATTGACCACGGATTTGATAGCCGGCGCCGGCTTGGCGGCAAGCCCCTCTTCCACAAAGGCGTAGCGCTCGGTCACGTTAATGGTGCCACGCAGGTTGGCGGCGATGTCGTCGGCCGAATCCTGCGTGCCGGCAACGTTCACGATCGCCTGGGGCTCAAGGTCGCTTGGAAACGAGTCCGGCTCGCGGACATCAACAATCAGATGGCGGTAGCGCTCGTGTTCGATCGCCGCCGGCAGCAGATCAAAGCCCACGACCTCGTGGCCCTCATCCAAAAAGCGCTGCACGCACGCGGCTCCGATACCGCCCGAAGCGCCCGTGATCAAAACCCGCATACTTGCTCCTTAGGCGGTTGCGTGGCGCTCGAGGTACTCGGAGCCCACATTCTCGCGCTCCCAGCCGCGCACGACCTTGTAGCCCACGGGACTCAGGAAGACCTCGCACAGCAGCTCGGCGACGGCGCCCGTCAGCGAGCACATAAGAACCTGCACCCAGGTCCAGCCAAAGAACGTGTGGCTCACCACAATGGCAAAGACCAGGTTGTCGATAAACTGGCCAACACCCGTGGACACATAGGAACGGAAGGCAAAGCTCGCAAAGTTATTCTTCTTGAGCATACGGCCGAGCGACTGGTTGAGCGTGGAGTTAACCACGGCAGAAACGAGCATGGCAAGCGAAGAGCCCAGCACCACGTACCAGGTGCCGCCGATGGTGGCGTTAAGGGCGGTGTTGACCTCGATCATGCCCGTGTCGTAGTAGGCGCCCCACATGCCGGGCGTGAGCGAACATGCCCAAAAGCACAGGCTCACGGCCAGGTTGACCAGCAGCGCGAGGATAGAGATTTTGATGGATGCCTTGGCGCCAAAGCGCTTGCAGATCATGTCCTGGCACAAAAACGAAACCCAGCTCACCACAAAGCCGCAATCGAGCGCCAGATACGGCAGGCTGATAAGCTCTTTGTTGGCCAGCAGGTTCATCATGATGACACTCACGAAAAACAGCGAAACCGTTGCCGCGGGAATGCTCCGCAACAGGACCTTATAGTCCTCCATGACCTTCTTGATCATTATGTACTCCTTTGGTTTTAGGTTTAACGAGCAGGATATCGGACCCGAACTGCTCGGACGCCCCGGTCTTGAGACGACGGTGGGTATGATAGCCGCTCGCGTGGCATAAGGCAAACAAACGGCGCGGCAGCCCCACAGGACCACCGCGCCAATGCGTTAAAAGGCTACATTGCCAAACTCCGACAGGATCAGGTCGGGGTTGTGGTCGGTTGCCCAATCCACGTTCCACGGGCTCGTGAACAGCAGCAGCTTACCGCCGCGCATGTCCTCGACGCGCAGCGTGTCGCGCGTGAGCGAAAGGCCCGGGATATCGATGGTGTCGGGGTCGTTCTGGATCCAGCGGATATCCGTATAGGGCAGCGGCTGGCGACGAACCTCAACACGGTACTCGGCCTTGAGGCGGCGCTCGAGCACCTCAAACTGCAGCACGCCGACCACACCCACGATGACGCTCTCCATGCCGGCACCCAGCTCGCGGAAGATCTGGATGGCACCCTCCTGGGCAAGCTCCTCCATGCCCTTGACGAACTGCTTGCGCTTGAGCGTGTCGACCTGCGTAATGCGGGCGAACATCTCGGGGGCAAACGTCGGGATCTGCGGATACTGCACGTGGCGCTTGCCGGAGCACACGGTGTCACCGATGCTAAAGATACCCGGGTCGAACAGGCCCACGATATCGCCCGCGTACGCCTCGTCCACGATGGCGCGGTCATCGGCCATCATCGACGTGCCCGTGGCAAGCTTGAGCTTGCGGTTGCCCTGCACGTGGAAGGCGTCCATGCCGCGCTCGAACTTGCCCGAGCAAATGCGCACAAAGGCGATGCGGTCGCGGTGGTTCTTATCCATGTTGGCCTGGATCTTAAACACAAAGCCGCTAAAGTCGTCGCGGCAGGGATCGACCGGTTCGCTGGCGAGCGTATCGGTATAAGCGCGCGGCGTCGGGGCCAGACGCAGGAACTCCTTGAGGAAGGGCTCCACGCCAAAGTTGGTAAGCGCCGAGCCAAAGAACGCCGGGCTCAGTTTGCCGCAGGCCACGGCATCCAAATCGAGCTCGTCGCCGGCACCATCGAGCAGCTCGATATCGTCCATCAGGTTCTTATGGTTTTCCTCGCCGATGAGCTCGTCCATGGAAGGATCGCCCAGCTCGGCTTCGACCTCGGCGACCTTCTTGGTGGCGTTGGCGTGGCCGTCGCCCTCAAAGGCAATGACGTGACGAGTCTGACGATCGAACACGCCGCGGAAGTTGCGGCCGCTGCCGATCGGCCAGTTCATGGGATACGTATTGATGCCCAGGACATTCTCGATCTCTTCCATGAGCTCAAACGGATCGCGAGCCTCGTGGTCGAGCTTGTTCACAAAGGTGAAGATGGGAATGTGACGCAGTGTGCAGACCTTAAAGAGCTTTTTGGTCTGGGCCTCGACGCCCTTGGCGCCGTCGATGACCATGACTGCGGCGTCGGCAGCCATAAGGGTACGGTAGGTATCCTCCGAGAAGTCCTGGTGGCCGGGGGTATCGAGGATGTTGACGCAGGCGCCGTTATAGGTGAACTGCAGAACCGAGGAGGTAACGGAGATACCGCGCTCCTTCTCGATGTCCATCCAGTCCGAGACGGCATGCTTGGCCGAGCTCTTGCCCTTGACCGAGCCGGCAGTCTGGATGCTGCCGGTATAGAGCAGCAGCTTCTCGGTAAGCGTGGTCTTACCGGCGTCCGGGTGGCTGATGATCGCGAATGTGCGGCGCGACGAGATTTCATCCGACAGGCTTGCCATGCGGATCCTTTCTTGCATTGAGTGCATTACGTCGTTGTAACCGCACTATTGTAGCCGCGAAATGCTGCAGCAGGGCACCTATCAGGACAAATTCATCAGTTGGGGCCTAGGTAGCAGTCGATGGCGGCACTCCGCAGTAGTTCGTCTCAATCTGTAACATCTAGACGGTTTTTGAACCTCTACCTGTTACAGATTTAGACAAACAGGTGGGGCCCGCCAGCAAAATCTCAATCTATAACAGGTAGCCGTCCAAATCGGTTCCAGATGTTACAGGATTGAGATGAACGAACGAGCGGACAATCCCTATTTACCTCTTGCATAACTGTGCATAGTGTATATATACTGTGCTTACCGGTTATATACACGTGTAGCCCAACAGCTAAGGAGCCGCTGTGGACATCATCCTATCCAATTCGAGCGATAAGCCCATCTACGAACAGATATCCTCGCAGGTCAAAGCTCAGATCCTTTCGGGCACGCTCGCTGCGGGAGCCAAACTCCCCAGCATCCGTGCACTCGCGAGCGATCTTGGCGTGAGCGTCATCACCACTAAGCGCGCCTACGCCGATCTGGAGCAGCTCGGCTTTATCTGCACCGTGCAGGGCAAGGGCTGTTTTGTCGCCGAGGGCAACCAGGAGCTTTTACGCGAAAACCAGCTCTGCCATATCGAAGAGCTGCTTGCGAAAGCGGCAAGCCAAGCCGAAGCCTTGGGCGTCACGCGCGACAAGCTGCACGAAATGCTCGACCTCGTAGCCCCCGAAACCATGCAGTAGCCATCTGCAAGAAAGGCTATACCATGCAAAAGTTGCTAGAACTCAAAGATATCTCACGCCGTGTGAGCGACGGCTTTTCACTGCGCGACGTCACGCTTGCCGTGGAGCCTGGCCAGATCGTTGGCTTTGTGGGCGCAAATGGCGCCGGCAAAACCACGACCATTCGCGTCGCGCTTGGGCTTATCAAACTCGATGCCGGCGAAGTGCACCTGTTTGGGCAGCGCTGTGGCGCCGACGCGCCCGATGAGACGCAGCGTTGTCTGCGCACTCGCGTCGGCCTCGTGCTGGACACGTGCCCCTTCCCCTCCACGCTCAAGGTGGGCCAGATCGAGTCGCTCGTAGGCCCGGCGTACCCCACGTGGGACCGCGAAACGTTCGCCGGATTCATCAACCGATTTGGCCTCGATTCCAAGACAAAGGTCAAGGACCTCTCCCGCGGCATGGGCATGAAACTGCAGCTTGCCTGTGCACTCAGCCACAATGCCAAGCTGCTCGTTTTGGACGAAGCCACCGCGGGCCTCGATCCCATGGCACGCGAGGAACTGCTTGATGAGCTGCTTGCCTTTGTCGCCGACGGCCAGCACAGCGTGCTGCTCTCGAGCCATATTACGTCCGACCTCGATCGCGCCGCCGACCGCGTCATCTGTATCGATAACGGTTCGATTGTGTTTGACCTGCCGCGCGAGGATATTACCGACCGCGCCGGCATCGCCCACTGCACCCAAGCGCAGGCCGCCGAGCTTATGGCTTGCGTCGAAGGCGCCCGTGCCGTCCACCACGCCTATAGCGTGGACGTGCTCGTGCCCAACCGTCGCGAAACGCTCGAGGCCTTCCCCGAGATTCCCTGCGATCGGGCAACCATTGATGACTATCTGCGCCTCATGCTGAAAGGGGCTTCGAAATGAAACGCGCCTTTATGTCCGAGCTCGCCATCGTTCGCACGCTCATCCCGAGCATCGCGGGCGTCGGCCTGTTCATATTCGTTGTGCTGACGCTTGCCAACACGTCGGGTGGCGATTCCGGTATGAGCGCCGGCGCCTGCGCCGTCAGTGCCATGTCGCCCATCATAGTCATGAACTCACTGGCCGGTTTCGACAATCAAAACGGTTGGGAGCGCTACCGGGCAACGCTGCCCTTCTCGCGCAAAGACATCATCCGCGCACGCTACCTGAGCGTTATTGTCTTCTCCGCCGTCATAGCATGTGCAGCTACGCTTTTGAGCATCGCCTCCATCCCGCTCTTCAACAGCGCGGGCATTCCTTCGACGGGACAGACGGTCTTTGAAATCGCAATCGCCTCGGCAGCATCGATGCTCATCTCCCTCATGATGGTGTTTTTGGCGCAGCCGCTGTTCTTTCGATTTGGTCACATGGAGGCGCTGCGCCTATCCGTTGGCCTGTTTGCCCTGCTTGGTTGCGGCACCATGGCCACGCTGAGCTCCTCCAACCCCATCAGCAACTGGCTCATGTCGATTGCCGGAGCGAATCCCGATCCTGCCGTTCTTGGCTGCCTGTGCGCAGGAATTGCCGTACTGGCCCTCGCGCTATGTGCAGTCAGCTGTACCGTCAGCACCAAGGTTTATCAAGTACGCGATCTGTAGGCACGCGAAACTCGACCTATGCAGGCCACTATCGGTCGCAATCGCCCATCCGCAAATCCGTGACAAACGGCATGTCCCCGGCGTGCGTCACCGTGCTACTTGCGCAGCGGCTTGGGCAGCGGAATGCCAGCGGCGATAACGGCGGCGATGATCATGCAGACGATGCCCTTGAGCGGAAAGCACATAAGCAGCAGGCCCACAACCATGACAGGCTGGCGCATGACCGCACCCATCGTCGATGCCGTGCAGACGGCGACGCAAAAGACCGGATCTGCGCCGGTGAGGATGGCAAGGCCATAGCCCAGGCTTACGCCTGAGAAGATAACGGGGAAGAAGTGACCGCCGCGCCAACCAAGGTTGATGAGGGCGGGGGTCAGCATGGCCTTGACCAGACCGGTCGCGATAAGCACGCCAGCGGGAATGGTCAGGTAGGTTTCCATGAGCACGTCGGCCTGAGTCTCGCCGGCAAACATGGTGTAGGGCAGGACCGTGCCGCAGATGGCGAGCGCCAGACCGGCTAGCATGGCCTTGACGACAGGACGCTCCCCTATTGCATGGGCAAGCGCCTCGCTGGCGTGCTCGGAGACAAAGTACAGCCAGCCGCAGATTGTTCCGATCAGCGACAGAGGAATGAGCCAGGTAAGCTCCAGGTTGCCCACCTCGGCGGCCTCGAACCTGGGCATGCCCATGCCGCCGCCCATGAGCTGGCCGAGCAGCAGGTAGGTGCCCAGGCCGCCGGCAATCGCAATGCCGTAGACCACCGTCTTCTGTGCCTTGGGCAGCTTGATCGTGATCTCGTCGGACGCAGAGCCCTCGTCGCCGTCGGCGCTACCGGCAAGCGGTGCCACAAAGCCAAAGACGGGCGCGGTAAAGAGCGCCGTCAGGGCAGCCTGGGTACCCAGCAGCGTGAGCTCCCTAAACTCGGCGCCAAAGCGGCGCATACGGTCGCCAACCCAGCTGCACAGACCCGCGATAACGCCGGTCAGGCCGGCCTCCGGTCCAATACTTCCGCCAAACAGCAGCGGCAGCAATGCCGCGAGCGAAAGCTTGCCCAGGTTGTCGTACGGGTAGCGCCCGTCTTGCTTAACCTTAGCCATCACCTGGTTGAGGTCATCGGTCTTGGTGCCTGTCATCTTCTCGTACAGACCGATTAACAGACCGCCCAGCAAGCAGACAAAAAACGGGTACGGCAAAAAGCCAAACGGGCCGCTGGCAAGCTCGGGCGAAGCGACGCCCAGCGCGTGCGGAATCTCGGTCCACAGATAGTCGATACCGTGCTCCATCGCAAAAAAGAACAGCCAGACCGCGGCACCTGCGAACGCACCGGTCACGGCAACGCTAACTAAAAACAGCGCGCGGTTTGTGGGTTTGGCAAGGTTATCCATCGGGTCCTCCCGCGGTCAAAGTCGACATAGTTATGTTTTATTGTAGAGCGAGCGTTGCCCGAACGAGCTAACCGTCTGCGCCGCAAACGGCACCATTGGGAGCCATAGTGGGACAGGCTCAAAACTTATCCGTTGATAATCGAGGCAATCTCGCGCAAATCGTCGGCAAAGTAAATGCCTTGCTGGCGCTGCGGGCTCGATAAACCCTTATCGATCATGTGCCCGAGCAGCGCCTTGAGATCGTTGTAGTAACCGTCCAGGTTATACAGGATGCACGGAGCACTCAGGTGCCCCAACGACACCGCGGACATGACCTCGGCAATCTCCTCGAGCGTGCCCGTCCCACCGGGAAAGGCGATGAACGCATCACCGAGCTCGATCATCTTGGCTTTGCGCTCGGCCATGTCACTTGTAACGATAAGGTCGTCGATGCCCTCGTGCTGGAACTCCGCCTCGATAAAAAAGCTCGGCTCAACGCCCGTCACGTGTCCGCCTGCCCCGAGCACGCTATCGGCAAGCGCGCCCATCAGGCCCGATTTGGACCCGCCGTATACCAGCGCGTGCCCGTTGGAGCCAATCCAGTTGCCCAGTTCTTGCACCGCAGGCAGAAATGCTGGGTCGTTACCAACGCTGGCGCCCAGATACACGGTGATATTCATATTCAATCCCCCTCGTCGTGACGCACGGCGCCCGCTCTAGCGTTGGCGGCGGCGATATTCGCGCACACGGCGCGACAGGTCGGCGAGCTCGTCACGATCAAGCTCTTCCAAATGCTCAAGATCGTCCATAAAGCGCGCCATGGTGTCCTTTTGGCGCAGCTTAATGAGCGTATTGCAGTAGTTCACCGCCACACCCGTGAGCATGGCGATGTAGAAGATGCTGATGACGCTCAGGACGACGGTAATAGCGCGGGCGACCGGCGTTTCGGCCGGGATATCGCCAAAGCCGATGGTCGAGACCGTCTCAAAGCTAAACCAGAGACCATCGCCAAACGTGAGGGTCGTGGGCTCGGACAGCCAGACAGCCGTTGAGCACAGCAGATAGAAGATAAGAAACAGGCCCGTGATGCGCGCAAAGCCAGCCTGGCGTAACACGTCGGCAAGCGTCCTGAGCTTTTTCATCGCGACCCTTTCCACGGACAACCAATCACGTTCGCTCGGTATTGTCCCACGCCTCCCCCGCAAACGGAACTAGTCATTGGGGACGTTCTTAAATAACTAGTCGTTTAAGAACGTCCCCAATGACCACCAGCTGCCGACTGGGCAGGCTGAGCTGGTATCCTTATGCGGTATTGTCTCGATTCGTTAGGATTGCACGTGAGAGCTTCCGCTGTCCTTCGTTCAGTTATATGTCGCACCCTGGCCGTCGCGCTTGCTGCGTTCGCCGTACTGAGCGCCGTCATACCCGCCCCCGCCTTTGCCGCCGAATCCGATCAGCAGGTCAAGACGGTCCGCGTTGGTTGGCTCGTCAACAACGAGGGCTTCCAGGACGGCACCCCCGGCGAGCGTCTCTCGGGATGGGGCTACGAGTACCTCCAGACCCTATCGTACTACACGCCCGGTTGGCGGTACGAATACGTCTCTGGCACCTTCACCGAGCTTATGGACATGCTCGAGGCGGGCGAAATCGACCTCATGCCCAACATCTCCTACTCCGAGGAACGCGCCCAAAAGCTGCTCTTTTCCTCGAACCCCGAGGGCACCGAGCGCTACTACATCTACGCCAGGCCCGACCGTGACGACCTCGCAAAGGGTGACCCTCAAGCACTCCAAGGTCTCACTATCGGCTACAACCCTGGCGTTATGCAAACCTTCGTTGGCCAGCAGTGGCTCGCCAACGAGGGAGTCACCTGCACATACAGGGAGTATGACGGAGGATCCGATCTCTTTGACGCGCTCGCAAACGACGAAGTCGATGCCGTCATCATGAACGACACGACCTCGTCGCCCAGTGCCTCCCCCATGTTCTACATCGGCTCGAGCGACTACTATTTTGCCGTTCCCAAAAGCCGCCCCGACCTGATGAACGACATCAATGCTGCCATGACGGCAATCGCCCGCGTCAACCCACGCTATAACGACGAAGTCAAATCTAACTACTCGACCCAAAACAGCGGTTCATCATCGCTCAACGGCCCCGAACGTTCCTGGCTCAAAGCAAATGACAACACCATCACACTCGGCTACATTACGGGCAAACTCCCCTACTGCAACGAAGACGAAGACGGCAAAATGGAAGGCTCGCTCGCATCGCTTGCGACAACGTTGCACGATAAATTTGGCATTACGGTCAAAACCGTCGCCTTTGATAGCTACAAGATGATGTCAAAGGCCCTGTCAAAGGGAAGCATAGACGTTGCGCTGCCGGTATACCGAGATTACTGGTTTGCCGAGCAAATAGGCGTTGTGCAGTCGGTATCGTTGGGGACCATGTCCCTCACCGCCATCCACACCGGCAGCAACCTGAACAAAGACCTCCAGAACATCGCCTGTACCAAATCATCGTTTATCAACAAAAATGCACTTGAAAGTCTGTTCCCCACAGCGACCGTAACTGAATACCAATCCGACGATGAAGTGTTCGACGCCCTCAGGAAGGGAACGGCGCACTGCATCGTCGCTCCCAGTTCACGCGTAAAAACCATTGGCGACCGTTACGATCTCGAGGACTGCGAGACGGTCGAGCTCCCTGACACCTGTGAGCTCTCGTGCTGGATTTCGCGCGGAAAGCCCGAGCTGCTGGGAATCATCAACAAGGGCATCATCAATGCCGGAGAATCGCTCTCCGCAAGCAATTTCTCCTCCACGTCGTACACGGCCCAGGAATCCAACGCGCTTCAATTCCTTTATCGCAACCGCACCGCCATTGCAGCTACCCTCATCGGTATGTTGTCGGTCGGCATCGTCCTGCTCATCTGGGCGCTCGTGCGCGCTCGAACCGAGCGCAAAAAAGCCGATGCCGCCAACGCCGCTAAGACGGCATTCCTCACGCGCATGAGCCACGACATCCGCACGCCGCTCAACGGCATCCTGCGCCTTATCGAGATCGAGGAATTGAAGGAAGGCGATATGCAAGTCGCCCGCGAGAGCCGTGCCAAGGCGCGCGTTGCCGCCAATCACCTGCTTTCGCTGATCAACGACATCCTCGAGATGGGCAAAATCGAAGACCGCAAGCTAACACTGGAACATGCGCCTTTTAACCTCAAAAAGCTCTGTGACGATACGCTGGTGCTGTGCAAGCTCCGCGCATCCGATAACGGCATCACAATACAGGACAATAGTCTGCCGTACGCCACGGGACCATACATGATCGGCAGTCCCACCCATATCCGACAGATTATGATCAACCTGTTAAACAACAGCATTAAGTACAACAAGCACGGCGGCTCCGTCACCTTTAGCTCAAAGACCAAACCACTCGATAACGGGCGCGCGCTCTTTTGCTTTAGCGTTTCGGATACCGGCATTGGCATGGCTCCCGAGTTTTTAAAGCATATCTATGAGCCGTTTGCACAAGAAGGTGACAATGCGCGCAGCAAGTTCCAAGGAACCGGCATGGGCATGCCAATCGTCAAGTCGCTTATTGAACTGATGGGCGGTACGATTGAGATTTCGAGTGAGGTTGGCGTGGGAAGTACGTTCAACGTCCAGATTCCGCTCGATATCGACAAGAACCCTCAGACGCGGGCAGATACGGTCGAGAGGGCGCTCGACTGCTCGCTCGCCGACATGAACGTACTGCTCGCCGAAGACAACGAATTGAATGCCGAGATTGCCCAGGCGCTGCTCGAAAGCGAAGGCATTGTCGTAACTCGCGCCGCCGATGGCAACGAAGCGGTCGACCTATACGTTGGCCGTCCCGCCGGCAGCTTCGATGCGATTCTGATGGACATCATGATGCCGGGCATGGACGGCTACGAGGCAACCCGCGCGATTCGCCTGAGCGAGAAGGTCGATGCAGCCGACATCCCCATCATCGCGCTCACCGCCAACGCCTTCGCCGAGGACGCCAAAGCGGCACACGACGCCGGCATGAACGCTCATCTGTCCAAACCGGTCGACTTTAACAAGCTCAAAAACATGCTCGCCCGCATCAAGAAATACGGAGCTGTTTCGCTATAGTTTGTGCTCAACCACCATACGCAGCAGAAAGGAAGCCAATGATGTTTAGGCCCTTACGTCGAAAGAAACGCGCCATCACTGACGAGGAAGCGCGCAAGTTGCTCGCCACCTGCAAGCGCGGCGTCTTTGCCGTCAACGGCGATGATGGCTACCCCTATGCCATTCCCGTCAACTACTTCTTTGACGCCGAGCACGACAAGATTTATTTCCATGGCGCCAAAGCCGGCCACAAGGTCGACGCACTCAAACGCGATGACAAGATCTGCTTTACCGTTTACGGCAACGAGTGGTACAAGGACGGTGACTGGGCTCCCTACGTTATGAGTACTGTGGTCTTTGGCCGCTGTCGCCTGGTTGATGAGGCGCCTGCATTCATCGAGGACAAAGTCCGCCAGCTCGCGCTTAAGTACTACCCTTCTGCCGAAGAAGTCGAGGAGGAAATCGCCAAGGACATTAAGGGCATCCAGCTCTACGAGATTACGATTGAGCATCTCTGCGGTAAGCAGATTCAGGAAAAATAAACCTCCGCAGCAGGTCTGCGCCCAATGGTTACAGATGCCTTACCACACGGGGCCTTCCAGCCGACTTGGCAGAAGGCCCCGCATGCAGGGCACACTTACCGTGCATTAAAAACGTAACGGTCTAGGCGGTCGCACGCTTCCCTTACGCGCGAAAGCGGCAGCGCCAGATTCACGCGAATGTAGCAGGGCCCGTGGAACGGGCGGCCGTCCTGATATCCCACGCCCACGCGCGCCCCCTCGTCGAGCAGCCACTGAATATCGCGGCCATGCTCGCGACACCACTCCGTGCAGTCCAGAAACACCATGTACGTGCCCTGCGGACGTGAAAACGCGACGCCCTTCCAGTGCTTTTCTGCATACGTGCAGAAGTACTCGATATTGCCGGCAAGCACCTGGTTGAGCTCATCAACCCACTCATAGCCCTGCGGCTGGTAGGCACCGATAAGCGCATGCATGGAGAGGACGTTCATCTCGTTGTAGTGGGTCTTGTTGGACACGGCGCACACGCGGTCGCGCAGCGTCTCGTTGTAGATGATGTGGTAGCTGCCGACCAGGCCCGCCAGGTTGAACGTCTTGCTGGGCGCGTAGAGGGCAACCGTGCGCATGCGAGCATCCTCGCTCACCGACTGCGTCGGGATGTGCTTGTGTCCCGGCAGGATGATATCGGACCAAATCTCGTCCGAGATCACCACGCAATCGTGCTGGCGATAGATGTCCATGGCGCGCTCGATCTCGTCGCGCTCCCATACGCGGCCGCAGGGATTGTGCGGCGAGCAGAACACCGCGGCATGGATGTAGTTTTGGGCGAGCTTGCGCTCCATGTCCTCAAAGTCCATGCGCCACACGCCCTGGTCGTCGAGCTTAAGCGGGCTGTGGACAATACGATAGCCCGCGGCCTCGATGGACTTGGTAAAGCCGATGTAGGTAGGGCTGTGGACTAGCACCGCATCACCTGGCTGGACATACGCGCGTAGCGTCGACACGACACCGCCCAGCACGCCGTTTTCGTAGCCGATATGCTCCGGCGCCAAGTCCTCAACGCCGTTGCGACGGCTCTGCCATTCGATGATGCGGTCGAAGTACTCGGGACGCGGATTGAAGTAGCCAAACATGGGGTGCTGAGCGCGCTTGATGATGTACTCCTGAACCGTGGGCACCGTGGCGAAGTTCATGTCGGCCACCCACATGGGAATGCGGTCGAAGCCCTCGTCGGGTGCGTTCGGAGCCATACCGGGGATCTCGCCCCAAGAGTCAACGGCGATGGCATCCATGCCGTGGCGGTCGATAAGCGAGCTAAAGTCGTATTTCATGCTGAGCTCCCATGCAAAGCGGACTATTTTGGTAGGCGTTATTGTCCACCAGCATGGGCGATTTTGACATGGGGTTTGGCGCTTAATTTGACGGGTTCAGACGAATGGCTGGTTAGTCTTGCGCGTCGTTGACGGCGACTACGGTTAGCTGGGTTTTATCGACCGTAAAAGATATGTCGAGCCCAGCATAAGCTAAGTGGTAAACGCGGTTTGGCTCGTGCTTGCTGCCCGCGCGGCGCGGATCTTGGCAAAGGACCTCGACCAAGCCGGGGAGCTTTGCGGGCGGGACCATATCCTGCAGCGCTTGTGGAAACTCAACATCGAGCTCTTGCCACGGAGCACCCTCAATCCAGCCGCCGGTCGCATCCGGGTGGCAGTCCGCAAACGGGATGTAGGGCTTGATATCGTAGATGGGCGTGCCGTCGCGCAGATCGGCCCCCAGCACATGGATGATGGGGCCGTCGTCGGTAAGCTCCACGCGGTCGAGCTTAACGCAGGTGAGCCCGATGGGATTAGGGCGAAACGGACTGCGCGTGGCAAAGACACCCACGCGCTCGGCTCCGCCCAGACGCGGCGGGCGCACGGTCTTCGACCACTTGACGTTGGTGCCAGACCTGTCCTGCGACTTGGCATCGGCAGCTATGTCGTTTGCCGTGCCGCCGGGCGTTCCGTTTTCGAAGCGCCACAACAGCCATAGGTGAGAGAAGGAGTCCAGGCCCTCAACCGCTGCATTGGAGGCAAATTCCGGCTCAAAGACGATGTGTCCCTGCAGATGAGGCGCCAAAAAGCTGTTGCGCGGAATGCCGAACTTCTGCGGCAGGTCGGTATGTATGTGTGCGATAGGTTCCATGCCGGTCATTGTACGGCATGGAGGTGTGGGGCGTTGCGTGCATTTCTTCGCCGCGGTCCCCCGTCGTGCAACCAACGGTTGCTTGGAAGGGCGCCTGCTGCCGCGTATGCTTAAGCCATCAACCAGCAGAAAGGAGCCGTTATGGCCTTTGCAGAAAAGCTCATCGCCGTCCGTCGCGCCCATCACCTTACCCAAGAGCAGCTCGCCGCCAAGCTCTTCGTCACACGCCAAGCCGTCAGCCGTTGGGAGCGTGGCGAGGTCACACCGGGCATCGACATGATGAAGCTCATCGCCGCTGTGACCGGCGAGCCCCTGTCTCATCTGCTCGAAATGCCCGAGCGCTATTGCCAGAGCTGCGGCATGATACTCACGCCCGACGACTGCGGCACCGATGCCACGGGCGCCGCGACCGACCATTACTGCAAGTGGTGCTACGACCACGGCCAGTACACCTACGACACCACGATGGAGGCAATGATCGAGGACTGTGCCCCGCGCCTGGCGCAAAACACCGGCATGTCACTCGACGAAGCCGTCTCGCTCATGGGCGCCGTCCTGCCGCAACTGGAGCGCTGGCGCGCCGTGCAAGAAAACGAAGAGCGCTACGGTGCCGAGGCGCGGGCGCGCTATGGCGATGAGGCTATCGATGCAGCAAACGAAGCGCTGCTGGACATGGACCCCGAGACATGGAACGACATGAAGGAACTTGAACGCGCTGTTCTGGGCCAGCTTTCGATTGCCATGGGCATTGGCGACCCAGAGAGCAACGAGGCTCGTAAGCTTGTCGCGATGCATCGTCGCTGGATTGCTCTCAACTGGGGATGCGAGCCCCAAGACGAGGCGTACCTGGGCCTCGCCCACGGCTATCTTGCCGACCAGCGCTTTGTTGACTACTACGACAAGCCCTGCGGCACCGGAGCCACGGCGTTTCTGGTACAGGCCATCGAGTCGTCACTGGCCCGCGCATAGACCGCGGCAGCTTTGGGTATTTCAATCGAAACCTCAACCGATTGGAGACCTATGGCTACTAATCATGAGCTCGTGCTCTACGTTATGACCGGCTGCCCGTATTGCATAAAGGTCAAGCGATTTTTGACCGATAACGGTGTGACCGTACCCGAGCGCAATATCTCAACCGATTCCGATGCCGAACAGACGCTTATCACCGTCGGCGGAAAACGCCAGGTTCCCTGCCTATTCATCGACGGAAAGCCGCTCTACGAGTCGAGCGACATCATCGCATGGGTACAGAAGAACCTGCTCTAGCACGCGCATCCCGTCCGTCCAAGGCCCCACCCCATACGGCCTAAGCATGTACACCAGCATCCAAAGTCGACATTTTTCGACATCTTTGGATGCTGGTGTACAGTTTTTTGCAGAGGTAGTCATTGGGGACGTTCTTAAATGACTAGTTGTTTGAGATGGCCTTTGGATTATGGTTGTTTGAGGCCGCCTGACGTCTCTGGAAAGGGTTCCTTAGAGGACAGTGTTCAAAAAATGGCAAATATGAGTACTGTTACTTGTTTAGTAACAGCGATTTTAATCATTTCAGGGATCATCCAACACCCCAAGCGTCCGCAGACGTCGTTATTTCTCCGCATATGTTCAATAAAAGAGACTCCTAATGGTATTAAATCTCATCAGGGGTCTCATTTTTGAGCAGAATAAATGCAACCATAATGGCAGCAGTACTCATATTTGCCTTTTTTGCACACAGCCCTCCTGAATAGTCGTTAGAGACGACTCAAAATGACAAATCCGGCACTTAGACGTTCTCTTCTTGAATGACTAATCGTTAAAGAACACTCAGCGACTACTCCAATTCGCGACACACTGTGTCGCGAATTAAGCTGGTCTCACCACCGAAGACCAGTGAAAGCTCCTGGCCAGAATCTCGATAGTTTGTTAAAGTGCCCCCCCCTGCAAGTTCAATGAGCGCTCATGTTCCAAACTGAAAAATGAAGAAATATCGAAGCCATCGACGCTCATTTCCTATCGGAAAAACTAGTCAACACAAGCTAATTAGCTTGATAAACTGCGGCTTATAGGACAAAATGTGTGTCTACTTTAGGGGCATCGGCGCAGGTCGATGCCCCTTTTTCAGCCGTTTAAATTCCGTGGCCGCTTTTAACCGCTCGGACGGAATGTGTGTCCGGTTGCCCATCGTTCCCGCTGGTAGATAACCTTTTCCGGAACCGTTAAATACCCTTTCGGAAGAGGTGCCCATGAAGGCCGTTTATTGCCCCTACTGCGGCGGTCGGACCAAACGCAACGGCAGGACTTCCTCGGGATCCCAGCGGTGGAGGTGCACGGCCTTCGGCGCGTCGACGACGGTGAGGTACGACGACACGGCGACAAGGCTGGACGAGTTCCTCGGGTGGCTCCTCTCCAAGGACTCCCAGGCGGCGATGCCGGGCGGCGGACGGTCCTTCAGGCGCAGGACGGCCGAGTTCTGGGAGGTCTGGCCCATGCCCGTCCCCGACGGCGAGCTCCACCGCGTGCTCTACGTCGACGGGATCTGGGTCGCGCGCGACCTCGTGGTGCTCATATGCTGCAGCGGCGAGCGGGTGGTCTCCTGGTACATGGCGAGGTCGGAGAACTCGAGGGCGTGGTCGGCCCTCATGGCGCCGATCCCGGCGCCCGACGTGGTCGTCACCGACGGCGGGAGCGGGTTCGCCAAGGCCGTGCGCGAGACCTGGCCGCGCACCAGGGTCCAGAGGTGCACCTTCCACGCCTTCTCGCAGGTCAAGCGCTACACGACGACGCGGCCGAAGCTCCAGGCGGGGCGCGAGCTCTACCTCATCGCGCGCGACCTCATGGGCATCGAGACGCTGCACCAGGCCGAGCTCTGGGTCGAGCGCTACCTCGACTGGTGCGGGTTCTGGGCCGACTTCCTGGAGGACAGGACCGTGGTGGACGGCAGGAGGGTCTACACCCACGAGAGGCTGAGGCGGGCGCGCTCGTCGCTGTCGTCGCTGGTGTCGGCGGGGACGTGTTAGCGCTACTGTAAAAACAACCAATTTCGCCATCGCACTTTAGCCGATTC
>UQIY01000009.1 GCA_900541195.1 uncultured Collinsella sp. | reverse complement strand
GCAGCGTCAGATGTGTATAAGAGACAGCTTCTTGGCCTCGGCCTCGGCGCGGGCGGCCTCCTCGGCAGCCTGGGCGGCGGCGAACTGGCGGCGCTCCTCCTCGCGTGCCTTCTCGGCGGCGATGCGCTCACGCTCGGCCTCGGCAGCGCGCGCTGCCTCCTCGGCGGCGGCTGCCTCCTCCTCGGCCTGCTTGGCGGCCTCGACTTCCTTGGCGCGGGCCTCGATCACCGAGGCGAGCTGCTTGCGGACCATGGCGACGTAAGCGTCCTCCAGGGCGGAGGAAGCGGACTTAGCGGGAATCTTCATTTCGGCGAGATGACCCATCAGTTCCTTGGAGGTCATGCCGAACTCTTTGGCCAGGGTGGACACACGGACTTTTGCCATATGACTTCACCTACCCTTTCTGGCACCTTGGGTGCCTAGAGACTGAACGAGCGTGGGAGATGCGCCGGGACCTGCCCGGCGCGACCGCGCGCTAGATCAGGTCCTCCGCATCATCGAAGGCGTCGGTGTCGTGGACACCGCAGAAACGGGAGCCGGGGCGGGCTTGGTTGCGGCACTGGACGCCGTCCTCGGACACGTACTCGCAGCGACGGACATCATCGTCCTCCTCGTCACCGATCAGGTCGGCGGCGGGCTCCTCGTGAACGGGGACGTTCTTGAGGATGTCGGCGGCAAGGGTCTCGGACTTAATGTCGATGTGCCAGCCGGTCAGGCGAGCGGCGAGGCGGGCGTTCTGGCCCTCCTTGCCGATGGCGAGCGAAAGCTGGTCGTCGGGCACGATAACGCCGGCGTAGGCCTTCTCCTCGTCGATGAGAACGCGGGTGACCTTGGCAGGCGACAGGGCGTTGGCGACGTAGACGGCCGGATCGGCATCCCACAGGATGACGTCGACGCGCTCGCCGCGGAGCTCGCCCACGACGGCGCGGACGCGGCTGCCCTTGGGGCCGACGCAGGCGCCCACGGGATCCAGGCGGTCGTCGAGCGAGTGGACGGCGACCTTGGAGCGCTGGCCGGGCTCGCGGGCGATCGACTTGATCTGGACAGTGCCCTCATAGATCTCGGGCACCTCCTGCTCAAACAGACGACGCATGAGCTCGGGGTGGGTGCGGGAGATGACAATCGGCGGACGGCTGTGCTCGCCGCGAACCGGCTGCAGGTTGGAGTTGGGATCGCGCACGTCGATAATCACGGCCTTGATGTGCTGGTTGTGCAGGTAGCGCTCGCCCATCGGACGCTCGTTGCGCTCGTTCTCGTAACGGCGCTGGTCAAAGTGCGGCAGCTCGGCCTCGACGCCATCGCGGATCTTGACGATCGTAAAGTCGGGCGTGGACTGCAGCACGGTACCGCTGATGAGGTCACCGATACGGCCGGAAAACTCCTCATAGATCTGCTCACGAGCGGAGTTGCGCACGATGGCGTTGATCTCGGCCTTGGCGTGCTGAGCGGCGATGCGGCTCGTGTTCTTGGGGGTAACGTCGATCTCCTCGAACTCGGTGAAGTTGCCCTCCTCGTCCATGGAATCGTCGATCGGCTCCAGACGGTAGACGTAGATCTTGCCGGTGGTGCGGTCGATGGTCACCTTGGCGCCCCACTCAAGATGCAGGATCTCGGCATAGCTCTTGGCGAGCGACTGCTCCAAGCGGTCGATCAGGTAGAGCTGGTCGATGTGCCTCTCCTGGCAAAGCTCCATCAGGGCGGACATCATGTCGGATGCTGCCATCTTACTTTCCTTCCTTCGCGGGCTTGAAGTCATAGGTGGGCTTCAACTTGCACTTTTTAACATCACAGAAATCGAGGGTGACGGACTCTCCGTCCTCGAGCTCGAGGGTCACGTTCGTCTCGGTCGCGGCGGCAATCTTGCCGGAGTACTTGCGACGTCCCTCGGTGGCGGTGGAGGTGAGCTCGCAGTCCTCGCCCACAAAGCGGGCAAAGTCGCGCGGACGGCGCAGCGGGCGCGCCATACCCGGGCTCGACACCTCGAGCGTGTAGCTCGAAGAAATGGGGTCGAGCTCCTCGATTACGTCGCCGACCCACTTGGTATTGGCCGTGACGTCGTTGAGTGACAGGCTCTGACCCTCGGCACCCTCGATACGCACACGAACGCAGGGGGCCTTGGTGGCACCCACGAGCTCAACGTCGACAATATCGACATCGTGCTGGGGAGCGACGGCCTCGAGCGCGTCGATAATCGCCTGCTCGGTCTTGGTCTTGACCATTGCGGCACCTCCATCCATACAAAAAAGAAGCGGGGTCGAAACCCCACTTCTTTCAATTACTACTTCATTTGCAAGCAAACTATACCAATACCTGCGAAAACGTGCAAGCGTCAAAGAAATTCGCAGGTCAGCGCGCCCACAGCTTCTCCACAAGAATAGGACAATTAGTCGAGGACTCCTGCGCGACGCCCACCCAAAAGCCTCAAAACGGGCCATGCGTCCCAGTGCGCCGGCCAAATCGGGCCCCATGGGCATTCCATCCCTGGTCACACATCGGCCAGACTAGGGCTGAGAGGCATTCTGTAGCGAGAAAGCCTGCCGCACGCGTTGACCGCACAATCTTCCAGAATCTCTACGGCAAGGAGGATCCATGAAACGCCTAGGCACCCTCTGCGCGACCGCGCTCGTCGTCGCTGCCTGCTCGTTCGTACTGGCGGGCTGCGGCAACATCGATGGCAACACCGGACCATGCGAGCCGGATCTCCGCAGCACCAAAGCCATCGAGAAAACGACGCCTTCGGAGCGTTTCGACAAAATAGACGAAGACAGAGTCGACCCCCAGGGCTTAGGTCCAGACCCTCAAGAACAGTTCCCCATCGACCTTGAGGCAGACGAGAATGTCCATGTTACCTGCGTGGGCAAGGACACGGATGGCTACGGCGACGCCGTGTTGGTCTTTGCGGTGACAAACAACACCGATGTCGACATGATGTTTGGCGATGTCGATGCTTATGCCTACGTCAACGGTGTCGTCCGCGACGTGCGCATGCGCCAGCCCGTCGCCGCAGGCGAAGAAACGACCGCGATGCTCACCTTTGTAGGCACCTTCGACGATCCTGACTTTGACGTGAACAACGACCTCAACGACATCTACCTCAATATCTGGATGTTCGAGGAGCAGACGGGCAATGTCTACTTTAGGGACCTGGTACACATTCCGTAGAGGGTGGCGCTAAACGCCAGCCAAAAGGGGCACACAGTGCAAAACGAGGGACGACCCAGCTGGATCGTCCCTCGTCTTTTATGCGTCAGTTATGCCCGCAAGGCTTACTTGACCACCAGGTTGACCAGCTTGCCGGGCACGCAGATGGCCTTGACGACCGTCTTGCCCTCGAGCCACTTGGCGACAGCGGCCTCGGCGGCAGCCTGCATTTCCTCGTTGGAGGCATCGCGGGCCACGTCGATGCGGCCGCGGACCTTGCCGAGCACCTGGACGACGATCTGCACCGTGTCCTCGATGGACTCGGCCAAGTCGAACTCGGGCCAGGCGGCGGTGTAGGCGTTGCCCTCGCAGCCGAGTGCCTCGTGCCACAGCTCGTCGGCCCAGAACGGGCAGATGGGCGCCAGGACGCTCACGATGTCCTTGGCCACGCCGTAGCACAGGGCCTTGTCGCGGTCAGCACCCTCGGTGGCGTTGAGGTAGGCGCTCGCCGCGTTGACGAGCTCCATGACGGCCGAGATCGCAGTGTTGAACTGGCCGCGATCGAAGTCCTCGGTGCACTTGGCGATGGTGCGGTGACGCTCGCGGTAGAGCTTCATCGCGGTCTCGTCGAGCACGGACTTGTCGAAGGCCACGTTGGCGTCACCCGACTGGACGAGCTGCCACACGATACGCCAGGCGCGCTTGATAAAGCGGTTGGCGCCCTCGACGGCCTTGGGATCCCAGTCGAAGTCCTTCTCGGGCGGGGCGATAAACAGGATCGCCAAACGCATGGTGTCGGCACCGTAGGGCTCAATAACCGAGCTCGGGGGCACGACGTTGCCCTTGGACTTGGACATGGTGTCGCCGTTCTCGTCCTTGACCATGCCCTGGCACAGCAGGTTGGTGAAGGGCTCGTCCACGCTCAGCAGGCCTAGGTCGCGCAGCGCCTTGGTAAAGAAGCGGCTGTAGAGCAGGTGCAGAATGGCGTGCTCGATGCCGCCGATGTAGTTATCGACGGGCATCCAACGGTCTGCCGCCTCGCGGGAGAAGGGCAGCTCGGTGTTGTGCGGATCGGTATAGCGCAGGTAATACCAGCTGGAGCAGGTGAAGGTGTCCATGGTATCGGTCTCGCGCTTAGCCGGGCGGCCGCAGACCGGGCAGGTGGTCTCGTAGAAGTCCTTGCACTCGGCGAGGGTCTCGCCGGCGCCCAGGTCCAGGTTCTCGGGCAGCGTCACCGGCAGCTGGTCCTCGGGCACGGGCACGATGCCGCAGTGCTCGCAGTGGATGGCCGGGATGGGGTTGCCCCAATAACGCTGGCGGCTGATGAGCCAGTCGCGCAGGCGGAACTCGACCTTGCGACGGCCGCAGCCCATGGCCTCGAGGTCGGCCACGATGGCAGCCTCGCCCTCGGAGTGCTTACCGCCGCGCATGCCGGTGTATTTGCCGGACTGGACCAGCGTGCCCTCGGCAGCGTGGGCGCAATCCCAGTCGACGGTCTCGGCATGGAAGGTATCGATGGTCTCGCCGCTGGCCTCGACGGCAGCGCGATCGTCATCGTCCAGGATGATCGGCACGATCGGCAGGTCGTACTTGCGGGCAAACTCAAAGTCGCGCTGGTCGCCGCAGGGAACGGCCATGACGGCGCCGGTGCCGTAGTCGGCAACGACATAATCGGCAACCCACACGGGGACCTTCTCGCCGTTGACGGGGTTCACCACGTAGCGGCCGGTAAAGGCACCGTGTTTCTCGAGGGTGCCCTGGGCACGCTCGACGGCAGAGATATGCTTGGAGTCCTCGACGATCTTGGTGACGGCCTCCTCGTACTCCGTGCCCTCGACAAGCTCGTGCAGACGAGCGTACTCGGGAGCCAGGACAAAGAAGGAGACGCCAAAAAGAGTGTCGGCACGCGTGGTGAAAACGGTGATCTTGCCCTCGTCGCCCTCGATGGGCTCGCCATCCTGGTCGCACAGGGTAAAGTCGACCTCGGCGCCCTTGGAGCGACCGATCCAGTTAGCCTGCATCTGCTTGACGCGCTCGGGCCAGCCGGGAAGCTTCTCCAGGTCGTCGAGCAGCTCCTGAGAGTACTCAGTAATCTTGTAGTACCACTGCTCAAGGTCGCGCTTCTCGGGCTCGGTGCCGCAGCGCCAGCACTTGCCCTCGGTAACCTGCTCGTTGGCCAGAACAGTCTTGCAGTTGGGGCACCAGTTGACCGGGTTCTTTTTGCGGTAGACCAGGCCCTTTTCCCACATCTTCTCAAAGATCCACTGGCCCCAGCGGTAGTAGTCGGGGCTGCAGGTCTTGACCATGCGATCCAGATCGTAGGAGAAGCCCATGCGCTTCATCGTGGCGAGTGCCTGGTCCATATTCTTATACGTCCAGGCGGCAGCCTGCGTGTTGTGCTTGATGGCGGCGTTCTCGGCGGGCAGGCCAAAGGCGTCAAAGCCGATGGGGTGCAGCACGTCGTAGCCTCGCATGCGGGCCTGACGGGCCATGGCATCGCCGATGGTATAGTTGCGCGCGTGGCCCATGTGCAGGTCGCCCGACGGATACGGGAACATCTCGAGCACGTACTTCTTGGGCTTGCTGTCGTCGGTGTCGACGGCAAAGAGGTTGGAGTCCTCCCAGGCCTTCATCCACCTGGACTCAATGGCCTGCGCGTCGTAGGCAGGGATCTCGTCCTTATGATCTGTGCAATCGCACATATCAGCTCCTTTAATCTTAGCTGGGGTCGGTCGGCTTGGCTTTATTCGCTACTGCGGACAGTCCTGCGCAAGACGAAGAGCACATTAAGTGCTCTTCTTTGCGTGCGGAACTTGTAGCGAACAAAGCCAAGCCGACCGACCCTAAGGTTAACTTGACTGATGATAGCAAATACGACAAGCGAGATGCCTGCGACTTGCAGGCATCTCGCTTTATCTAAATAACGTGGTTGTGAATCAACCGCTAATTGTTACCCGCCCAAATATGGTCGGGTTTTCCAAGTGCCGCAGATTGCCGTGAAAGAGGAGCGACGCGTACTTTGGTACGCGAGCGACGGTTTGAACGGCAAGGTGCGGTGCTTGGGAAAGCCGCTTATCGATAGGAAACGCTCTGCTGAGAATCCTTCACGACAACATCGTGGGCTCCGCCTTCGACGATCGAGGTCGAGCTCACCAGGGTCAGGCGTGCCTTTTCCTGGAGCTCGGGGATCGAGAGGGCACCGCAGTTGCACATCGTGGACTTGACCTTGTAGAGCGTGCCGCGCACGCCGTCCTTGAGGGAGCCGGCATAGGGAACATAGGAGTCGACGCCCTCGACGAAGCTGAGCTTCGCGGCGCCGCCCAGGTCGTAGCGCTGCCAGTTGCGGGCACGCGCGGAACCCTCGCCCCAGTACTCCTTCATGTACTGACCGTTCACATTGACGCGCTCGGTCGGGCTCTCGTCGAAGCGGGCGAAGTAGCGGCCCAGCATCATAAAGTCGGCACCCATGGCAAGAGCGAGCGTCATGTGGTAGTCGTAGACGATGCCGCCGTCAGAGCACACGGGCACGTAGACGCCGGTCTCCTCGTAATACTCGTCGCGAGCGCGGCAGACGTCGATCAGCGCGGTGGCCTGGCCACGACCGATACCCTTGGTCTCACGGGTGATGCAGATGGAACCGCCGCCGATACCGACCTTGATGAAGTCGGCACCGCAGTCGGCAAGGAAGCGGAAGCCCTCGGCGTCGACGACGTTACCGGCACCGACCTTGACGTCCTCGCCATAGTTGGCGCGAATCCACTCGATGGTGCGCTTCTGCCACTCGCTGAAGCCCTCGGAAGAGTCGATGCACAGGACATCGGCGCCGGCCTCGATGAGCAGCGGCACGCGCTCGGCATAGTCGCGGGTGTTGATGCCGGCGCCGACCATGTAGCGCTTGTCGCCGTCGAGCAGCTCGTTGGGGTTGGTCTTGTGGCTGTCGTAGTCCTTGCGGAAGACAATGCCCATGAGGTGATCGTTGTCGTCGACGATGGGCAGGGCGTTGAGCTTGTTGTCCCAGATGACGTCGTTGGCAACCTTGAGGCTGATGTTCTTGTCGCCCACGATGAGCTGCTCACGCGGGGTCATGAACTCGGAGACCTTCGTCTGGTGGTCATCGCGACTGGGGCGATAGTCACGGCTGGTGACGATACCCAGGAGCTTGCCCTTGGGGGTGCCGTCGTCGGTAACCGGCATAGTGGAGTGACCGGTCTTCTCCTTGAGCTCGATGACCTGCTCCATGGTCATGTCGGGGGTCAGCGTGGAATCGGACTGAACGAAGCCGGCCTTGTGATCCTTGACGGCCTTGACCATAGCGGCCTCGGACTCGGCGCTCTGGGAACCGTAAATGAAGGACAGGCCACCCTCGGTAGCGAGCGCGACACCCATGTCGACGCCCGAGACGGACTGCATGATGGCGGAAACCATGGGGATGTTCAGGGTGATTGCCGGCTTCTCACCGCGCTTAAAGCGGGTTAGCGGCGTCTTAAGAGAGACGTTGTTGGGGATGCACTGCGAGGACGAGTAACCAGGGACCAGCAGATACTCCGAAAACGTGTGGGACTCACCGGGAAAGAACGTAGCCATGTTTCTCCTTTTTCCATGCGACCGGTCGGCTGCAGGCCTCGTAGGACCCAGCCCAACCTTGGGCGCCCAATACTGGGGAAGTATCTTAACGCACTTTGACTGCTACAATGCATGATTTAAGAAGAGCACACGAGGGTTTGACGCAGGCTTTGCGTTTGCCCAGCAAACACTTTAGCGGGGAGACGTGGAGCAGATGGAGTACAAGACGACGGCAAAGTTGGTCATTCAAGCGTGCGACAAGGATTTGCCGGGCGTCTTCGGCCACGGCTGCGTCTTGCTGCTGCAGGGTATTGCCCGCGAGCACTCGCTCAACCGTGCCGCCAAGAGCATGGGTATGGCGTATTCCAAGGCCTGGCGCATCGTAAACGAGGCCGAAGGTCAGCTGGGCTGCAAGCTCATCGAGCGCGACGGCGCCCGCGGATCCACGCTCACCCCCGCCGGCGAGCGAGCCATAGCGGTCTACGAGGAGCTGCAGGCCGACATAAACCAGGTCATCGCCACCAAAGCCAACGACCTCATCGCCAGCATCAAAAAGTAGCTAATTTGGGACGGGGCTTTTTAGCTACACAACCCCTTCTCATAAGTTGCGGTGAAATAGGGGCTGTTTATGCCGATAAAGCCGTAAATCAATCCCTATTTCACCGCAACTTATGGAGTCGAGGATGATTTAGCTAGTTGCGAAGAGCGTTGTCTAGGGTGGCCGCAACTATCAAGGGATTGTCGGTGCCGGCGAAGAGGCGGATGATGCTCCCCTGCTTGCCACGTGGAGCCGAAAGACGTGTCGTTGCGCCGCCGGCAGGCGATGTGCGAAACTCCCCCGGCAAAGCGTCGAACAGCTCTCCCGCGCTACGCTCGATAAGGTCAAATTCAACTGCCGGGCCAAAACCATGCTCGAGGATTCCCGTTGCAACCGCATGGTCAGGATGCGAGCTCAGTCCGGGATAGCGCACGTTGCGCACCATCTCGTTGGCGGCCAGATACTCGGCCAGCGCACGGGCGCGGTCGAAGTGTGCCTGCATGCGGACGTCGAGCGAGGAAAGCCCGCGCTCCAGCACATCGGCCTCCTCGGTAGAAAGGTCGAGTGCCAAAGAACCGCAGCCCGCAAACAATGCATATGCGCACTCGGCAGCAGCATCCACACGATGGCGCTTGAGCTGCGAGCGCGCCACCGAAGCGGCAACGAGCTTGTGCGGAGCCTTACCGGCACACGCGCGGTCGAGCGCCTCGAGCGACAGCGCAGCACCCAGCCGCAGCGGATCGCAGCCAAAAGCAGACGCCACGGTGTTGTCCACAACCAGCAGCGCATGGGCCTCGCGTGCGGCACGTCCTAACGCTCGCAGATCGGGCACGTGCAGTCCAAACCCGCCAATAGAGTTGACGAACCACCACAGGCGAGGTCCCTCGACCTCAAACGAAGCATCAAAGTTCTCGGACGCGGTGACAAACGCCTCGACGGATGACGAGCCCACCAGCGCGACATCGCAGCCATCAAAGCCGCTCGCAAACGCATCGGCAAAGTCGTCCGCAAAGGCAACCAGGCGATCACCGGGACGCACAATCCCCAGCTGCGACAGCGCCGCCGGCACATGCGGGGCCGCAACCAGTCGCGCCTCACGCGCGCCGGTCCTCAAAGCCCAGGCCTCTTCTAGCTGCTGTACGCCCATACGACAACCTCCCTACATAAACAAAAACCCACGATGCGGGTGTTCCCCGCATCGTGGGCAACGGCTGCAGTATAGCGCCGATATGCGATGAATCGCCTAGATGTTGAGCGTGTGATAGTTCACGCTCGCACCCGGGGCGTCAACGGTCACGCCATAGGCCTCGGGATAGATGCGCGTGGAGAACACAAGCGCGCCATCATTCACAAACACCTCGACCGACGAAACATCGCCAACAATGCGCACGTTGCGCACCTCGTCGACGGGCTCCCAGCGCACGGTACGACCGCAGCCGGCAGAAGCGCGACCCTCATCGGAAAATCGCATCTCAAAGCGCGAGGGCAGTTCGCCTTCAGCGGGCATAAACGCAAGTTTCAGCTCGCCATCAACGGTCGCGGCAAACGCACCGTCGACACCGTCAACAACAACGTCAAAGCAGGTATCGCCGGCAACATCCAACGAGCCCTCCCCCACACGCACCGAGGCATAATGGAGCTCGATCTCGCGCGCCGGCTGCTGCAACACCACGCCGCCGGCACCGGCTGTAAGCTCACGCGGCACCGTCATGCAGTGCTGCCAGCCACACGCCACGGTGGGTGCGTTGCCATAGGTCGGCTCATCGGGCATGCCCATCCAGCCGATCAGAATGTGGCGACCGTCCTCGGCCGTGAACTCCTGCGGAGCATAGAAGTCAAAACCGGCGTCCCACAGGCGGAACTCGCCCAGTTCATAAGCGTCCTTGCCACCCGTAATGTCGCCCGATACAGGCATGTAGCCAGCGGTATACACATTGCCGCGGTCCCAACGACCGCCCTCAAGACCCTGGGGCGAGAACGACAAAAATGCAGCGGTATCGCCATTCGCATCAAACTCGATATAGCCGGGGCACTCCCACATAAAGCCAAAACGCTCGGACGTAGACACACGGCTCTCGAGCCCCCAGCTGAGCATATCGGCCGAACCATACACCAAGATCTCGCCCACATCGCGCCCGGCACCCTCGCCGTGCATCGCACAAAAACGGCTCTCGATATGCGGTCCATCCACGCGACGACGCGCGCCCAGCACCATGTGATAACGCCCGTCCGCGTCACGCCACACTTTGGGATCGCGCACATGACGGGTCAAATCCTCGGGATAATCCTCGGACGCCAGCACCACACGCTTGGCGCCGAACGCCTGGCCGTCGGTGCTCTCCACATAGACGGTATCGGCACGACGGCCGGTATTGACGTAGTCGTACGTACCGCCCGCATCGGAAAGCTTAACGTTGCCTGTGTACAGCACGCGAATGCGGCCGTCTTCGGCAAGCGCGGAGCCCGAATATACACCGTGGCAATCGAACGGCTCGTCGGGCAGCAGCGGGGCGCCAACGTAGTTCCACGTCATAAGGTCACGGCTCGTCGCATGGCCCCACATCTTGACGCCGCCGTTCACATCAAACGGGGCATACTGAAAGTACGCGTGAAATACGCCATCTGCCTGGCAAAGACCGTTGGGGTCGTTGAGCCAGCCCGCCGGCGGCATAATATGGAAGCGCTGGCCATACGAACCATGACCGCACTCAGAGGCGGCAGCGTCAACAGCGGCAACCAGCTTTGCAAGGTCGCGACCAAGTGCATTAGACATATCAAAGTCCTAACGGATCGAAAGTTACAAGGCGCCAGAGATCGGCACCAGATACGGGAAACACCCGCGAGCATACAGCCCGCGGTCATTCCCTCAATCAAAAGCTCTTAGGCCTGCTCGGAAGCCTTGGGCTCGTCCTTGTACAGGACAAACGAGACGCCAAAGGAAACCAGCGCGGCGACCGCAAACATGATCGCGTACTGCACGGGTTGGGCCAGGCACAGCAGGATACCGAAGATACCGGTAACGCCGGTGCCGGAAGCAGCAAGCGAGGTGAGCGCGCAGACCAGGGCACCGCAACCGCCGCCGATGCAGCCGGCGATGAAGGGCTTAAAGAAACGCAGGTTCACGCCGAAGATGGCAGGCTCGGTAATGCCCATAAAGGCGGACAGAGCCGAAGGAAGCGCCAGGCCCTTAATCTTGGCATCGCGGGTCTTAAAGGAAACGGCGAGCGCAGCGCCACCCTGGGCGATGTTGGCAGCGCTGGCGATGGGCAGCCAGTAGGTCACACCGTACTGGGCGAGCTGGCCCAGGTCGATGGCGGTGTACATCTGGTGGATACCGGTAACGACCGTGGGGGCATAGAACAGGCCGACGATAAAGGAACCGATGCCGAAGGGCAGGGTCAGCAGGGCCTGGATCAGACCGAGGATGGCGTTCTCGGCCCACACGAAGATGGGGCCGACGGCAACGAGCGTCACGAGAACGGTCACGAACACCGAGACGAGCGGAGTCACAAAGAGGTCGAACATCTCGGGAACGATCTTGTGCAGGCGCTTCTCGAGGAAGGCCAGAATGGCGCAGGCGATAACGATGGGGATCACATGGCCCTGATAGCCGACCCACTCAAAACTGTACACGCCAGGGATGACGGTGACCATGGTCTGCACGCCCTCGGAGGCAACCGTGTAGGCGCTCTGCAGCGAGGAGTTGATGAACGCACCGCCGACGACGGCACCCAGGTACGGGTTGGCACCAAAGGCCTTAGCGGCGGAGTAGCCAATCAGGATCTGCAGAATGCCAAAGGACGTGCCCGAGACCAGGTCGGCGATCTTATAGATAAAGTTATTGGTGTCGAGCGCGATAAAGCCGTTGGAGGCCATAAAGTTGAGGGCGCTCATAATGCCCAGCAGCAGGCCCGAAGCCACGATGGCAGGGATGATGGGGACAAAGACGTCGCCGAGCACCTTAATGGCACGCATAAAGATGTTCTGCTGCTGCGCCGCGGCCTCCTTGACCTCGGCCTTGGTGGCAGCCTCGACGCCACTGAGCGCGATGAACTCCTCGTAGACCTTGTTGACGGTGCCGGTGCCAAAAATAATCTGCAGCTGGCCCTGGGCCTCAAAGACGCCCTTAGCGCCATCGACATTCTCGATGGCCTCCTTGTTAACCTTGGTGTTATCGGCGATCACCAGGCGCAGACGCGTGGCGCAGTGTGCGGCCGAAACAACGTTGTCAGCGCCACCGATGCTGTCGAGCACCTCTTGGGCTGATTTGCGGTAGTCCATGACTTCCCTTTCCTCCAACGGGCGCATTTGCACCCGGCCATCTTTGACACTTACACTGTAATCGTTTTCAGTTTCATATGTCTGTAATCGTTTTCATAGTAGGGTGAACGGTAGGAAATAGCCGGCGAATGGTAGTTTTGAGATAAACACAAGGGCTCAGAGGCAGGCAGACGTGCCCAAGGCCTAGACATTCATAAGCTGATGGCCGAGCTTGAGCGTCTTGAGACCGCTCTCCCCCTCCTCGTCATCGAGCGTGTTGAGCAACATATTGGTCGCCTCGACGCCACTGGTCAGGTAGCCATAATGCACGGTGGGAATGCCGCCCGTCAGCGCGCGCAAAAACGCGTTGTCGCCAAAACCGCTCACGCGGTGTATGCCCTCGCCCATGCCGCGAACCTCATCGATAGCACGCAGCGCGCCCGCCGCCATGGTGTCGGTCGCGCAGGCGATAAACGAAACATCGGGATTATCGGCAAGCAGCTCACGGGCCGCGCCATAACCCGAGTCGAGCGTAAAGGACCCCTGGCGAATCAGGCTCGGATCAAGCGCCACGCCCGCGGCGCGCAAGCCGGCCTCAAAACCGCGACGGCGGTCATAACCGGCCGCGCGGTCCTCTTCGGTAACTCCAATATAGGCAATCTTGCCGTCCACGCGACCCGCAAGTGCATGGCCCAGCTCAAAGGCGGCCTCGTAATCGTCGTGATAGACGCACGCCGCGCCCTCGACATTCTGGCCGATCAGCACGATCGGCACGCGGCACGACTCAATCGCCCGACGATGCTCGTCGGTAATCATGGTTGCCACCAGCACAATGCCATCAACTGGGTGGTTTTGGAACAAATCGAGGTATTCGAGCTCGCGATCGGCCGCATTGTCGGTGTTTGCAAGCAGCATCTGGTAGCCACGGTGACCGAGCACCTGGCCAATGCCGGCGGTAATGCGGCTCACGGACTCCGAGTTGATTTTGGGCACGATGACGCCGATGAGCTTGGTGGAACCGGTGCGCAGCGCGCGAGCCTGGCTGGACCGCACGTATCCGGTCAGCTCAATCGCCTGCTTAATGCGCTCGGCCTTGTCCGTCGATATGTAACCACCGTTGAGGTAGCGCGAGACGGCGGCGCTCGAAACGCCGGCCAGCTCGGCCACATCTTTCATCTTTACCACGAGTACCCCTGTCGTTGAAATCGCTTTCACCATGATACCCGTGTGGAGCTACATGCATATCGCAAGACAGGACGTCACGGTCAATTTAGCTGTCGTAGTACGGGCATCGCAGGGCTTCAACTAGAAACTTCGAAATTTAAATGCCGAATCGGTCAAACTACCGATTCGGCACCTCGTTATATTTGCACACAGTGGCAGGCAAAATCCAACTCGAGAACAACTTACTCACTTTGGAAAGACGCATCGCTGTCCGCTGCCAATTCCGAAGGAAGAATTGCCGGCAGCGTCAAAGCCCCCATGGGCGAAAGTCCAGTAACGACCATCAGATAGCTCTTAGCGTGACCATACGCCATGGAAATCGCATTAGAGAGAAGATAACGGCGCGCTTCATCGTCTGAAATGTCGAACGGCAATTTTGTAGACACCGAAATAGCGACCGACACATCAGCGCGCATTTTTTCCTTTGCATCGTCTCTATCAATCAGACTGCCACACACATACAGCTTTAAGTCTGCACGCTCGCCCGCCTTGTTCCTCAATAGATGGACGTCCTGATAACTAACGTCAACTTTTAAATCCATATTCTGGGAGGGCTCATTCTCAATATGAAAAGTTGAGTCGACAACAAACAAATGAACAACCTGAATAGGCGCAATGAAATCCTTACTCATGCAGCCAAACCTCCCGGAATCATCTCAAAGTCCAATCGTTTAGCCGAGCAGTCGCTGTTAAATGAAGACCATTGTTCTCGGACAGAGTTATTAGACGAAGAAAACGGCGCCTCATTCGAATAACTGGAAATGACCTGTGGAATAATTTTGACACCCAGCGCAAGCTCAAACTTTGCGATTGTTTTCAGCGTCATGTTGGGCTGACAATTCAACAATTTCGAAAGCGACTGAAGACTCACGCCCATACGCTTTGCCAGCTCGCTTTTACTCAAGCCCGAGCGCTGCATCTCGCGATGAACAATAAACTCAATATCTAGTGCGTGCTCATAGGCACGGGTTTCACTCGTTTCCGTTTCCGCGTGAAAGTCTGATAAATCGACCTTAACCATTACAAGTCTCCGTTTCGTAAGCGGGCAAAAAAGCCGACGCTATGACTCCAAAAGCCGCTTTGCTATCGGGGCCAACTGTTTTGCGCGTTTAATTTCTTTGGAAATATTTCCCGAGCCTTGATGGCCCTTAAACCAAAAAAGCAAAACAATCTTGTCCACGCCTTGGCAAATCGCGTAGACCATTTCTCGATTAACCCCATCAAAACCCTTGAGTTCGTATAGTCCAATCTTAGGCTCGATACATCGAAGCTTTGACGTTCCACTGACATCCTTTAGCCCGTAATCATAGATTTTTGAAATCTGATTGATCATTTTACGGGCGGTAAACTTCGTTTTAGGATCAGACATCATCTTCTGAAACTGAGAGTTCTCAGGGGAGGTGGTTAGTTCCCAAAAAGGTCGTCCCTCGGGATCAGCATATTCGACAAGCTCATAGTCACTAGCCAAAGGCCACCCCCTCCGCTTCAGAAGAAACCAAATATGGTTAACTTATAAGTTAAGTTTAGTCAAATTCAAATTTATGGCAAGCCCCAAGCCGTGTTCAAGCAATCTGCATTATTGACTCAGAGAAATGTGGGGAAGAAGCGGCAGAAACTACATTGTCAAATAAGGCCCCCAACGAAGTGCCCGAACTTTTATGGTGACCAACAACATACCTAGAAGGCGAAGGCAAGGCACGCAACCGCCCAGTCACCGTGGCCGGTCTTAGGGAGCGCGGCGGTTTGCGTTGTTGCGGGCTAGGTCTTCTTGGCAGTCTTGATCGCAGGCGTCTTGGAGGACGCGGGCGCAGGCTTGGCGTCCGACTTGGGCGACGAATCAGGCGTGGGGGCGGGTTTTCGCTAGACTTGGTCTCATCACCGGGCTTTTCTTCGCTACCGGGCTTTGTATCCCCCGCGGGATTGCCACCGGTGGGCTCATCGGTATCGGGCTGGGTCTTCCCCACCGGCGGCTGGGCGCCTGTGGGTTCAATTACCACATGCTGAGCTACGGCCCCGCTGGCGTCCATAACACAGGCGGTACCAAAGGCCCCGCCCATCGGCGTCACAAACTGCGCCGACGTAAGTGAGCCACTCTCGCAGGCAGCATCGGCTATGGCGCCGGTCGCGTCCACCCAGGAGGCGTCCACGGCAAACAGGCCATCGGAAGCGTACAGGCCAAAGAAGCAGCAGTCCTCGCCCGATCTGCTGCTAGCAGCAGCAACGTGCGAGCCCGTAGGTTGACTGCGTCAATACCGCTAGATTCGGCCTAGTATCCTATCGGGTCCCAAAAGGTCAATCCAGTTAAAGACGGCAGGCAGCCCGAAACAACATCTTTCATGAATCTCCAGTCTTATCAAGCCCGATCGAACTTGACCGTCAAACCAGATACGGCCCGATCACATCGAATATCTCGCCCACCTTGGTTGCAGGGTTTTGCGCGGATGGTTTAACGTTACCCAGCCCCCTATGGTATGTGACGAGGCGTCCAGCACGCTGCAATGCTTCGCCTCGCCTATCATCCACTGCCCCAAACATCCCGTCAAGGTTCTTGCGGTACTCGATGCCCAAATTCTTCGACATCTCCTGCGCGAGGGCATGCTGGCAGTCGGACGCCGACATATGCGCGGTCGTGTAGCGAAAGTGCAGAAGCGGCCACAGCTCGAAACAGGGGTTGGACCACAACGCGTGGAAGGTCCTCGAACCATCAGAGAGCTCGTTGCACTTACGCTCCATCGCGTCGAAGTCGGACGCAGGGAAGTCATCCTTGTCATACACGAGCCACACGTGGTCGAACGTCTCGGGCGCATAGAGGCAGTGTTCGACGGCGAAGTCGAGCAGGTCGAGCGTATGTTTGCCAGTCCCCTTAACGACTACGGCAACCTTCCGCTCGTTTGCTGCGCCAAACGCGGCGCGCACGCCCTCGAAGTAGCGAGGCTCAGTCTCCTTGCCCTCGGTCACCACGAGATGGCGCGTCATCTGTACCATGCGAGAGCGTCCCTCGCGCTTGCCGCTGCGCCAGTCCCTCGACTTTTTCGCGGCCATATTAATCCCACTCCTCAATGCGCGTGAGATACGGGTCGGCACCATAGCGGCCAGACAGGTACTGCTTGTCGAATGCCGCGTTCTTGCTGACCAGGTTACCATTTGCCTCGTGGATGTCGGCGAGCGACCATAGCTGGCTCGCCTCCCACTCGCCGCGTGCAGCAAACCATATCTCGTCGCGGCGAAAAACATCGTTTCGCATAGTGGACACGTCCTGAGACGAGAAGATGAGCTGCGCGCCGCTCTTGTTGACTTCGGGATCTTTGAACAGCAGAATCACGTAGCGCAGGAGCTTCGGATGCAACTTGGCGTCGAGCTCGTCGACAACGACGGTACCGCCGCGTTCGAGCGCCGCCAGCAGAAACGACGCCAACCCCATGAGCTTCTGAGTACCGGCCGACTCCTCGGACAGGCGCAGCTCATAGCCCTTGCCGTCCACCTCATGCTTTACGAAGACGCGCTGGCCGCGCCATTCCGGAGCTTTCTCAACCCTAAAGCCATCGATACGTACGTCAACGGCACGCAGAAAACGCGTGATCTCGAGTGAGTCATCCTCGTCGAGCAACTGTTCGAGCATCTGCTCCAGATAGGAGCTGTTGTAGTTCAGGAACACCCCATCAAGAAACCAACTGGCGGCCTCCTTGATCACCGGCGCGTCAAAGTTGATGCAGAGAAACGACAGGTATGGCAGGCTCGGGTTGAATCTCGCAGCCGTCACGAGCTTACGCAACGTGGGACCAAGCTCAACCCCTGTCCCCTCGCGCTCGAACAGCATCGCCGTGCGTGACGCCCCCAATTTGCGCCGCCACAGTCCTTCGGACACGATCTCGTCCGCATGCACGGACAGGGCATAGCGGTACTCATGCTCACCCGCGCGATAGTAGAGCTCGAACTCGGTGGGCTTAGCAGCCGACACGTCATCGAACTCGAACGCAGAGCAACGAGGTATCGAAGATCGGTTACCTTCTGGCGCATCAGTGCTGGCAGACAACAATCTGATCGGCCTTGCTACCGCCGAACGAATATAGTCAAGAGCCTCGAGCAGGTTAGACTTACCGCCAGCGTTAGGCCCGTAAACCGCAGCCACCGGAAGGAAACTCTGCCCGTCAGGACACTCTATGAGGGAGCGCTCGAACTCCCTCATCGATGTTGCCTGCATGGAAAGCACAGTTTCGTCGCGATAGGATCTATAGTTCCTGAAGGTAAACTGGCAAAGCATCGTCCTCAAAATTCCTTTCATTGTTTTGAAAAGATATTTCAGAGTTTTTATTTGATTATAGACCTTAAATAGCATCAATCAAGTGTTTGCAGCATCTGGAGCAAAGGGTACAAGGCCAAAACTCGGAAGTATGCGGCAAATCCCTAGCGTGCCGAGCGCTCCGGAATGCCGTAATGCTTCTGCCTGCGGATCCTTTATGTGGAAAAGCTGTTGTGCTCGGGGGTTCCAGAATTTGCCGCATACTTCCGGCAGGCGTTTGCGGCTGCGGACACGCTAATCCATGCCCGCAGCCGCAATGGCGTCAAGTCCCTATCCTCTCGGCGGGAAGGGATCGTGCCCATGGGAATCCTTTGCGCGGATCCTGCCATCAGGACGATGGGTGATTAGCTCAGAGTGCTGATTAGAACTAATTTGACGACCGCGCTTTATAGCTTCGCCCTGGGTCGTCGTAACAAAGGAAGCGCGACGCGCCCCCTCGCCCTTAACCTGCCAATTGCCATCCGCCCGCTTCGTAACGTGCTGGTTTCTACCTTTCATACTCACCTCGCCTTCACGACCGATTGATTAACGTGCTCACAGCATGAGGCTCGCAGCAAGTTCACTCGTGCCGCTTTGCTTAAAGCATAAATACTGGCGCGGACATAAGCCGGACCTGAAAGGTGTCAGTATATGGAATCTCGAAGAAGTACAAGCCGGCCTCATGCTGAAACCGCCGTATCGCGCATAGCCCATTCCTATAAACGCAGCTAGTGCTACATAAACTCAGAAAATAAGGAGGATACACATTGAAAGTTAATTGGACCTGTCTCTATCTATAGGAAATCGGAAGGTCTTGATGCAAGAATATCTAAATCCGCCAACTGCAACAGCCTTGTTTCCCTAGCGCATGACAGCCCATCACCCTGCAATTACTCTTTCCGATCGTCGGCAGGTTTTAAGGCCTCAGTCAACTCGTTCAGCATGGTCGTAAGCCGAGCAATAAGTCTTTTCGCATCTTCTCTATGGTCTTCGGTGACCACATCGCCGTAAAGCCTATCGTATTTTGAGCCCTTACCGTGCGCTGCCCCCGCCGACCGAAGGTTCTGAAGATCACGGAGAGGCTTTAGGTCGATCACGATGTCATTCCCGCTAAGAAAGGCCTCCAGCTTGTTAATACTACCCTTTGCATCAGCGTCCTTTAGAGCACTTTCATCAATGTAATCGACGAGGGCTCTCGTGAGGGCCATAGTCACGGACTCAAATTCAGACTCGCCGTTGCCAGATGGAATGTGGATTTGTTCAAGAATGCCCTCGTCTGCACGGTGGAAAGGCCTATACAGCGCCAAGCCAAACCGTTTCCTCCATGCTTTATCAAGTTCCATTCGCGCTCGCATAAGCATGGAAACAGGGCCCGACGGATCTTTAACCCACATATTGAGCAAATCTGTCTTGAATACCTCATCAGAAATGCGCTGGTCAACGGGAGACATCTCGAAGGAAAGGAAATGAGTGCGCTCACTCTCGGGAAGATCGCGTCCCAAATCGCCGAGATAAACCATGACTCTGTCCGGGTTGACATTGTCAATCTCGCACCTCCACTGGCTCCCACATGAAATGTGACGCTCGCTGACATCGAAGTGAGGGCTACTCCTGTACTTATCAAGTACAGCGGGCTTAAAGAAAACGGGGGTTAAGTAATGTGGGGCGCGAGGCTCCTTATCAAAGTAGGTGCCAAGCTTATTCGGGTCACATGTGTATCGAACGAGCGAGCCGTCAGGCCGTTCGCCGATGACGAACTCGGGGTACCGTTCATTTTTCTCATCGAACGGCCATACGCCACAAGTCTCGACGTCGTCGGGCTCGATAAAGCTTCGAGCGTAGAGCATGGACAGCAGATAGCCTTCATCAATATCGCTCGTGTACCACTGTCCGATATGGTAGTTCCCTCCGACTTCATCACTCTCTGAAATGCACTCAGTGCTCCCCAAAGGATAGTTGGACGAAGATGCCAGCCGAGCGTCAACAAAGTAGACGAAGAAGCATTGCTTAGCTGCAATGAAGCGCAGTATATATTTGGTCCTGACACGCACCTCGTCTCCAGCAAAGTCAACGACTTTTTCTCTCTCGCCGCACTTGTCGACGCTATAGTAGCAACCGTCTTCGCCGCGGTAGAGTTCAAACAGCATGACAAATTCCTGGTTGACCAGAATCTGCGCTTGGTCGAGCGGATAGAAATACTGCTCGGCAACAATAAAGTCATAGCCCTCATCGCGCCCGTCATGATAAGTGACGTCATCTGCACATACGCAGAAGCCTGGCGAGAAACTGGAAGCATGCTTCAACCAATCATCACCTGCAAGAATCTCCTGCTTCCGTGCAAGGTCGGCAAAACAGGCAAAAACGGAAGGCCTTCCATCAGCAGCGTCATGGTGCGAATAGACGGTAACCCATGCTCCGGAAAGGGGGTTCTTGACCAGCTCGATCACTTTCTCCTGCTTGAATGGTTTAGCGTCGAGCCCCAGCCTGGCTAAAACCCTTAAAACCGCTTCGTTCATATGCACCTCTTACCATTTGGCACCATCACCGTAAAATGAAGCGAAAATGAACCGTGAGAAACTATCACGGACCAAAATCGTTTAAGGAAATTGTCCATCATTGCGGGGACAAAGAAAAACCGCCAGGACGACGGTCGGAAGCTTTAAAAGACTAATTGACAAGAAATAGAAGGTATTCCCATCAAATCTGACCAACGCATTCACCCATTAGCAAACCGCCAAGAATCGAATCGTACCAGCACTGCCGAGAAGACTAAACACAGCACTTAATAAAAAGCTTCCCGAACGGTGTTAGCCTAAAAACATGATGTACGCAATCAAACCGCCATCCATCAGAAGGCGTATTATCCTTCTTTATATTTCGGATCCTGTCAGAATCCTCAATCCCAAGATAATCGTCTTCTCCCTCGTAACAGTACGTTTCTTCGCTTAAAAGTTTCAGTCGCTCCAAGTTATTCAAATACAAAGACACATTCTCAGGACATTGAACGATAGCATCGAATACGTTCGTATAATTTTCGCAAAGCACTCGCCACCGAGCTTTAATTGGCATGTCATCGTCTTCGACAACGCGTAAGTCAATAACCGGAATATGATCTTTACCAAGCCCTTCAGAAAGCCACGACATCATTTTGGCTTCATCGGGAGTCAGTTGTCCGATTATGCTAACAAAACTCGGATGGACGAGAGGAGAAACCCTTTTATCCATAGAGGACGCGAGTAAATTAACGTACAGCCCCCTTAGGTCCTGACTGTCGTACGAATATGACAGTTGCTGAATAGCCGGCACCACAACATTCTGTGCAGGCTCACAGAAGCAGTCCTCCGGGACGTCTTCCATCTTTTCTTCGATTTGCCGAATCGCCTCCTCAATATTGCTCTCGCCGTTAACCACCCATTTCTTCCAGGGGCCAAGCAATACGCCAACGGTTCTGGGAACTAAACTCAGAGTGTCTCCGACCGATGAGAGCACAGGATGCAGAGCATCATCATATGCTTTACTCAATACATCAGATGGCAGAGATGCAATTTCTTTGGAAAGCTCGTCCACTTTGTCTCACCCTATTCATACCGACATCAAGTCCATGATATATAAGGCCCACATTGATACAGCCAACAACGGGGAGGGATTGCAGTACCTAACGGCCTGACATTCTGAGTATCTCGCCCTCACTCCCCCTTCTTCTGGCGCAGCACATCTATCGCGTGTTCGCCCAAGATCGCCGAGGACAGCTTCAGTGCCGCACCCTTAACGGTGTTGAAGAAGTTCTCGAGAAACGGTGCGTTCATGTCGTAGTAGTTCATGTTCCTAAACAGTGCATAAATCGCGAGGAACGTTTGGGCAATGACCACTACAACACTCATTGCAAGAGCGTTGTAGGGCGACTGGGAAATCCGCACCAAGGGTCTCAAGCGCAGTTGGGCAAACCAATCTCCGGCGACCAACAATCCGTCTTGGGCAGTCTTAATAACCCATAGGGAAAGTAGTTGCGCATAAGGAGGTGACGCATAATTTCTTTCACAAATTGACAAACACATAGAGGGACACGGTCCACGCGTATTCATATGATTTCTGGCGACTAGACAATAAACCATCGAGGAAAGGGGCACGGGCAGTATATGCGAACATCGTATCAGTCGACGACGAGTCGTCCGAGCCCGTCGGGGCCGAACGCTACGAGAGGGCGGCGGGCCGGGAGGTCTACCGCAGCGGCCACTACGCGAGGAAGTTCGTCACCGGGGCCGGGGAAGTCGAGCTCGGCGTGCCGAAACTCCGCGGCGCGACCTTCCGGACGGCTGTCATCGAGCGCTACCGCAGGCGCGAGACCTCTGTCGAGGAGGCTATCGTCGAGATGTACCTGGCGGGCGTCTCAACCAAGAGGATCGAGGACGTCTCCGAGCTCCTCTGGGGGGCGCCGGTGTCCACCGCGAGGACGGTGAGCGACGGGTTCGCCGAAACACTGGCCTACACGGAATTCCCGCCGGAGCACTGGCGCCGGATCAGGACGAACAACGGGATCGAACGCATCGACCGCGAGATCAGGAGGAGGACGAGGGCCGTCGGGACCTACCCGGACGGCAACTCGGTCGTCATACTGGTGTCAGCGAGACTGAAGTACATAGCGGAGCACGAATGGGGCAAGAGGAGGTACCTGGACATGTCCAAACTGGAGGAGATGGACGAGCTGAAGGGAAAAGCGGAGGGCTAGAAGAGGACGAGGCCGAGGACGGCTAAATCAATTTACGAAAGTATCTTGACGGTACCCGAAAATGTGACCCAACCCCTCGCTTTGCCGTCGAGCCATTATGATAATTAACAACGTACAACGATGAGGAGCCCGATCGGAACTCAAGTAGACGGGAACAACGTGCAATCAATCGAAAATCTAAAGTCCACGGACGGTCTGGGTGAAGGCAAAGGCGGCATTTGGAAAAAGTGGCCTTGGAAAGACCTAGATCACTATGAATTAATGTCTGATCTTATTCTTAAGGCCAACTACAGCATTCAAGACTTCAATGCTGCCATCAAAGACGGATTTTCTCCCAACATTAAGGACACCGTATTTCTAGTAGCACTCGCCACCTGGATTAAAGATGCATACTGGCAGATTAATTACACCTGTTTGAAAGAAGTAATTAGAACCAAATTCGAGTTCTCGAGACAGAATGAACTCACAGAGGCGCGTAATTATCTTGAAGCGGTTCGCTCAATCGTAATTGCTCACCCCCTGAATTCGACGAGGCATGAAGAATACGGCTTTGGTCCAGCGGGGCGAATTTGTATTGATGTGAGAGGGAAAAGCCTTCTCGACTCATATCCGGGCGCAGTAATCTATCGCATCTCACCAAAAGGATTAGAAGAGACTGACAACGTTGCTGAAAACGAAATCGCACTCATGACTTGTCGTAGCACTCAAACAGAAACTGGCAAGCTACATTTTGAAAGATGCTGTCTAGATATGCGCGATATCCGCAACTCAGCTCAGGTCTACATTGACGCTTTATACGAACTCGACCGATATCTCGGTCGGCTAAAGAAGAACGACTTATTTAATGAAGCGTAGCCATAGATAGCTAAGCAGATCCTGGATTTTGCTGGGATAAAAAACCTGGGCCAATGGAACTCTGGGCGCAGACTACCGACAACCGCAGAGGCACCCGTCCGACCGCAAACATGAGCAGAACCGCAATGCTGGAGCTATTCTCTAGCGAATTGATCTGCGCTCAGCCGCAATTGCATTTCGAGCATCCTTTAGATGCTTCTGTGCCTTTCGGTGCATATCTTTTAATTGCTTAACTGGGTCAATATCAACTTCATCATAAACATGGGTCATATCGCCATCAACATATGCAACAAAGGAAGAGCCGCCCAGCTTGCCGACTGCTTTGCTGTGCTGTAATAGCAAACTCTGCATATCCTTACGAGCGGCGCGTATTCTGGGCTCGGCACATTTCAGGAAATGACAGAATAACTCAATAACAAGTTCGTTGTACCTCATGTTTGTATATCGAAAACAAAGATACGGACAATCGGATGAGTCATGGTCTTTGATTTTCGAAATTGTCTTGTTTAGAAAGGCGCGAAGTTTTGGCGAGGTATTGTATTCGCGCATATCAACAATTTGATCAAGATCAAATCTAACCCTAGTCGCATCATTTTCCCTGACAAGCGAAACAACGGTTTGACCATGCTGAACTGGATTTCGAATCTCATACATAAAAACATAGAGGCCACCTTCGTCATACCAAGAAGAAGGCAGTTTCCAATAGTCTTTATAAAGTTCTTTATTTGAACCTCGGTCATACTTCCGCATAACTGCCTGCATTCTATCGACAAGACCACGGGCTGCGGAAACATAATTTCCAAAAGCAGTGTTAACAACAGTCCTCTCGCCAAAACCCCCATTGGCAAAGCCGTCGGGTAAGAAGTCAAACTGATCACACGGAACCAAGCGCCTCAGTTCACCATAGTTCCATCGAAACTGTTCATACAGTTGCTTAGCCTCCCAAAGTGACCGCACAACGTCGTCATACTCTTTCACTTTGGTTACAGAATCGCCCTCGAGATACTCAATCTTTGAGAGCGCTTTCTGAGCTTCGACACTCACCGATTTGAACGGCAAAACATGGACTAAATCTGCCAAGGGAATCCCCCTAATAGAGCAATAGCCATACATATGGCAATTAACAACGTTCCTGGCAAGGCGAACACTAGGGATGCTAACACCAAATGCCAACGGTTTTGTGGACATGACAAATGGAGTCGACGCAGGTCTAAACTTCTTGACCGCCCAGTCATCTCGAAAAAGCACAGTCCAGGCAAACGCCACACACCGCTCCCGCACGAGGGTCCCACCAGACGCCCTTACCTTGGTAGCAAGCAACCCGGACGAACAAGCGACCCGGGACATCACTACCAAAGAAAGGAAACACCATGCCCAACAATGACATCGTCTACCTACTAAAGTTCGCACCCAGAGAGGCATACATCAACGACCTGATCAACGGTCGCCTCTACATGAACGCGGCCGGCTACTACCACGGCCTGCCTGGCGAGCAGGGCGATCCGCTCGAGGCGTCCATGGCTCCCGGGGTGTGCCTCTACGGATATACTTGCCTGCCCATCTACTGCATGTACACGGTCCGCGAGAACGATATCGTCGGCAACGCCGTGAAAATCCCGATGCGAATGATCCAGGAGCTCGGGTGCACGGACGGGTGGATTGGCATTGTGCAGTACGACAGTTTCGCACGCCTCGCCGACAGACACACCGCCGACGACGGAAGCATCTACGCCCACGGTCCCATCTCCTACGGCGTCCCCGGGCCAAAACTAATCCGCGAGATCTTTGAGGGCATCCCACACAATCTCGTTATTAAAACGCCCAAGTACGCATATCAGAAGGAATATCGAATCATCGGGTCGCGACCGGTCGAATCTCGCCTTTTACCAGACGAGAATCACCCTGGCTGCATAATCGAAAAGTACGCCCATGCAGAGCTTGACCTAAGCAGCAGCCTCTCGGACTTTACCTGGAAGGCCTCGGTGCCGAGCCTCGAAGAGGCGCAAGGCGGCCTCATGTTGAAGCTGCCGCATAGCGTATAGCCAACGAAGCGTAGGCGGGACGCCGCCAATGGCCAACGCCCCAACAGTCAGTTACTCCTCCCCCTCCCCAACATTCCCCAGAAAGTTCACTGATGTTGAGCGGTGTTCCCATAAAATAAACCCCAAAAAATATGTGCGGAGTGCTGGCCTGGAGCTGTCTTCGGACCCCGTTGGTTGCTCACCGAGAGGCTCCGCTATGAAACGACTCCTTTACTACCTGATCTGCGCGATCGCGTGCACGTCCATGGTCGGCGCGACGTTGCCTATGGCAGCCATTGCAGAGGCGGTTCAGCCTCAGGAGACCGCCGAGCAGCAGGCGCAAGCCGTGAGGTCAAGCTCAGCGTTGCTTTTGAATGCAGAAAAGCGAGTCCGAACGCACCGGCGTCCGGTCCTCTTGGCAGGTCACATCTTGGGTTGATGTCCAAAAAACTAGCCCTTGCGGTCGGTTAAACAAGCTTCAGCAGCCTTTGATACTCTCCGGGATCACGCATACGCATAATATCCATGTATGTTCTGCTTTTTGCGACCATGATATCGTCGAACTTGGCTAGGACGTGCCCGCTCGCTCTTGTGACAACCATGCGGTCATTGCAAAAATATGAAAGGAAGGTGTCCTTGTCGGGATGATGCATCCGTCGGACGTCGAGCGCGTTCCGGAAGTCATGGTAAAGTGCGGCGTTTATGGTTTCCTCAAGTCCAGGCAGACTGTCGATGCCTTCAAAGCGGCAAGGATATACTAGAAGCAAATTTTTCGAACGATTGATGGAGCGAAGAAGTCCTCGGGCCTCACGGTCTTCTTCGCTCAATTGTTTATCACTCTCAGTTTTTAGAAGCTCGTCAAGCTTGGCGAGGCTGTAATCCCTGAGAATCGCATGCAGGCGTAAGCCTCTCTGTTCTTTTGCATAACTTATGCCAGGTTGTCTAAAAGTAATTCCGCGTTCTGAAACTCGCCTTGACGAAGTGAGGCTTACGGCGCGCATCATGGATTTTCCGAAGATGAGCTTGAAATCTAACTGATACGCATCTGATACCGCATCACACTCCCCATTTGCCTCGGATACGGGCGCATGAAACTCCGCACCTCTGGTCAGTTCCTTGAAAGCGTTAGAGTGGTTGATGAGCTCGCGCGTCCATTCCTCGTATGTATATAACGGACGCCCAGAATAGTCTTGTATGAGGTCCTTAACAAACAATTCTGGGGTAATCATTGCGGATTTAAGTCTCTCGGCTCCGGGAACGGCTTCAATAAGCCTCTTATCTATCACTGTGGCCTCCTCCTTGCGGTAGTTTTGCGGATGTTGACGGAAGCCGTTCCAGCAGGGTACGCCAAAGTTGGCCCGAGCGAGCGGCCCGTCCTGGCTCGGAAGGGTCCGTGCCTTCGCCTAGAATACGCCCACCATGTCGCGACCAGGCCGCTTTCGGGGCTATCCTAGCCGTCTCCACGGCATCCTCGCGCTACTTCTCGGAGAGGAAGATGGCCGAGATGCACGACGCGGCGCTCCGGAGGGGTACGTCGGGCTGTCACAACTGGGCCGAGCCGGAAAAGACCACCAGGAAGATGGTCAAATCCGGCCTTGAGCTTGCCGACAGAATGGAGTCGGCCTAGGATATCGATAGATTTCGGATCCTGGGCACGGGGGCCAAAGAGTCCATTACACCAACTTTCGCGATACTACCGTTCTTGTCATATCATTCTAATGTTCGGCACGAGTTTCAGAAGCATAGTTCCGCGAGGGTGTGAAGGCACATCAATTATTACCCGGTGACCGGAATTGGCCGATATCGATTAAGTATTTATGGCTATGAATAATCCAGCGCTAAAGCCATCGTTTACCGAGCACTCAAGCGTTTAATCTTCCTGTAAATCTTAGCCTCATCGGGGGCAATCGGATCATTTGGAAACGCCTTTTGGGCTCTTTCCGCGTAGGAGAGAAAGTTCCCATAGCGAGAAGATGCAGAAGACCCGGCATCACCCGAAGGGCATAACCTTCTTCCCTTAATACCAAGCGGTGAATAATGTTGATACAGAGCGGAGACGCGCTTTTTTGATGCGTGCCTTCCCTCCCCCTGATTAGAACGCGCAATAGCTGCGGCAGCCTCATTGAGACGCTTGTGGTATCTTCCAACCGTAGACTGTCGAAGTCTTACAACGCGACCGTCAAAGTCAAACCCCAAGAAGCTGACTTTCTGTGCCGGATGTGCACCGGAGTACGAAAGGACCTTACCCGTACGAACGCTTTCAAAATCAAGCTGAGCAACCCCGCTGCTATCAACCCGGAACGCCTTGGTTTTCTCAGGCTGAAGTTTAACGGAATCAACATCGGCCATTAGATTGATGGCCTCTACAAGTGCATCAAAGCCAGACTTTGGAACGGCAATAATAAAGTCATCGCAATAACGAAGATACAAGCCGCCAACCCGTTCAACGGCAAGCCTGACCTTCATGTCGATATCGGCCATATAGATGTTAGCGAGCACTCCGCTTGCGGCAAGACCCTGAGGAATTCCCAGCCCAATACCCGTTTGCTTCCACGGTCTGGTAATAATATTGCTCTTGTTTGCAAGAAATTCACACTTTGGCAAGATAACATCCAGCTTATTAAGTTCGCGAATAGACTTGAACCGAAGCTCGATAGCCGCATCGCTGATCATTTTCTCCCGAGTAGGATCGATTGCTGGCCATGGCAATTGATGTCGAGCAGCCAAATCAGCAATAGGCCAGCACGAATAGTGGAGGATATTTTTAATGACTTGATAGTGATCGTCCGGTAAGCGTCCACCGGGAAACAACGAACGCAACGACGTCATTATATGAGCATGATTTAAGTTGTCGAAGAAGCTCTCGAAATCACCTGTAAGCACAAACGCCGAATCTTGCTCGCGTATATAATCGAAGGCCTTTTTAGCTGAGGAAATATTGCTGGCAGCGGTTACGGCGCTGTCTGATGAAAGCGAGGAGCGGTACGCTACAGCAACCTCATTAAACTCTTCGGCAATAGCCTTCTTGTTATATAAGTCCGACCAAAGATAAGAGTAGTACTGGAAGACGCGGTGATCGAAATGCGAGGCATAGGCGATATTGCGGACCTTGCAGCTTCGCTTACCTCCACGATACCGAACAGTAATGATCTCATTGGAAATTAGAGGGTAGAACGCATGATGGGAAACGTACTCTGAATCTATAATTTTGGCCTGAACTTCGGCAAAAGAGGCCCTATGATCGAAATGGGCATATGAACTTTTGGAAATATATCGAGGAATACGAGTGATATCGAACTCGGCCAAAATACCCCCAAATAAATCAACCTGTCCGGATCAACAAGCGGCGGCTAACCCTCCCCGGACAGGCTAATTAAAGGCGCAGCAAGTGCAACCAACGCTTTCGCGGCCACCTAAAACAATGCTTGCCTATGCCATACTAGACGAAAGCGAGGAATTGGTACTTATGACCATCGAAGCCCTTATCCAGCTAGCCGCAGGCAACGCTGGCGTCAATGTTGCGAACGTCGGAATTGCGATTTCGTCGTTTGCTATATTGACGGCAGTAGCGTACCCCATCGCCAATTCGCGATGGGCAGAAAGCTTTATTCCCCATTCTTGCTTTGATTAATCAGGTTATGAGAAATAGACTCATGCAGAATTCAGTTACGTCATCCCTGAAATCAGATGCATAGCCTTCGAACATATTTCCCAACCAGAACAAACGCTTAGCCCTACTTCCCCAGCGCCTTTTTTACTTGCTGGTAGTCCCAGTCCAAATAGCCCTTGCTACGGCTTTTCATTGGAGCATGAACACCGAAACCCCTGATAACTTCAGGACACAAAGACTTATTCATGCGCGCAGAGTTGTAGAGAACTACAATTTCGACTCCGGCCTCCTTGGCTATCCTGCATTCGTATTCGATATAGCTTTCAAACGTAACGTACTTTCCAACGTTGCATAGCTTATATCCACAACGATACGACCAGCACCACTGGCAGCTACCCTTTGTTACAGAGTCGGTATGATCACCCACAATTAGAACAAAACGCTTTGAAGCATCCATGCGTTGCTTAAGAGATGCCTTGATGTTACAGGGCTTGCTCGTATCACGAGACTGATGAAACTCATGGGCATCGGTAAAACTAAGCGACCAATAGCCGCTGTCATTCCACTATCTTAATTGTTCAACAGCGTCGTAATCATGGTCCCAATCAGCTGCAATATAGGTTCTTGTACGATAAACCATGCGAGCTCCTCTTAATCCCAAATAGAAACCTTATCAACATCGCCAGAGTAGACGACAACTGTCGTATGCCCGGTCAATTTCTCGCGATGGAGCGTTAAAAATGAAGTGATTAAATTGAATGACCCCTTATGGTCTAGGCCCATGCGCGATAAACCCGTACCCATTAGAGGAATAACCAAGTTACAACCCTGACCGTTTCCATCATGGAATTCAATAACGCCATTTAGAGCCAAAAGCAGATTCTCTCTATCGCTATGAGCGACATTCCGGCTATCGAATTGAGATAGAGCAGTAAGCAGGTACGTAATATTACCGACGGTAAAGGGAACAAGAGTCCCAACCGGATACTCATTTGTTTTGCGACGAAATCCAGAAGAAACTACTTTAACGGACACCGAATCAATATCGGCGAGAGCGTCGTCAATCCTTCGGTCGATTTCGGCAACAGACAGACCGCGCTCCTCCATCTTAGAAAGCCAGAGCCCATGCAGGCTAAATGGCGAAACGAGTGGATGCGCGTAGGAGCCCGGTTCATCGACTACGGTATCGAAAGTCGTATTGACGGGAATAACGCAACAACAATGACCGCCTACAAAATCGTCTGCAAACGAAAACAAATCCCCATAACACGCGCGTAACGACGAGCCGCCACAAGACCAATACTCTCTATTTCTCTTAAGAGCGGCGTGGGCAGTACTGCCCACGAATGAAAAAACGAGCAAGACTAATAGAGCCATGATCTTTAGGCAAGTATCATTTAGCCCAAGGTCATCTGGGGAAATAAAGGAAACTACTACACCCCAAATCCCAAACACTCCCCCGCACCATTTAACAAAACAGCTTCGCCAAAGATGGCTGCGAACACGAAGCGTGTCGATAAGTTTAGTCATCCGCATTTCACTAATCCTTACAAAGGCACTCTATGGTTCTCACGAGCCCAATCGAGCTCAAACAGCAGGCACTCGAGCTCTTCTTGATAACTATCTTCAGTGGTGCCACTCATATTTAAACCAATGAATACGCTATCGGCCAGCGGCATAACAATCCCCCGTTATTAGCCAAACCTATTAACAGATCGGCATGCGAATATACAACGTCATGCTCCAGACAGTGAACGCGTGAATCAATAATACCCCGGGAGCCCTATTGAAGTGGACACCGCGACGAATAAGAAAGGGGCACCGGCTTTCGCCAATACCCCTCAAACCGACACGCTACATGTCCCATAAGCAAATAGCCACCTGACTATTTTCCACCCCTCGCGCTTACCAATGCGCGACGCAGCGGACCCGGGAAGAAATAGGCATGATCATTGAACCAGAGACTAAGCTGATGCTTTTTACTAGAAGCACGCGGTCCCAAATACTCGTCAAGAACAGAATCGAAACCGCCTTTCTCATAATCAGCCCAAAACTCATCGGACCTGCCATTTGCGGGAAACACCGTCCTCAAAGGGGGATTGCCCTTAACCGCCTCGCCAAGCTCTTTGTCAATCAAGTGGACACCGTCAACGGATTTAAGCAAACCCATTCCAGCATCAGAATTAACAAGAACAAGGCTAATACCGTCTTCGGTATTTCTATCAGCGCATGACTCCGAAACGTAGCCCCAGAAATCTGCGAGCGTGATATCGCTCAATCGGTCAGTCCCCGTATAGGGACACGAATGGCAAGCATTTTGCGTAATGTAATCACCGAGGAAAGCTCGGAGATAATAGTCGTCCACAGTGCACCAAGAACGTCTATCCCCGTTTTCAAACAGCATTTCAAGGCTGAATACTGTCCACGAAGGATCTTTCTTCCTAAATCGTGAAGAAACAGCCTTACTTCCGGCCTCCCTCTCACGATAAGAAACATAGTCGCCCCAAACCCTGGGAGACGGAGCGCCATGGCAAAGAACATCTACCGTCATAAGATTCGCGGAAAGACGGCCGCGCGCCAATCTGCGCATCGCATCAACCTGGCAGGAAGTTCCGGAAAACAGGACCCTCTCACCGCGTTTAAGCAAATCAAGACAGTCTGACAGAGCCGCATCAATACGGCTCTGAACATACTTCGAACCGCGCATCTTGACGATGACATTAATATCGTTAGAGACAATGTGCTCAACAATCATGTTTTCGTTCATGGCCGCACCGCACACCCAGCCGCCTTGACTCACAAAGGCATCGGCAAGAAGCATAAACATGCCGCCAGATGTTGCGGCCAAACGACGGGCCCGATCCTTGTCCCAGGCAGCCATCGTCTTTAAAGGCCTGCGTCGTGAGGTTGGCGAACCAACAACAGGACATGCCCTAGAGCAAGCGCCGCAACCAACGCAAAGCCCATCATCAACCGACGGCCGATAGAAGCCGCGCTCATCCTGTTCGAGATTCAAGGCTCCCCTAGCGCACGCTGCCACACATGCCGAGCAACCAAGGCAATTATCTGGAGCTGGTAAACCAATTCTCTCTACTTTACACACGTTAATGTCCTACTTTCAATGATTTCAAGAGAGTTTTAACGATCTTCCAATACCTGTATAGCGTGAACAGCATGAAGAGGAGAGAGCAGACGATAGAAACCAGAGTTGCGAATGCAAAACCAAATGAAATGAGGACACATTCAACAAGCAGCAGCCCGAGTCCAATGACCTGATATGGGATGTCAACATCAATGTTAATTAGTCTCTTTGTATCATAAGCCCTCATGAGTGAAATCAAAACATAGGCAACAACACCAGCAATGATGGGCCCCCAGGCCCCGATCGCAAAAGAGAGCAAAGCGCCAAGCACCACATTAACAAAAGCGCCAACCATAGTTGTCACAAATATCATGCTGTTGTTCTTAGCCGCGTTGTATAGCGTGCCGAAATAAGTCGAATATCCACTAATGACAGAACTGAGCATCAGAAAAGGAACGAAGACGTAAGCGGCAAAAAAATCACCGCTAAGCATAATGTGCGAAAGTGGAACAGTCAGTGCAATAACCAATGAACCAGCACACAAAAGGAATGCAGTAAAGACCTTAAAAACTGTTCCGAAGGAACTCCTAGAATCACTTGCATCGTATTCACGTGCTGAGAAAATCTGCCACGACTGTTGGAAAATGGTAACAACCATATTCATCACCGCAGGCAACTTAGAAGCGGCTGTGTATAGTCCTGCGACATCGGCGCCTTGCGAGAACATAACGATATAACGACCGGAGAGATTAACAAACCACCAAGCCAGGGCGTTAGGAATCATTGGGAGGCTATAACGCAGCAGGTCACGCGCCAGTGGTTTTGAAAATGCACCCATACTGGCAAAACGCCAGACTTTGGCCCCAAAAAAGACAAGAAAAAGTTGAATGCCCTGCGACAGAATCAGCGCCAGCAGGTAGCCATTTACGCCCATACCAAAAACGCCGAGGAAAAGGTAGCCGGCACAGAACAACGTTAGTGCGCCCAAAACCCCCGATGAGGCATAAAGTCGAGTCTTACCGATGCCCTTGGAAAATTGAAGGAAAATCACTTTAAAGGAAGTAATAAAGCAGAGAATGACCAATTGCCATGTGTAATCAAAGCCAGTAAATGAATAGCCGAAAATTCCCGCAGCTGCCACAACCGGCAAAAGGGAAAGAGCGATACCGATACCCGTAGAGAGTACGGCCTTATTATCGGAGTCCCGATCGATTGAAAAACGAAACACGCCCTCATAGACACCGAGGCAGCAAAGGGGATACAGCAATTCGGCAGTATTGTTTACAAGCTCACCAATACCGTATTGCTCAGTAGTAAGCAGTGCGGTATACATCGGAAGCAATAAGAACTGTATCAATTTTGTAAGCATGTTGCCGGCAGCAAAAACTGCAGCATCGCTTACAAGTGCCTTATAGCTTTTCTTCATGTATTACATTTCCTCAATAACGGATTTCAGACCATCATAATAATCGGCAGCGAAAGCAGGAGCGGAAACGCCGTCCGGGAAGCGCTTCATGAAATCGGAAACAAGCCCTGGGACCTCCTCAAGATTGTCAGCAACAACAATCCCCTTATCCCCTGCATCTGTAAACCATTTGGCACCTGAGACAACCTTGTGATCATTGGTCTTAAGAACCACAACGGGCGTTCCGGCAATACGGGCAAATATCGTGCCATGATAACGATCGGTAACAATAACGCACTTTTGCGAATAAGATTCGATGACGCCCTCGATTCCGGTCCAAGCATCATGAGAGTCCAAATCGATACCATCCCATTTAACGGTAGTGTCAGTCCGAGAAACATCACAAAGACCGGAAAGAGCAGAAGCAAGTTTATCGATGGCCGCATAAGAGTACAGCTTCTCGCCATCGTTTCGAGCGCAAAGCAATACACCTTCGCGCTGGTTATCAAAGGAATATTTCCCAATCAATGAGGTCACAACGTCAGGATAAAGACGGACATCAAGTCGAGGATACAAATCTCGAGCAATCTGTGCAGAGACGGCATCCCTAGCCAAAAACAAAGTATTAACGTGTGACCCTATTGCCTTACGGTCCAATTCTTTACCACGTTTGCTGTTAAAACGAATTGAAGTCGGGAAAAAAATAATTCTGTTATCGGGAAAACAAGTTGAAGCAAGCCTATGCGGCGTCTCATCGTCGTGGAGTCCATCCATCGTATGACCGCTCTGCATGACTATTAAATCATTAGGCTGAATAAAATCCTTTATTATACGGATAGCTCTACGAGTACCAGCGTTAAACGCTTGACTCGGTATTTTAATAATCTCCGCCATCGGATAATTGTTTTCAAGCCATTTTTCGATAACGAATTTTTGAGCCTGGTCTCCCAAATTCTGATGAATTGGGACTCCAAAATACCAGATCCTCATGTCATTAGCATCATTCAATTTCTGCAACGAATTGACAAGTTTGACGTTCAACTCACGCATCGAAGGATAACGGACGGCATGACGAATGGTTATCCCCACTGTGCGATTCAAACCCTTTGCAATACCAGAGACGACTGGCACGGATTTAATGGCCATTTTAACTTTATTATTCATTCTTATCCTCACTAATCAAATCTTTGTCGTAGCCGACAATTTCTAACCTCATTTGAGATCTATACAACAACGTCGAACAGCGCGACACAGCAAGACGAATCCAGGGGAAGAACCTCGACATGGAAACCCAATAAGCCCAGAAACCCCAGCGCAAGCAACAACGGAAGGCAAATACTTATACTCTAATAATGAATTTAAGTTAATTCGATATTGACGAGCGCACCGTAAAGTTTTCCAGCTAACGCATGAGAGATATGCAGTCAGAAAAGTCAACTCCGACTTCATACGGAATTACACCTTGCCACTCCGGCCTAAATAAGCCAACAATGATGAAATAACTTAATGCAACAACGCCCAATAACAACATTATGAAAACCCGCTCGCCGGCGTTTTCAATAAACCTAAGCGCACAAGTAATTCCAACAAGCGCAAATACATTGAAATACATACAGAGGCGGCTAAATATCTGAATTTGCATACCAAGAATTGAAAATAATATCCAAAGCATGAGCATATGACAGTAAAATTGATCAACGTTACTGAGTTGAATTCCAACCCTTTGCCCAACTCGAAAATAATTCAAAACAATAACAGCAATAAACAGCGCCAAAAGGGCCTTGAGCAGAGCGCCAAAATAATTGCTACCAGTAAACTCACTGTTATAGAGCTGCTCCCTGCCCACTAAACTCGCAAGGAGATTTGATATTTGATGAGCAAAAATAAACGCTACCATGAACAAAATGACGTAAACCAAGATCGACTTTCTATTAAATCCAAGTCGCCATAGAGGCCATAGAATTACTAAAAACGGAGCAGTTTGATGAAAGCCAGACGCAATCGCTACAAACAGGAAGAACAGCAAACTGCGATTTGCCTTAAGCATTTCAAAAGCAATTAAAACAAAAGATACCGCAATAGCTTCACGCATGATATTCATATTAGAAGCGTACAAGCCTAAACCGACATATAGAAAAGCACTCAAAGCAGCAGAGGAAGAATTACGAAATATAAATACTCCCAATGGCACATTTATCAATATGCTTGAGACAATGATCAACAGCTGCGGGTTCACAGAGACATAATTCAGCACCTTGCAAAGAACCAAAAAGCCCCACTCATAGCGAAAACTGGAAAACAAGTTATCCCAAGGCGTCATGCCTATCATTTGATAAGCTCTGCAAAACTGCTCGGTATCAACTCCAACGTTTACCGAACGAATCCCCGCAACGAAAGTTAGCATAAAGAAACATAACGTAATATACAGTTTTGTTCTCTTCTCAGTCTCACGACACAGGACTGTACCAAATAGAGCAATAAAGGTCATTTCAAAAAGGTATATCGCCATATCTCTTACCTGTACATTCTTTCCCATTTTTCGGAAAAGGTCCCTAAATCAAGCCCGTTATCAATCATGGCGTTTTGACCGAGAACTATTTGAGCCTTATCTTTGTGATGCAATGTGTGAATTTGTTCAGTCCAACGCTTGCCATCAAGAGGCAGTCGCGTTACTAAAGCTGGACCGAGCATGAGTACCTCTTCAGTAACGTTCTCAGAAATAAGGCAGCGAGTACCGGCAGAAACTCCCTCAAGAATTGTCATCGGAAAACCTTCACCCGGAAGAGACGGAAGTAAAAGACAATCCAAAGACTTCATGATGCAGGCCATATCGTCTCGTCGACCAATGAAAGAAGTATTTAGAAGCCCGTATTCAGCTGCCTTTTCTTGAATCTTGTTAAAGCTTGAACCCTCTCCGACAAAAACGAAAAAGTATTTATCGGAATTCTTTAAATTCCTTGCAAGGTCAAGCGTAAACAGCTGATTTTTCATACTGCTAAACCTTGCCACTTGACCAATTAGAATCGCGTCAGAAGGACAGCCGATTTCATTTCGAAAAGATTTACAGTCTTTATTCGAAACTGAATCCGAGGCAGACACATCAACCCCGTTATAAAGCAATCTATAAGGATTATCTTTAAATAGAAAATCCCCTGCAGCACGACTGCACGCGACTAGGAGGCTGGAATTCTGTACGCACTCTTTTCTAAGCGGAGATTCAAGGACAGCACGCTGGGCAAAACTTGTTCTTCGTTGTATTGCACCTACATGAGAATGACAAATCCTCTTCGGAATCCCCAGTTTTTTTGCCGCTTTTAGAGCCAAGCCAGACTGAAGAGAAGTGTGTGCATGAAATACATCGTAATTGGTATCAAGACTTCGAATTGCATTTTCAACAGCAATGGAATACTTGAACTTTAGTTTTCGAAAATCGCCATCAAGAACTACGACCCTATGGCCTTCGTTGCGCAGCGTCTCAACAAAAGAAACATCACAGCCACTATGGGTAAGAAAATCGACATCAATTGAGTCATCCTTAAAACCGTGTATAGCATTCATAATTGCAGTCGTGTCACCACCGCAGCCAAGGTGGCCAACCAACTGAAGTACTTTTGTGCGTTCGAAACCCAAGCGAACCTCTTCCTACTTCTGGCGCAACATACCCAAAACAAATCAATTGGGCTAGTCCCGCTTAAACAGATCCCTCGTGTACACCTTGTCTGCCACGTCCGCGAGCTCGTCGCTCCAGCGGTTTGCCACGATCACGTCGCAACCGGCCTTGAAGGCATCCAGGTCGTGCGTGACCTCGGAGCCGAAGAACTCCGGCGCGTCCAGCGTGGGCTCGTAGACCACCACGGGCACGCCCTTGGCCTTCACGCGCTTCATGACCCCCTGGATGGAGCTCGCGCGGAAGTTGTCTGAGTTGGACTTCATCGTCAGGCGGTAGACGCCCACGACCGGCTTCGGCTTGCCAGCGTACACGCGGTCCCAGACCATCTGCAGCACCTCGTCTGCCACGAAGTCCTTGCGGGTGCGGTTGGCCTCGACGATGGCCTCGATCAGGTTCTGCGGCACGTCCCTGTAGTTGGCCAGCAGTTGCTTGGTGTCCTTGGGCAGGCAGTAGCCGCCGTAGCCGAAGCTGGGGTTGTTGTAGTGGCTGCCGATGCGCGGCTCCAGGCAGACGCCGTCGATGACGTCGCGGGTGTTGAGGCCGCGGACCTCGCAGTAGGTGTCGAGCTCGTTGAAGTAGGCCACGCGCAGCGCCAGGTAGGTGTTGGCGAAGAGCTTTACGGCCTCGGCCTCGGTGGTGCCCAGCACGAGCTCCGGGATGTCCTTGGAGCCATCGGCGTTCACGCGCTCCAGCTCGGCTGGGTCCGCCCCTTGGGCAAGCAGGCGTGCGAAGCGCTCGGCAGCAGCGACGACGTTGGCGTCCTCCTTCGGCGCGCCCACCACGATGCGGCTGGGGTGCAGGTTGTCGTAGAGAGCCTTGCTCTCGCGCAGGAACTCGGGGCTGAAGAAGATCTTGTCATCGCCCAGCCTCTCGCGCAGGCCCGCGGTGTAGCCGACGGGGATGGTCGACTTGATGACGATCCAGGCGTCCGGGTTCACCGAGCGCACTGCGGCGATGGCGGCCTCGACGGAGCTCGTGTCGAAGAAGTTCCTGTCCGAGTCGTAGTTGGTGGGCGTGGCGATGACGGCGTAGTCGGCGCCCGTATACGCCTCGGCCACGTCGACGGTGGCGTGCAGGTCGAGCTCGCGCTCCCCAGTCTTTGCTTCCGCCAGGAATCGCTCGATCTCGTCGTCCTGGATGGGCGACTCGTAGTTGTTGATCTTTGCGACCTTCTCAGGCACGATGTCCAGCGCGTGAACTTCGTTGTGCTGCGAGAGCAGGACGGCGAGGGACAGGCCGACGTAGCCGGTACCGGCGACAGCGATCTTTAATTTTTCAGTCATAAAACGACTCCTCAGAAAAATTGAAATTACGGTTCATAACTCGTAGCTAAGATTTACTTTTCCTAAAGAATCCAAAAGCTTCGGTAACGCAGGCACTCGGCGACGCAAAGAAAGCCTTGATCGCGTAGCCGAACGCATCCATATATCGTCGGCTACGCTTCATGGCAAATGCCAGGACGGCGTTATGTCGAAACTCTATATAGTTGATATCTTTCTTATCGAGCTGTGGGTAATAACTTTGAACGACCTTGTGTCTCGCCACTTCGCCTTCGATCTTGTTGTTTCCCAGGGAAAGGCGCTCGCCAGAATGCAAATACTGATGCACGTGGACTTCTGGCATATAGCCAATACGCGCACCAGCTTCAATACAACGAAGCATTAGCCACCAGTCTTGGCCCGTAGCAACTTCGCCGAATCCCTCGGTCACGTCAAACAGACTCTTCTTTAGCATGTAGATTGATGTGGGTGCTATTGGCGTTAATAGATGTGCTCTGAGCAAACCCTGTTTTGAGAAATCATCACAATGATTGAGCCGGCGATGCTCTACGAGCTTACCCGACTCGTTATACCAAGAGACATCCTGCCAGCACATATCGAGGCCATTTTCCAGTATATAGCCGAGCTGCGTTTCAACCTTATCTGGGAGAAACTGATCATCATCATCAAGAAATGCCAGATAATCGCCCATTGCTTGGCGACACGCATAGTTACGTGCGGCACCCCCGCCCGTACGACCGGCAGTATGGATTGTCCTTAGACGCGAATCTTCGTATGTTGAAAGTACTTTGTTTGTTTCCTTATCCCACTCGGAATTCGCTTCATTGTCGTTAACGACAATAATTTCCAGGTTCTTATATGACTGATTTGAAATAGAACTTAACGCATTTGTCAGCCGATCTGCCCTTTTATAGGTTGGAACAATAACGCTAACCAGAGGTCCATTCTCAATAGCCATCTATCGCCCCGTTCTCTTCTTGCCGAACATGGCACCAAAGGTGCCGGTAAAGCATTTCCAGTCCATGCGGAAGCATCGGTTACGCACGTAATGAAGCTCGATCTTTTGACGCAGGCCACTCTCGAACGTCGCAGCGTTGCGATCGGTTGCCTGCCACAGGCCCGTAATGCCGGGCTGGACAGAAAGCAACTCGGCCTTCTCCTCGTCGGAGAAGTGCTGCTCAAGTTCGTCTCTTGTAATGGGACGCGGTCCGATGACGGAAAGGTCGCCGTTCAGCACGTTCAGGAACTGCGGTATCTCGTCAATCGAACACTTACGGATAAACTGGCCGACTTTGGTAATGCGGGGATCATCGTCGACCTTGCGCTCAACTTCCCACTGATGTAGCTGCTCAGAGCTCAAATACTTCTGCACATTGCCGGCGTCGGCGACCATGCTGCGAAGCTTAAGGATCTTGATAGTCTTACCGCCCTTGCCGACGCGCTCCTGTGCGTACAGCGGGTTTCCGGGAGATTCAAGACAAATGAACGCACAGACAATGGCCACCGGAATTACCAGCGCCACGCTCACGCAAAGGCTGAAAACAAGATCAAACAGCCTCTTTAAAAAACGGTAAGCCATCGTACCGCTCGGTTGCATCTCCTGAACGGCTAGCGACTCCCCTACGGAAGCACTGCATTCAGCTATCTCTTTAGTAGTCAAGTTCAAATCCACGTCCCCGTTCCCCAGGACCCCCCCCCTCGATGAATTCAAAATGCAAATGAATTGCCGGTTCGACGTCCCCTTACGTCTTACTAGGCACGTCCAACGGAAGCGGCTCCCTAAATGTGGAGTCACCCTCGCCCACGTCTACCAGGCACCAGCGCTTATGACGGTTGATCTTCTTTACACGAGTCTCTTGCCCCACCAAGGGGCCCTCCTCTATGTGCAACACGCCATCTTCTATGCGCGCGACGCTGTTGCGCACCACGCCGTCGGCGTCCAGCACACTGCGGTACCAGTCCTGCGCATCGGCCGGCATGGGCGCATAAGCCCGCTCCCTACTGCCGGCAATGCGACAACCAAAGCTCAACTGGGCTAAAGCCTTGTCGAGCATGGCGGCATCGCGCGTGGCGACGAAGAAATATTCCTTGTACATGGGTTTGGTTTGGAGCGACCAGGCGCCGTCCCGCTTAAACCAGAACTCCTTTTGCATCACAAAAGCGTCCTGCATCAGCTCGTGCGGGATAATGCGGCGGACCTTTTCGCAGGTCTCGCGCTCTTTACCGTTGGGGGTGTGGACCAGATACCAGCGGACGCGGCCGTGCTGGCTGTTGGTAGTAGCGCCACTAAAGGCACCGGGCAGCTGCTTTTGGCGCCGCATTGTCTGTTCCATCTCTCGCCCCCTTTTCTTGTCTCCGCGACGCACGCGGATGCAGGGGCGTTAAGAACAGGCTTCTCGCTCGCAGCTAGGCGCAGTCGCAAAAGTACAGGTTTTTGTATCTTTCGACGTTGTTCATTATCGAGCAAACTGCTCGCGTTTTCCCAGATTGCACAAAATCGCCGCGAATGGGTGCATCTCCATACCCTCTACAAAAACCTGTACCTTTTTGCACAACAAAAAAGCCGCTCTAACCAGCGGCTTTTCTTCTATAGACAACAAAAAAGGCGACCACCCTATAGGACGATCGCCTTTGTTAATTCTTGTATTGTTTGTGCTAGGCGCGAGTCTTGATCTCCTCGAGCACCTTGGCCACAAACTCGTCAACACTCATCTGAACGGTCTCGTTGGAACGATCGCGGACGGAGATGTTGCCGGCCTCGACCTCCTTCTCGCCCAGGATGAGCATGTAGGGCACGCGGTCAATGCTGCGGGCCTCGCGGATTTTGTAGCCGATCTTCTCGTCGCGGTCGTCGCAGACCACGCGAATGCCGGCCTCCTCCAGCTTGGCGCACACCTCGTGGGCGTAGTCGCGGCTCTTCTCGGAAACCGGAAGTGCCTTGACCTGCACGGGAGCCAGCCAGGTGGGGAACTTGCCCGCAAAGTGCTCGATCAGAATGCCGATAAAGCGCTCGATGGAGCCAAAGCACACGCGATGCAGCATGATGGGGCGCTTCTTGGTGCCGTCGGCGTCCACGTACTCCAGGTCAAAGTTGAGCGGCATCTGGAAGTCGAGCTGGACGGTGCCGCATTGCCAGGTACGGCCGAGCGAGTCCTCCAGGTGGAAGTCGATCTTGGGGCCGTAGAAGGCGCCGTCGCCCTCGTTGACCTCGTAGTCCATGTGCAGCTGCTCCAGAGCGGTGCGCAGACCCTCCTCGGCGCGAGCCCAGTCCTCGTCCGAACCCATGGAGTCCTCGGGGCGGGTGGAAAGCTCAACGTGGTACTTAAAGCCAAACTTCTGGTACACGGAGTCGATAAGGTTGACCACGCCCACGATCTCGTCGGTCAGCTGGTCGGGACGCACAAACAGGTGGGCGTCGTCCTGGTTAAAGCAGCGCACGCGGAACAGGCCGTGCAGGGCGCCGCGCAGCTCGTGGCGATGCACCAGGCCAATCTCGCCGGCGCGGATGGGCAGCTCACGGTAGGAGTGCGGCTTGGAGGCGTACACCAGCACGCCGCCCGGGCAGTTCATGGGCTTAATGCAGTACTCTTCGTCGTCAATAACGGTGGAGTACATGTTGTCCTTGTAGTGGTCCCAGTGGCCCGAGGTCTTCCACAGCTGCTTGTTCATGATAAGCGGCGTGGAGATCTCCACGTAGCCGGCCTTGTGGTGGATCTCGCGCCAGTAGTCCAACAGCGTGTTCTTAAGGATCATGCCGTTGGGCAGGAAGAACGGGAAGCCGGGGGCCTCGTCGCGCATCATAAAGAGGTCCATCTCGCGGCCGATCTTGCGGTGGTCGCGCTTCTTGGCCTCCTCCAGCATGTGCATGTGCTCGTCGAGCTCTTCCTTGGTGGCAAAGGCGACGCCGTTGATGCGGGTGAGCATCTTGTTGTCCTTGTCGCCCTTCCAGTAAGCGCCCGAGACGCCGGTGAGCTTAAAGGCCTTCAGCGCCTTGGTGTAGCAGATGTGGGGGCCGACGCACATGTCGATGTAGTCGCCCTGCTGGTAGAAAGTGATGCGGGCGTCTTCGTCCAGGTCGCCGATGTGCTCGACCTTGTACTTCTCGCCGCGCTCCTCCATAAGGGCGATGGCCTCGGCGCGGGGCTTCTCGTACACGGTGAACTTGAGGTTCTCCTTGACGATCTTCTTCATCTCGGCCTCGATCGCGGGGAAGTCGTCCTCGCTGATCTTGACGCCCTCGGGCAGGTCGACGTCGTAGTAAAAGCCGTTGTCGGTCGCGGGGCCGTAGGCAAAGTCGGCCTCGGGATAGAGGCGCTTGATGGCCTGCGCCATGATGTGCGCGGCGGAGTGGCGGATGACGTGCGTGACCTCGTCCTGCGGGAGCTCGGCCACCGAACCGTCATTGTAGAGTGCCTTCATGGGTATGTTTTCTCCTCTCGGATGCCTGATGCAAGTGTGTGCGATGCGCTCGGCGTTTTTGACTTGCATCATTATAGGCAGGTTGCCTTGGTATACAAGCGCCCGCCGCACCTTAATGGCACGGCGGGCGATTTTCTACGCATGCTTCATCGTGTGGGGGCGGGGCTGTGGGGCGCGCGTGCGGTTAGCTCGTGACGCGCGGGGCCCGTGGCTTACGGCCAGCCCTGCGATGGATGCGTTACTGGATGCGAGTTCGGCAGTAGGGGCAGACCTTCCAGTGCGCATCGAGCGGGCGATGGCAGCTGGGGCAGACGTTGCGAACCTGGGTATCGCACACCGGGCAGACGACGAAGTCCTTCTCGATGGGCGCGCCGCACTGCGGGCAGGTGCCGTACTGGGCAAGCTGGCGCTCGCGCAGGGCCATGTCCAGCTCCTGCTCCTCGCGATCGGACGCATAGGAGTGCGGGCGCAGGACCAGGTAGGCGATGAGGCCCACAAACGGGATGAGGGCGATGATGCCCCATGCCACGTAGGCGCTGGCGCCGCGGCGGCGAGCGTCGATGAACACATAGACGACCGACAGCACATACAGGGCGATGATAAAGCCAACAAAGGCATAGACGACGCCCATAAGCTGCGGCGACATAAGCTCGGAGATGTACTTGGACATTACGGGTACCTTTCGGAATAATTACAGTCCGGTCAAGTTTACCACGGGGTTTGTTTATATGGGACTACGGTTGCAAGCAGGGCTAGTGCGGACACAAACATCTCAATCTGTAACAGATACTCGGCAAATACGGGTCTAGGTGTTACAGATCGAGACGCAGGGGTCCCTCCCCGACTTCAATCTCGATCTGTAACATCTTGGGCCCCAAAACCCCTCTTACTGTTACAGATTGAGACATTCAAAATCCGTCGGAAGGTTTGTCTCGATCTGTAACATCTAGAACCCAAATCATCAGCTAACTGTTACAGATTGAGATGAACGGTGAGCCCTCCGTTAAATATCTCAATCTGTAACAACAACTCGGCAAAAACAGGTCTAACCGTTACAGATTTAGACATTCGAAACCGACTGATAGGTTCATCTAAATCTGTAACATCTGACCCCAAAACGGTCCCTAGATGTTATAGATCGAGACAGAAGAATCTCTCCCTGACTTTAAATCTCAATCTGTAACACATAGGACCGATTTTCCCCTCTTACTGTTACGAATCAAGACAAACGGAGGGGCCGTCTGGCAGACGTCTCGATCTGTAACATCTGGAACCCAGTTCTTCTGTTTACCGTTACAGATTGAGACAAATCTTGGACACCAGAGGTGGCAGACGAGGTTGTCGACGTTGCTGAGTCTCCCCTCGCCTGCCGTTGGCGGATGCAGCGGGGCTGTTCGCCACATTGCCGCTGCGCTGGGGGTGTGCAGACCGTAGGATAGTCTTATTGACAGCCTGTCAACTTGTCTGGGAGGCACTGTGACGGAAACGTTTGATATCGCGATTGTGGGCGCGGGCATCACCGGGTGCGCCATCGCGCGACAACTCGCGCGCTATGACTTGTCCATTTGCGTGGTCGAGGCGGCCAACGACATCGCCCTGGGCGCGTCGAAGGTCAACGGCGGCCTGGTGCACGCCGGCTACGATCCGGCGCCGGGCACCGTAAAGGCGCAGGTCAACGCCCGCGGCTGCGAGCTATATGGCACGTGGGCCCAGGAGCTAGACTTTTTGTTCCGCCGGACCGGGTCGATGGTGCTGGGGTTTAACGACGAAGACCGCGCACACCTGGAGAAGCTGCGCCAGAATGGCCTGGCTAACGGCGTTCCCGAGCTGTCGATTATCAGCTCTGAGCGCATCCACGAGCTGGAACCGCGCGCAAGTGCCAAAGCAACATGCGCGCTGTGGTGCCCCTCGACCGGTTTTGTCGATCCATTTGAGGTCGCCATCGCCGCGCTGGAGAACGCCGTGGCCAACGGCGTGACATTTATGCGCTCCGCGCCGGTGGAGGCGATTGAGGTTGCCGGCTCGGATGACGGGGACGTTGCTGCCGAAGGCGAAGGCCGCGCGCGCTTTACGCTGGTGACGCCCGCCGGCGACGTGCGCTGCCGTTACCTGATCAACGCCGCGGGCAACGGCGCCGCGGACATCTCGCACATGGCCGGCGCCGAGGAGTTTCAGATGGTCTGGCGCCAGGGCAACATCGTAGTGCTGGACAAGGAGCCGCGTGCGCTCATGCCGCTCTACCCCGTTCCCACGCCAATTTCCAAGGGCGTCATTGTGACGGGAACCGTACATGGCAACACCGTGATTACAGCGACGGCCGCTGTACGCGAGCCAGACGATACGCAGACCTACGCTACCGATGTCAACGCGCTCCTGACCGGTGCGCGCAAGCTGGTGCCCGATCTGGACACGCGCCGCGTGGTGCGCGCGTTTGCCGGCGGTCGTCCGGTCATTAAGGGAACGAACGACTTCTTTATTGGGCAGTCCGCCGTGGTGACAGGCCTGTTCCAGGCCGCGGGCATTCAGTCGCCGGGCGTGGCGAGCGCGCCGGCCATTGCCGAGCGCATGGAGCAGGCACTGCGCGATGCCGGCGTAGCCCTGCGCGAACGAGGCGATTGGGACCCGATACGCCGCGCGCCGGACGACTTTGACCGCGCTCCGCTTGCGCGCAAGGAAGAGCTCATTGAGTCCGACCCCGCGTGGGGGCAGATTGTCTGCCGCTGCGAGACGGTGCCCGAGGCCGAGATCGTGGCCGCGATCCGACGCCGCCCGGGTGCGGTTTCGGTCGAAGGCGTCAAGCGCCGCTGTCGTGCCGGCATGGGTCGGTGCCAGAGCGGCTTTTGCCAGAGCCGCGTGGTAGCGATCCTGGCGCGCGAGCTGGGCTGCGACCCCAGTGAGGTGTTGTTGGAGGATGCCGGTTCTTGGCTGGTAGAGGGACCGCTGAAGGGGGTGCGCTAACATGGCGACGTTTGATGTGCGCGACGGACGCGCGGAGGCCGGAGCTGTAGCGTCGGTATCGACGCAGGCCTTCGACGTGGTCGTCATCGGCGGTGGACCTGCTGGCATGGCAGCTGCGCTTGCCGCACATAAGGCCGGCGCCCACGTGGCCATCGTGGAGCGCGAGCAGCATCTGGGCGGTATCCTGCGCCAGTGCATCCACCCCGGTTTTGGCCTTTCGCACTTTAAGCAGGAGCTCACCGGTCCCGAGTACGCGCAGCGCTTTATCGACCAGGTGTGCGCGACCGACATTACGCTGTTCCTGGGCAGCATGGTGCTTGGGATTGATTCGGGCGAGGGCGAGGCTGTGGGCACGCTGAATGCGGACAAGACCGCGGGAGCCACCGCAGTCCATACCGTCACGCTCATGAGCCGTACCGGCATGCTTCAGCTCACCGGGCGTGCGGTCGTCCTTGCTATGGGATGCCGCGAGCGCACACGCAGCGAGATCAAGATCCCCGGCAGCCGTCCCGCCGGCGTGTTTACGGCGGGCCTGGCGCAGCGATACATCAATATCGAAAACCTCAAGCCCGGCTCGCGTGCCGTCATTTTGGGCTCGGGTGACATCGGGCTTATCATGGCGCGCCGCTGCACGCTTGAGGGAATATCAGTCGAGGGCGTGTACGAGCTCATGCCGTACGCCAACGGTCTGCGCCGCAACGTCAAGAACTGCCTGGACGACTTTGGCATTCCGCTGCACCTGTCCACCACCGTCACGCGCGTGATCGGACACGATCGCGTGGAGGCCGTCGAGGTGAGTCAGGTCGACGAGCACCTGGCACCCATTCCGGGAACCGAGCGCATTGTTCCGTGCGACACGCTGCTGCTTTCGGTGGGTCTGATTCCCGAGAACGAGCTTTCGGTGGGCGCGGGCGTTGAGCTTGACCCACGCACGCGCGGCGCCGTGGTGGACCAGAGCCTGCAAACGGGCGTGCCAGGTATCTTTGCCTGCGGCAACGTACTGCACGTGCACGATCTGGCCGACAACGTGACGACCGAGTCCGATCGCGCCGGTGCGGCCGCGGCGGCGTACGCGCTGGGGAACGGCGCGAATGTCGGGCACGGTGCTGCGGATCCGAGCTGCCAGCTCACGGTCTCCCCCGCCGGCATTGCGGGCTACGCGCTGCCGGGACGCATTACGGCTGTGGCACTCACCAAACTCAACTTCCGCGTGCGCCGACCGGTCGACGCCGTCCGCGTGCGCATTCTGGCAGGCGACGAAGAACTGTTTGCAGGCAAGGTCCGCCCGTTTAAACCGAGCGTCATGGAAAGCTTCCCGCTGCCGGCAAAGGTGATTCAGAGCGCACTCAACCTGGGTGTTAGCGAAATTGTCCTGTCCGTCGATCCCATTGAGGAGGCGTAGGGTCATGAGCATAAACGCGATAGAAACGCAGCAGTTCAACTGCACCACCTGCCCATCCGAGTGCCTCCTGACTGTAGAGGTAGAGCGCGACGCAGACGGCGCCATGGTAGTGGTGCACTCCGTGACCGGCAACAGTTGCCCGCGCGGCGATAAGTTCGCGCATCAGGAGCTCACCTGTCCCATGCGCGTGCTCACCACCACCGTTGCCGTATCTGGCGGTGACGAGGCGCTGCTGCCCGTGCGCACGGCCGAAGCCATCCCGCTGGCACTCCATGCCAAGGCCATGGACCTCATCCGCGGCCTGGTCGTCGAAGCCCCCATCCGCATGGGAGACGTGGTGTTGGAAGACCTCCTCGGCACCAGCATCAACCTCATCGCCAGCATGGACATCGGCCCAGCCTAGATGGTTCATTTAGGACGGGGCCCTTTTAGCTACCCCGCCATCCACCTCGCCTCTCCTCAATTGCGGTGAAATAGTTCCTGATTTCCGCCAAAACCCCGGCATCCAGGAACTATTCCACCGCAACTTATGTGGGGGCGCTTGGGATACCATGGTGGCACCCTAGCGAAAGGATGTTTCATGGCACATGTCGATGACCAGCGTGTGGCGCGCGTGCTCGATGCCCTCGAGGCTCAGCACCCCGGCGCGCAGCTGCTCGTAAACGACCCGTGGTCGATTTATTACCTGACCGGCTTTTATGCCGATATGTTCGAGCGTTTTTGCGGCGTGCTGCTCGCACGCGATTGCGAGCCCGTGATCTTGGTCAACGCGCTGCATCAGCTGCCCGAGTATGACAATGCCCGCGTCGCCTATCACACCGACACCGATGTCGTGGCCGACGCCATCGTTCGCGAGGTCGATCCGACCAAACCGCTCGGCATCGACACCGTCATGCGCTCCGGCTTTTTGATGCCGCTCATGGAGCGCCACGCCGCCAGCGAGTTTTTCCTGGGCGACTTTGCTGTCACCGCCGCACGCACCCACAAGGACGAAGCCGAGCAGGAGCTGATGCGCGCGTCCTCGGCCGCTAACGACGCCGTGATGGCCGACGCTATCAAGCTCGTCCACGAAGACGTAACGGAGCGCGAAATTGCAGACCAGATGCTCGGCCTGTATCGCAAGCACGGCTGCGAGGGCTTTAGTTTTCCGCCGATCGTGAGCTTTGGTGCCAACGCCGGCGACCCGCACCACGAGCCCGACGATACGGTTCTCAAGCGCGGCGACGTGGTGCTGTTCGACATTGGCGGGCGGCATCGCAACTACTGCTCGGACATGACGCGCACGTTCTTTTGGGGCGAGCCGGACGAGGAGACGGCGCGCATCTACAACATCGTGCGCCGCGCCAATGAGGCCGCTGAGGCGCTCATCGCACCAGGCGTGCACATGTGCGACCTGGACCGCGCCGCGCGCGACGTGATTGAAAATGCAGGCTATGGGCAGTACTTTACGCACCGCCTAGGACACTCGATCGGTCTTCAGGACCACGATCCGGGCGACGTCTCGCTTGTCAACGAGCAGGTCGTAGAGCCGGGCATGACATTCTCTATCGAGCCGGGCATCTACCTCCCCGGCCGCACCGGCGTCCGCATCGAGGACCTGGCCCTGGTCACCGAGTCCGGCGTCGAGATCCTCAACGCCTACCCCCACGACCCAGTCCGCCTAGACTAGCCTGGTCCCCAAGCCCCCAAACTAAGTTGCGGTGGAATAGTTCCTGGATGGGCTGCTAGATCCCAAAAACAGGAACTATTTCACCGCAGCCGATGAGGGGGTATGGGTTAACGGAGCAGGCCGGCCACTTCGCCGGCTAGGGTGATGGTGCCGGCTGCTACGAAGGACTCGCCCGCGGCATCGAGGGCCGCGAGGGCCTCGGATACGCTGGGATACACGCCAGCGAGCTTATCGGCGTCCACCAGGGCAGCAAGCTCCTCCGCCGGCAGGGCGCGATCGGAATCGGTCTGGGTCACGACTACGCGCGGGAACGCCGGAACAAGCACGTCGACGATGCCCGCCACGTCCTTATCAGCCAATGCGGCGCACAGCAGCGTGGGGCGATTCTCTACACGCGGATCGATCTCGTCCAGTGCGCTCACAAAGTTCTCGCAGCTCTGAGGGTTATGGCAGGCGTCAATCAGCTTGAGCGGACCAGTTCCCAGCACATCAAATCGACCCGGCGTGGGGCAGCCCATAAGCGACGCATCGAGCTTGTCATGGTCGAGCTCGCGGCCCAGATAGCCCTCGCACAGCATAATCGCGCACGCAGCATTCTGCGGCTGATACGCTGGCTTAACCATGCTCGACGTATAGATCGCACGCGGCGTGGTGCAGCTAAACTCAACCGTATCGCCCACGTGCTCCGGCACCTTGGTCGTGGCATGGTTCACCACCAGCGGCACAATGCCGCACTCGCGACAACGGGCGTCCATCACACGCTGAACGCTCGACTCGTGCGTACCCTCACCCAGCACAACCAGACGTCCGGGTTTGATGACCGCGGCCTTCTCCCCCGCAATGGCCTCAAGCGTGTCGCCCAAAATGCGTGTATGGTCGAGTCCAATGCCCGTAATGGCGACGGCCAAGGGATCGGTCGCACTCGTAGCATCCCAACGCCCGCCCATGCCAACCTCAAGCACGGCAACATCCACGCGAGCCTCGGCAAACACCACAAGCGCAGCGGCCGTCAACAGGTCAAACGGTGTGATGGTATAGGCACACTCCCCTGCCGCCACACGGTGCGCATTCACGCGACGCCCCGCCTCGACAGCCGCCGAAACGCCACGGGAAAAGGCCTCGTCGCTCACAACGCGCCCGTCAACCTCCATGCGCTCGGGATAGCGCACCAGCTGCGGCGACGTATACAGCGCGGTCTTGAGCCCCTCGCCGCGAAGGATGGCGGCCGAAAAACGCGTAGTCGAAGTCTTGCCATTGGTACCGGAAACCTGAATGCAATCGAAATACTCGTCCGGACGCCCCAGTTCATCGAGCATATCGACAACCGTCTCGAGCAGAGGACCAGCATCCCCAGAAATCCGCCCCGTATCAGCAGCAAGTCCCACAGCCTCATCAAACGAAAGCAACTCAAACGAGAACGGCACCGAATACAACCCAGAACGCTTCGCCATAGCCAAAGTCCCCTCAACATAAAAAGAGGCCCGTAAGCAACAACGAGCCCCTCCCATTCAAAATATCAGCCAAACACCGCTTTGCAGCGACCTCAAGGTCACAGCCAAGTGGCCCTACCAGGCAGCGGACGCCCCCGTAACCGCCGTGGGAGCGGTTTGGGGCTTTGCTCGATACAAGTTCCGCACGAGCCGAAGGCCACTTAATGTGGCCTTCGTGCGAGCAGGACTGTTCGCAGTAGCGAGCAATGCCCCAAACCGCGTCCCCCAGTAACGCTTACGAGAAGTCAGCAACCTGAGCAGTCAGCGCCGCCAGGGTCTCCTTGAGCTCAGCTGCACGGTCCCTCTTCTTCTGGACCACCGCGGGCGCGGCCTTGGCCACAAAGCCCTCGTTGGCGAGCGTCTTCTCGCAGCCGGCGAGTTCCTTCTGGGCCGCGGCGATCTCCTTTTCCAGGCGTGCTTTCTCGGCCGAAAGATCGACCTTGCCCTCGAGCACCACAAAGGCCTCGACGCCGCTGTCGACCACGGCGATGCTCGCGGCAGGCTTCTCAACGTCGGTGCCCATAACCAGCGAGGCGGTGTTCGCCAGCGGCTCGATGGTCGAGCGCAGGCTCTCGAGCTTCGCGATATCCTCGGCACCGGCGCGCACGACCACGTCGAGTTCGGCCTTGGGGCTCAAGCGATAACGCGAACGCGTGGCGCGGGCGGCAGATACCACGGCACGGCACAGCTCAAACGCGCGCTCGGCGTCCTCGTCGACGTACTTGGCGTAGTCGGCGGGCTCCGGCCACTTGGCGATCATGAGTGCCTCGGCGCGGTTCACGTTGCCCTCAGCGTCCAGATCGAGCACGCTCGCCGGCATGTTGTCCCAGATCTCCTCGGTGACAAACGGCATAAGCGGGTGCATCAGGCGAATGGAGGTGTCGAGCACAAAGATCAGGTTGCGCTGGGCCTGCAGACGGCCCTCGCCCTTCAGGCGGGCCTTGGTGACCTCGACGTACCAGTCGCAGACCTCGTTCCAGAAGAACTGCTGCACACCGCGGGCCATATCGCCAAAGGTGTAGTTCTCAATACCCTCGGTGACCATCTTCACGGCCTTGGCCAAGCGGCTGAACATCCAAGCGTCTGCCGGCGTCTCCACGACGGGCTCGCCGGGCGTGTAGTCCTCCATGTTCATAAGCAGGAAGCGGCTTGCGTTCCAGATCTTGGTCACAAACGACTTAGCCTGGTCGGTACGCGGGCTGTCGATAAGCTTCTTAGTCTTCTTATCGATGTTCGCATCGAACTTAACATCCTGGTTGTTGGTGCACAGCGTGAGCAGGTTGAAGCGCATGGCGTCGGCGCCGTACATACCGATGAGGTCCATGGGGTCAACGCCGTTGCCCTTGGACTTGGACATGCGGCTGCCGTCCTTGGCCAGGATCGTCGGGTAGATGACGACGTCCTTAAACGGCACCTCGTCCAGGAAGTACAGCGAGCTCATGACCATGCGGGCGACCCACAGCGCGATGATGTCGCGCGCGGTGACGAGCGCCGTCGTGGGGTTATGTCCCTCGAGCAGCTCCGGCTTTTGCGGCCAGCCCTGCGTGGCAAAGGTCCACAGCTGCGAGCTGAACCAGGTGTCCAGCACGTTCTCGTCCTGATGCACGTGATGGCCGCCGCACTTGGGGCACACGTCGGTGTCCTCGGTAAGGGCATCCTCCCAGCCACAGTCTTCACAGTAGAACACGGGGATGCGGTGGCCCCACCACAGCTGACGGCTGATGCACCAGTCCTTAAGGTTCTCCATCCAGGTGGTGTAGGTCTGCGTCCAGCGCGCGGGGTGGAAGGTAACCTTGCCGGAGTTGACGGCGTCGAGCGCAGGTCCCTTGAGCTTGTCGACGGCGACGAACCACTGCTCGGACAGCCACGGCTCCAGCGCAGCGTCGCAACGGTAGCAGTGCATAACGGAGTGATCGAGGTCCTCGACGTGATCGAGCAGGTCGTGCTCCTCAAACCACTTGATGACGGCCTCGCGGCACTCGTCGCGGTTCATGCCGGTAAACTCGCCATAGCCCTCAACGACCACCGCATGCTCGTCGAAAATGTTGATCTGCGGCAGGTCGTGGGCCTGACCCATGGCGTAGTCGTTGGGGTCGTGGGCAGGCGTAACCTTAACAAAGCCAGAGCCAAAGTTGGCGTCGACATGCCAATCCTCGAAGATGGGGATCTCACGGTCGACGATGGGGAGTTTGACGGTCTTACCCACAAAGGCGGCCTTCTCGGGGTCCTTCGGGGAGACGGCGACGCCGGTGTCGCCGAGCATGGTCTCGGGGCGCGTGGTGGCGACGACGATATAGTCCTGGCCGTTGACCGGCTCGGTCAGCGGGTAGCGCAGGTGCCACAGGTGGCCCTTCTCGTCCTTGTACTCGGCCTCGTCGTCCGAGATAGCGGTGGTGCAGTTGGGGCACCAGTTGACGATGCGCTTGCCGCGGTAGATCAGGCCGTCGTGGTACCAGTCGCAGAACACCTTGCGCACGGCCTGGGCGTAATCCTCGTCCATGGTGAAGCGCTCGTTGTCGAAGTCGACGGAGCAGCCCATGCGCTTGATCTGCTCGACGATGATGCCGCCGTACTCGTGGGTCCAATCCCAGCAGGCGTCGACAAACTTATCGCGACCGATCTCCAGGCGGCTGATGCCCTCGCTCTTGAGCTTCTTGTCGACCTTGGTCTGCGTGGCGATACCGGCGTGGTCGGTGCCGAGCACCCATCGCGTGGACTTGCCGCGCATGCGGGCCATACGGATGATGGCGTCCTGGATGGAGTCGTCGGTGGCGTGGCCCATGTGGAGCTTGCCGGTCACGTTGGGAGGCGGAATGGTGACGGTGCAGTCGCCCACGCCCTCACGGCGCTTGTAGTAGCCGCCGTCGAGCCACTTCTGCAGGATCGCCGGCTCGTTAGTCGACGGATCGTAGTTCTTGGGCATCTCTTCCATATATCTCTCCCTGTCCCGCCGGGGAGGAATGTAGGCCCGATTTTCGCTCGGTCAGGTCCTGGGCTCGCACGAAGACCACATTAAGTGGTCTTCGGCTCGTGCGGAATCTACGAAAATCGGGCCTACATTCCTCCCCTTAGGTATCGATTACTTCAGTCTGATATGACTTCGCTGAGGCTTAAACAAACACACAGAATAACACAGGTAGTTGGGGTTATTGCATATATATAAAATAGCCTCCGACCGCGGGTGGTCGGAGGCTATTTGCAAACACGTTTTAGGCAGGTCTAGCCGTAGATGCGCTGGGGTTGTTCTTCGCCCTTTACGGAGGCTTCGGTCACGATGACCTTGGTGACGCCCTCCTCGCTGGGGAGATCGAACATCGTCTGCTGCAGCACGTCCTCGCAGATGGAGCGCAGGCCGCGGGCGCCGGTCTTGCGGGCAAGCGCCATGCGGGCGATCTCGTGCAGGGCGGCGTCCTCAAACTCAAGCTCAACGTCCTCGAGCTGGAACATCTTGCGGTACTGACGCACCACGGCGTTCTTGGGCTCGGTCAGGATTGACACCAGATCGTCCTCGTCGAGCGCCTGCGTCTGGGTAACGACGGGCGTACGTCCCACAAACTCGGGGATCATGCCAAAGGCGTTGAGGTCCTGCGGGAGCACCTGACGCAGCAGGTCGTTCTCGTCGACCGAGGTGGGGCCGGCGATCTCGGAGTTAAAGCCCACGCCCTTGTTGCCCACGCGGTCGGCGATGATCTTGTCCAGACGCGCTTTCTCCATGCCGGCCTCCTCCTTGCTGACCTCTGCCTCTTTTTACCGCTTCTCTTCCGACGGCTTGTTCTGCCTGTCTCTTATACACATCTCCGAGCCCACGAGACCGGAGCCTATCTC